>NZ_CP132985.1:1811530-2117296 GCF_003286595.3 Aerococcus mictus | reverse complement strand
CGAAACGACTCCTTTCTATAGAAATAGTCTCTTTTAGTTTACCATGAAGCGGAAAAGTTATCCACATTTATTCGAATTGGGGATAAAAGTTTTCCCAAGTTGTTCATAGACTTATCCACAATCTGTGTATAGTTAGCAGGTAACAGGGGAAAACTTGTTCGACTGTGGATAATACCCTGGGGTAAAAGCCTAGCTACACACAGATTTAGTAAAAGAATCCACAGCTGTGGATAACTTCTCCCCTTGCTGTGGATTGTGTAGAAGTCTGTTAAAAGCCCTTGGGATAAGTTATAGACAGTAAGCTCTGTCCACTCCCCCTGGGAAAACTTATCCACTTTTGGGGATTTTAGAGAGTGTGACAGTCACACAAAAGGACGAAATCGCTGGAGAAAACTGGGATAAGCTCAGCTAGTCTGAGCGTTACCAGTTTTTGAAGCGGACGTTCGTCCTGTGACTGGAACACGTTTGAAGAGAGTGTGACAAGTGCGCCAAAGAGCAAGACCGCTGGAAGAAATATGCGGAAATCCTTGAAAAGGATTGACAAATATTTCTGAAGTGGAGTTCACTTTTGTCACCGAACTCAACTAGAGAGTGTGACTGTCACACAAAAGGACGAAAAAATTCGCATAAAAAAAGCCGAGCTTGCGCTCGACTTTGTTAGCAATCTTAGTCTTGACCTTGGTAAGCAAAGACCACGTTACCGTCATATAATTTCAATACTTTTTCAAAGAGAACTTTGCTGAGTAAGGCAACGGCTACGGGGATGATTAACCAAGAGAGAATGACTAAAGGAATACTTAGGCCGGCATCGAAGGATGCTAGCGGTCCGACAATACCCACTAAACCGAAACCAGCGGATTGTGGGGTACCGGAAATATTAAAGAGGGCTACTGGAATAGCGGTAATCACTGCGGTAAATAGGGTAGGTACCAAGATGATTGGGTACTTGAATAAGTTGGCCATCATCATCTTCATAGCCCCTAAGGCAATAGCTAGGGTAACCCCGGATTCATTGACTTTCCAAGAATGAACCACTAAAACGACTGTGGTTGCCGCAACCCCCATGGAAGCTGCCCCAGCAGCAATCCCATCGAGTTGGATAGCTAAACCGATCGCCACGGTTGAAATAGGTGAGATAATCAACATCGCGAATGAACAGGAGATCAAGATGGTCATTAGGATCGGTTGTAAATTGGTAAAGCTGTTAATGACACTACCGATGGCGCCAGTGAATTTAGCAATAATCGGTAGTAAGAGGACCCCGATCAAGGCCACCCCACAACCCACTAAGATCGGCATAGCAATCACAGCGGTGGAGCCAAATTTATCTTTGACCCAGAGTAAGACCAGAACCGCGATCGCGGCGGTGATCATGGTATTGATCAAGTCCCCGGTTCCTGCACCGATATAGGCCTTGGCTTCAGGGTTATATTGAATAACCCCCGAGCCCACGAAACTGGCTCCAGCAGTCACCATGACTTGCATGGGCTTGAAGCCAAATTGCATGGCGATTAAGGCCCCAATCAAAAGCGGGGTAGCTAATTGGAAAATTACGGCAATTTGAGAAATGGTAAGGGCTAGGGGAATGTGGGTAAAATATTTCAAAATCCCGGATAAAACGGCATTAGGAATTAAACCAATAACCACTCCTGTCGCTGTCCCATTCAATACTTTATTAAGAAAGACCTTAGGGGTCATTTGTGTTTCTTCACTCATATTGTCACTCCTTCTTCTCTAGAAATAATTGGTTGACTCTCAGTTAAAGACTGTCGCTAGAGTCTAAGAAGCGCATTAATATATCTCTGTTTCTTGGCTGAATTGAGCTAAATTGTGGACCACATCTTGTAAGAAGCGACCGGCCTCTAAACCGTCGAGGAGACGATGGTCAATGGAGAGACAGAGGTTAACCATGTCGGCCATCTTGAAATTACCGTCATCGCTGACAAGAAGGCGCTTCTTAATCGATTCGACTTGAAGAATCGCAGCTTGTGGTGGATTAATGATTCCCATGGATTGGACCGAACCGAAGACCCCCGTATTATTTACGGTAAAGGTCCCGCCTTGCATGTCTTGGCTGGTTGCCTCACCGTTTTTAACGGCTTGCGCGAGGCGGTCAATTTCATGGGCGATTCCATTGATGGAAAGACGGTCCGCCTGCTTAATCACTGGGACATAAAGATGGTCTTCGGTAGCTACTGCTATCGATAAGTTAATGTCTTTATGGTAGTGAATCCCATCTTCTTGCCAACTGGCGTTAAGCAGTGGGTGTTGTTTTAAGGCTTGGGTCACTGCTTTTACAAAGAATGGGAAGTAAGAGAGGTGGATCCCTTCATTATCCTGGTAGGAATCTTTCAAATGATTGCGTAAATTAACGATATTGGTCACGTCAGCTTCTACCATCATCCAAGCATGGGGAATCTCTTGGTAGGACTTGGTCATTTGTTTAGCAATGGCCTTACGGATACCATCGGCTGGTGTGACTTGGTCTTGAGATTGACTTGGTTGACTCACAGGAGTCTTGGCTGACTGATCAATTTGGTTGCTGCTTTCAGACTGGCTGGCAGTTTGGTCTGGGCTTGGGCCCGACTCAAGTGCCGCTAGGACATCTTTTCGCGTGATGCGCCCTTTAGCACCAGTTCCCACCAACTGAGACAAATCAATATTATGCGTCTGTGCTAATTTTAGCACAGCTGGTGAGTATCGGCTATCAAATTTTGATTTTTCTGAATCATTTGACAATTTCACTTCATTTACTTTTGTGCTTTGACTGCTACTTTCGCTTTGATCAGCGGCCTTAAGAACATCTTTTTTGGTAATCCGACCATTTTTGCCAGACCCGGTGACTTGTTTGAGATCGATTCCTTTCTCCTGGGCCAAACGAACGACAGCAGGGGAATAGTTGAGATTTTGAGTTGGCTCGGCTTCCTCTTTTGCTTCATCCGCATTCTCTTGGTCACTAGTTTCTGTAGAATGGGCTTCGGCTTGGTCGTCTGGGCCATCCCCTTCGACAATAATTGACAGGATGGCTTGGCCAATAGGGATTTCTTCATCTTCATCAACCAACAATTCGTCGATCACCCCACTATATTCGGAGGGGACCTCGGTGGTGACCTTGTCAGAGATCACTTCCGCCAGCGGGTCGTATTTTTTGACAGTATCGCCGGCTTTGACTAGCCAAGCGTTAATGGTCGCTTCATGAACACTTTCGCCTAGGGCCGGCATCTTGATGATTTTTTTAGTCATTAGTTTAAGCTCCCTTCTGCTTGATGACAAGTCTTAGCTATGGTTAGAATTCAGCGAGCTCTTTCATGGCTTGGTAGACCTTGTCCTCATCGACTAAGAATTCACGTTCTAAGTTTAGGGCATAGCCCACAGTAGGCACATCTGGGCCAGCTAAACGGCGGATGGGCGCGTCCAAGTCGAAGAGGGCTTCTTCAGCGATAATGGCGGCAATTTCACTCATTATCGCGCCTTCCTTATTATCTTCGGTAACTAAGAGGACCTTACCGGTTTTCTTAGCCGCTTCCACCAGGGTTTCCTTATCTAGTGGATAAAGGCTTCTCACGTCAACGACTTCACATTCAATGCCTTCTTCTTCACTTAAGCGTTCAGCCGCTTTGAGGGCGTATTGGAGGACAATCCCATAGGCAATCACGGTAATATCATCCCCTTGACGGAGGACATTGGCCTTGTCTAAAGGAACGGTATAGTCTTCACTAGGAATTTCATCTTTTAAGAGCCGGTAGAGGCGTTTGTGCTCATAGAAGAGGACGGGGTCATCAGAGCGGATAGCGGCCTTGATCATCCCTTTAGCGTCATAGACAGTGGAAGGGGTCACAATCCGTAGTCCCGGTTGTCCGGCAAAGACCTTGTCGGTAGTTTGGGAATGATAGAAACCGCCGCGGACACCAGCTCCATAAGGGGCGCGAAAGACAATTGGCGTGGTCCAGTCGCCCTTGGTCCGGTAACGCATCCTAGCAGCTTCGGAGTTAATTTGGTTAACGGCTGGGAGGATATAGTCCGCAAATTGGAATTCACCAATGGCCCGGTAGCCTTTAATCCCTAAGCCCACGGTTAAACCAGCGATGGCAATTTCAGTGAGGGGGCTGGAGAAGACCCGGTCATCCCCGTATTTAGCGGCTAGGCCTTTGGAGACCCCGAAAACCCCACCTTTTTCCCCACCGACGTCTTCACCAAAGATGAGGACCTTATCATCGCGGGCCATTTCTTCATCAATACCTTGGTTTAAGGCCTCTAAGTAAGTTATTTCTGTCATCTTGAGTCATTCCTTTCCTATTATATGGAGAAATTAGTCGGCATAGACTTGTTCATAGAGTGATTCTGGCGTCGGATCAGGGCTGGCTTCCGCTTCATCGGTGGCTTGGTCGACTTCCGCTTGCAGTTCTTGGTAGATTTTTTCGTTTTCTTCTTCAGTCAGATAGCCTTCCTCGATAAGTTGTGCTTTAAATTTCTTAATTGGGTCGTTGGCTTTCACTTCTTCCAGTTCTTCCGGCGACCGATAGACAGTTTGGTCGTCATCGGAGGAGTGACTGGTTAAACGGGTGACCATGAGTTCAATCAAGTGTGGGCCCCCGCCTTGGCGAACTTTTTCTACAGCTTTTTTGAAGGCCTTGTAGGTTTGAGCAAAATCAAAGCCGTCCACGCGTTCGCCGTCAAAACCGTAGCCAGGACCTCTTAGGGCTAAGGATTCGGCATGGTATTGGTGTTTGGCTGGTACTGAGATGGCATAACCGTTATTTTCCACCACGAAGATGACTGGGAGTTGCATAACCCCGCTAATGTTCATGGCTTCAGCACATTCCCCTTGGTTAAAGGAACCTTCACCCGTCGTTGTCAGGGCAATGCTGTCAGACCCATCCAGTTTGTTGGCTAGGGCGACACCTGCAGCGACAGGGTATTGGGTGGACACTGGGGAGGAGTGGCTGACAATATTGTGTTCCTTGGAGCCGAAGTGGTTTGGCATCTGCCGGCCGTGGGAGTTGGGGTCAGCATCCTTACCAAAGGTGGCCAGGAGAACATCGGTACAGGACATGCCCCACACCATGCAGGCAGTCATGTCCCGGTAGTAAGGTAGGAAGAAATCCTTGTCATGGTCAAAGGCTAAAGCCATGGCCACTAGACCGACTTCATGACCTTGACCAGAAATATTAAAGGAAGTCTTACCAATCCGGGTTAATTGCCAGATCCGTTCGTCGAGTAAACGGCTCCGGACCACATGCTTATAAGCCTCGATAATGGCTTCTTTACTTAGACCAGTACTTGCTAATTTTTCCATGATAGTCAACTCACTTTCTCTATTCGATGAGCTTTATGGCTCAATATACTTACTAAATCAACAAAAATATTTTTAGAGACTACTATATCCTTTGTGGCTGTAATTTACTTGTGAATGGCCATTTTCATAGCGTCTAAAGCGGCTTCTTGGAGGGCTTCTGAGAAGCTCGGGTGCGGGTGGACGGTGGTGGCGACTTCCTCATTGGTGGCATTGAGGTAGAGTCCCAGGCTGCCTTCACTGATCATCTCGGAAGCATGGGGGCCAAAAATGGTGATGCCTAGTAAGTCGTCCGTGACTTGGTCGCGGATAACTTCAATAAAGCCGTCACTGGCTTTCTCGATCAAGGCCTTGCCGTTACCTGCTAGGGGGAAGTGGCCGACCTTGGCTTCAACGTCTTCGGGGAGGTTGTCTTGGTTATAACCTACGCTGGCAATTTCTGGGGAACTATAGACACAACGTGGCAGCATGGTGTAGTTAAGCGGGTCACTGGTTTTCTTGACGATGTGGTCGACGGCACACTTGGCTTCAGCCATGGCCACATGAGCCAGTTGCAGGGTATTAATCGCATCACCGATGGCATAAATGTGGCCTTCCTTGGTTTGGTAGTGCTGGTTGACCTCAATCCCCTTCTTATCGTATTTAATGGAGGTATTATGAAGGCCAATGTTATCAATGTTAGGCTCGCGACCAACAGCCACCAGGACCTTGTCAAAGACTTCCTGGTCCTGACCCTGGTTCATGGAGACCAGAACCTGGCCATCCTGGACTTGGGCTTGGTCGACTTGGCAGTTGAGCTTCAGTGTGATGCCTTGATCTTTAAAGGCCTTGGCCAGGGCTTGGGAGATGTTTTTGCCTTCATTGGCTAAGAGCCGGTCTAGGTATTCGATAATGGTGACCTGGCTTCCCATCCGGGCAAGGAAAGAGGCAAATTCTACCCCAATGACCCCGCCCCCAATAATGGCAATGGACTTAGGAATTTCTCCAATCTCTAAGAGGCCGGTGGAAGAGAGGATATATTCCTCATCAATAGTAATATTGGGCAGGTTTTTGTTCCGTGACCCAGTAGCTATGATGACATTTTTGGGAACGATAATACTTTCTTCTTCCTCAGGATCGTTCGGGCTTACTGCAATGGCGCCAGAATTGGGAGAGAAGATCGAAGGCCCTAAAACGGCTCCGTGACCCTTTAGGAGGTGGACCTTGTTTTTCTTGACCAAACCTGCCACCCCGGTCACTAATTGTTTGACCACGGCATTTTTATAGGACTGGACTTTTTCCATCTTGACCTGGGACTGGCCTCCACTTTCAATGCCAAAAGCTTGGGCCTGGTCGACCGTGTCTTTTACATGGGCCGCCTGTAAGAGGGCTTTGGTAGGGATACAACCTCGATTCAAACAGGTTCCCCCCACTTTGTCCTCTTCAATTAAGTAAACCTCTAAGCCGAGCTTGGCTGCCTGGATAGCGGCCACATAGCCGGCAGGTCCACCGCCGAGTACGACTAAATCTGTATTGATCATCAACCGTCACCTTTCTTTCTATACACCTGACTTGAATAATTAGCTTTATTTATGGTTTATTTACTTGAAGTTAAAAAGAGGTGAAAAGATATGGATTTATAGCAAGTAAGCGCTTTCTTTTTCACTTTTATTATACTAATCCTTAGGTCATTTCGCAAAGGTTAGACTTAATTAATAAGAAGAAACTATTAATTATTTGCCGACTAGAAATCCTGTTTATAAGACTGCTGGGAAGGATGTGTTTTTTAGAAAAAGATTAGTCAGTTGGTGAATTTTTTTTTAGATTTCTATTGATCTTATTTCAGTTGTTCGGTATAATGTGAAAGATTGTTATTAGATATAACCATTCCCATATCATAGGAGGTGTCATTCATGAAGAGAACTTATCAACCAAATAAACGTCGTCGTCAAAAGAAACATGGCTTCCGCAACCGTATGAGTACAAAAAATGGTCGTCACGTTTTAGCGCGTCGTCGTCAAAAAGGCAGAAAACGACTTTCAGCATAAGACCACAAAGCGCTGTGGTCTTTTTTTATTTAGTGTCGAGGAGGGAATACAATGCGCAAGAGCTACCGAGTCAAGTCAGAAAAAGATTTTAGCTTGGTTTTCCACCAAGGAGATAGCAAGGCGAACCGGCAATTTGTAGTCTACTCCATCGAAAAAGAGCAAAAACATTTTCGGGTTGGACTCTCTGTGGGAAAAAAGATCGGCAATGCGGTGACCCGCAACCGGGTGAAACGGTTAATCCGCCAGGCACTGACCGAGTTAAAACCCTATATTAAAAGCAATGTCGATTTTATCATCATTGCCCGTAAGCCAACCAAGGCGATGAGCCAAGACCAGGTCAAGTCCAGTTTGATCCACGTCATGCGCTTACAGGGCCTCTTCCACACTGACCCGTCTAGGCCAGTAGAAAGAAACGAGAGGGCAGAAAGTGAAAATTAAACAAAATAAAAAACACCTGCTAGTTCTGGGGATGCTCTTAGTCGGAGTCCTGGTTCTGAGTGGGTGTGCCAGAGCCGGTGGTATGGAGCCGATTACAGCCGATTCCACGGGCTTCTGGGACCGTTATGTGCTCTATAACCTATCACAAATCATTATTTGGTTATCAGGAGTTTTTGGTAATAGTTACGGGATGGGGATTATTGTCTTCACCATCTTGGCCCGCCTCCTCTTAACCCCGCTCTATAGCTTACAAATGAAGAACACGGAGAAGATGCAAAAGATGCAGCCTGAACTTCGGGCCCTGCAAGAAAAGTATGCTTCCCGTGATTCGGAAACCCAACAAAAACTCCAAGAAGAGACCGCCAAACTGCAAGAGAAGTATGATACCAACCAATTTGCTGGCTGTCTCCCCTTATTAATCCAACTTCCAATTCTGACGGCCCTCTACCAAGCCATCAGTCGGACAGAGGCCTTAACTAATGGGCATTTCTTATGGATGGAATTAGGGAAGCCAGACCCTTACTTCATATTGCCAATTATTGCTGCGGTATCGATTTGGTATTCGACCCACCTCAGTCAGATTGCTTCAGGAATTAAATCAGGGTCTATGACAGCGATGCAATACGTTATGCCTGTCTTTATTTTCTTTGTTATGATGAACTTACCGAGTGCTTTGGCCTTATACATGGCAACTGCCAATGTCTTTACCATTGGCCAAACCCTATTGATCAACAACCCTTATCAAAAACAAAGGGCCCGCCACGAAGAAGAGGCCAAGGAAAGGGATTTGGAACGGCGCTTAGAGAAAGCCCGTCGCAACCCACGAGGTAAAAAGCGTAAGTAATAAGGAGCATCAAATATGAAATTAGAAACTTATCAAGGCGCCAGCGTTGAAGAGGCGATCGCAGCAGCTAAAGAAGGGCTCCAAGTCAGTGACATCCCGATGGAAGATGTCAAAATTCTCCAAGAGCCTAAAAAAGGTTTCTTTGGTTTTGGTAGCCAACCGGCCATTATTCAAGTCAGCCTAGCTGATGGTGAACCTAGTGTTGATGAGATTGTGGCTGAAGTAGCTGTTGAAGCAGAAACAGTCACTAACCCAGCAGCTGATAAAGAGCCGGCCACTACTGAAGTGGTCGAAGAAGCTAGCCAGGTTGAAGCGCTCGATGATAGCCAAAGTGCTGTCGGCCAAGCAACTAGTGAATCCAGTAGTGACAGCCAAGTAGCTCATACACTCGATAGTCAAAGCGCTAGCCCAGCTGATGCAAGTACCAGCGCCGAATTAGAGCCAGTGGAGAGTCAAAGTGAGCCAGCCAGCCAATCACTAGCAGCTGACTACTCAGCAACTGACAGCCAGTCTCAAGACGCAGATGAAGCGGATGACGAAGAAGAAGCTTCCTATCCTTTCGATTGGGGCGTTGAAGATGTGGCCCACTATCTCATCGATGTCATGGAAGCCTACCTAGTGGATGTGACCATTGATGTTGAAGATATGGATGACTTAATTATCTTCCATATTAATACCGACAAACCGGGCTTAGTGATTGGTAAGCATGGTAAGATTATCAATTCCTTAGAAACCCTGGCTCAGATTCTCACTCATTCCCATGTGCGTAAACGTGTAGCTGTTGAAGTGAATGTGGGCGACTACCGGGAACGTCGTGAGCAAACCTTGGAGAAATTGGCGGAAAGAACCGCTGATCAAGTGACTGTGGAACGTGAAGACGTCACCTTGAGTCCCTTGCCAGCGCGTGAACGGAAGATTATTCACCGTTGCCTATCCAAATATAGTCATATTAAAACCCAGTCCCAAGGCCGCGATCCCCATCGTTATATGGTCGTGTCCTATAAGGACTAGTGATATGGTAAGAAGAACTCCAGTGTCTGATGGCGCTGGAGTTTTTTTATATCAACAAATGAGGTTGGTGAGCAGTTAGTACAAAAATTGTATAAATACGCCTTTCAGAGGAGCGATTAGTCAAGAAATAAGATATTTATTTTTTGGCTTTTTTCTTTATGTTTATTTTTTATCAAGGCCAAGAGATGGCTTGTGAAATCACTTTACCTGAGCATCTTGGCTTAGTGATAGTGATTTTAACGGCTAGATAAAGAATAAGTGCACAAGCATATAACTGATAAAGCGCTTACATTTTTGCTACAATACTTGTGAAGATAATAAATCCAAAGAAAGGAAGTGTTTTTTCTATGTCAGAGATCAAAACAATTGGAGTGATTGGAGCCGGCTCAATGGGGGCAGGGATTGCCAACGTGTTTGCTTCCAATGGTTACCAGGTGATCTTAAGAGATATTGAAGACAAGTTTGTCCAAGGGGGGATAGACCGGATTAGTAAATTCCTCGACGGTAGTGTGAAACGGGGGAAATTAGATGAAGCGGGCAAGGAAGAAGTTCTTAGCCGCATCACCGGAACCACCGACCTCAAGGACTTCAAAGATGTGGACTTCGTGGTTGAAGCCGTTCTAGAAAAGATGGAGCTCAAACAGGAAGTTTTTAAAGAAGTGGAAGGCATTGTTCGTGATGACATTGTCCTAGCGACTAATACCTCTTCCCTATCCATTACCGAAATTGCTAGTGTCTTAGAAGATCCGAGTCGTTTCGCGGGGATGCACTTCTTCAACCCACCACAAGTGATGAAGTTAGTAGAAATTATCTATGGCTATGAAAGCAGTGATGAGACGGTAGCGGTGGTTAGAGAAGTTGCTGAAAGTATCGGTAAAGAAACCGTGACCGTTCATAAAGATTCCCCAGGTTTCATCGTTAACCGGATCATGATCCCTCAAATGATCGAGGCCATCAAGGTGCTCGAAGAAGGTATTGCCACTCCAGAAGACATTGACAAGGCCATGCGCTATGGCTTAAACCATCCCATGGGATCCTTTGAACTCCAAGACTATGCTGGGGTAGATATTGGTTACTATGTCATGGAATACTTCGAACAAGAGTATGGTGACCCACGCTGGACCCCACCAGTTACCATGAAGAATATGATGCGGGCTGGTCGCTTCGGTAAGAAAGCAGGCAAAGGCTTCTACGACTACGATGAAGATGGCAATCAATTACCTTCTGAACAAGCCAAAAACCAAGAAAAATTACAAGGAAAATAGTGAGATGACCAAAAGGCCCAAAAGCGCTAGACTTGGGAGAAGAAATGAATATCCTAGCTGCTTAAAGGGCATATGAGCGAATTAAAGGACAAGGAGACTATTATGGTTAAAGAATCTAGAGCAGACATTGATGCAGTTGAAAAAATGTTTTATTCCGACCTTTATAACTATGCTGAAGACTTAACCGATGGGGAAAAAGAAGTTCTGCAAGAGGTTGAAAAGGTTCTAAAAGAAGATATCTACCCCGTCCTCGATGAGCACTGGGACAAGGCAACTTTCCCACTGGAAGAAATGCAAAAAATTATTGATATTGACCTTATCCAAAACCCTAAATTATTAGAAGGTCGTGAAGATGGGACCATCAGCCAACTCTTCCGGGGCTTCCGGGCTTATACCTTAGCCAAGACTGACCCGGTGATTGGGACCTTCTATACCTCTAATGGGGGGCTCTTCCACGAATGTGTCAAAATTGGGGGTAGCAAGGAACAGCAAGAAAAACTCATGCCAGGCGTCCTCAGCTGGGAAGGTAAGGGTGTCTTAGCCATGACCGAACCTGAACACGGCTCTGATATTGCTGGCGGGATGGCAGCGACCGCTAAACGGGAAGGTGACACCTGGATTCTGAATGGTCATAAGAAATGGATCGGTGGCGGGACTCTAGCTAAGTGGCACGCTTTCTTTGCTCGTGATGTGGACGATGGCCAAGTGAAGATGTTCTTTGTGGAACGGGAAAGTGAAGGGGTCGAAACCTTCAACACCGAACCCAAAGCCTTCTTCCGGATGATGCCTAATGCGGAAATTATTTATACCGATGTTAAAGTGCCTGAGTCCCAACGGGCGCAAAATGTGAACTCTTGGAAGGACGCGGCGAACATCCTCCGTAATACCCGGTCTGACGTGGCTTGGTTACTGGCAGGTGCGACAGCCGGCGCCTTTGAAGCAGCCTTGAAGTACACCCGGGAACGGGAAGCCTTCGGTAAGACCGTGGCCAGCTTCCAATTGATCCAAGAAAAATTGTCCCGCATGGCAATGAACGCTCAAGCTACCCTAGCGATTGCAGTGAGATTAGCCCAACAACAAGAACGTGGTATCTACAAAGAAGAGAACTCTTCTATGGCCAAGATGCATAACGGCTACCGGGCTCGTGAAAATGCTGCTTTAGCTCGGGAAGTCTGTGGGGGTAACGGCATTCTCTTGGAATACGATGTGCCACGTTTCATGGCGGATATTGAAGGGATGTACACCTATGAAGGGACCCACGAGGTTAACTCCCTCATTATCGGTCGTTACTACACTGGCCAACAAGCCTTTATCTAAAGTTTTCGATAATTAAGCGCTGGGCTAAAACTTAGCCGAATAATATAAGAAGACGAAAAAAGTGTCTCTTTCACTGATGAGTGATGGAGGCACTTTTTGTTTGTCTAAGCCCAAAGAAAAAGGATCTAGCAGATTTATTCTACTAGATCCTTATTTATTACTTATTTGTCAAAATGTGCTCCAGTGGTCTTGCTCTCTGACGCGCTTGTCGCACTCTCTTCAAACGTGTTCGCTGACAAAAGTGAACTCCGCTTCGGTAATATTTGTCAATCCTCTACGAGGATTTCCGCATATTTCCTCCAGCGTTTCACTTTTTTGTCGTCAGCTCACACTCTCTTCCTTTATTTAATAATTTCTCCGCTGCTTGCATTGACGTCCACGTCATCGACGTTAGTGAGGTCGACTTCGTAGTGGATGACGCCGTTGTCATCGACAGAGAGTTCCCAGTTCTTGACTTTTTCGCCTGGGTGTTCAGCGAGGGCCTTTTCCATGGCTTCTTTTGGTGTGATTAAGCTGGTGACTTCGAGTTGTTTGGTTTCGTCATTGGCTTCTTTTTCAGCTTCTACCTTTAAGACTTCACCAGTATCGGGGTCAATGTGCATGTCCCATTCGTTTTCTGCGTTGTAGCCTTGGATTTGATAGGTATGTTTGCTGAATTCTTCTTCGTAGTCAAATTCAATTTCTTCAATCTTCACGTCTTGGGCGCCGGTTTCTTCGTTAAATTTATTCACGGCATCCTCGATAGAGATGGCATATTCTTTGTTTTCAATGCCTTCTTGGTCCTGGCTGGATTGATTGGATTCAGCTTGGTCCTTATTGTCTTCTTTAGACTCTTTTTGGCCCTTGCTGTCCTCTTGAGAAGCTGTTTCTCCCTTGGTTTCTTGAGAAACTTCTTGGCTGCTTTCATTTTGGTCAGTGTTAGCCTTATCTCCCCCATCATTGGCTTGGCCACAGGCAGCTAAGGTAAAGATGCTGGCTAGACTGACTAATGAGATTTTCAATTTCTTATTCATATAATCGTCCTCCTCAAAATACTTTTATATGATTAACATACTTTAAGCTTAGGAGAAATATTGATAAACCACAAATGGAAGCGCTTCATTTTCTAGATTCTTAAAGTCTCCTTAATAAAAAACAGAGAAAAACTTAGAGTTTCTCTCTGTTTAGAAGGGAATGGTTTATCGATTGTCTGCTACAGTTGCCTGATTTAATCACCTAAGCTTACAGCGGTGCCACTGCAGGTGACCATGAGTATGCCATTATTAGCGCCTAGGGTTTCATAGTCCATCTTAACGCCCACTACAGCATCAGCGCCCAGGTCTTTAGCCCGGTCAGCCATTTCTTGGAGGGCTTCTTCGCGGGCTTGGGTCAGTTCGCCTTCGTAACCCTTGGACCGACCGCCAAAGACATTACGGAAACCAGCGCCCATATCTTTGAGCAGGTTGACCCCGGCCACCACTTCGCCAAAGACAATGCCCTGGTAGCTAGTGATGGTCTTGCCTTGGATGTTTGGTGTTGTTGTAATAATCATGATAAGCCTCCTTAGTAAATAATGAAAGCGTTCTATTTCTACCACTATTTTATCACTATGCCTGTCGACTTAGTATCGAAAATCGCAAAAAACCGTTCCCTTTTTTATGCTGAGGGAACGGTTTTTATCAAATTTGAGCTAAATTTCTCTGATCAGTTAGTTTAAGCCCTCTTCATTGGCTAAGGCTTGGATACTGAAGTCATGCTGGCGGGCCAGTTGGCTAGGGGCTTTGACTTCTTGGTCGTTAGAAGCCTTGGCCTTGGCTTCTCGGTAGTTGACGTCAAATTTAAGGAGACGGTAGCCGGCGGAAGCAATTGGCACCCCAATTAGCATACCAGCCACGCCCATTAAACCGCCACCGACCGTGACTGCGATCAAGACCCACATGCCAGGGAGTCCCAGGGAATTGCCAACCACTTTGGGATAGATCAAGTTCCCTTCAATTTGTTGGACAACCACAATAAATACGACAAAGAGCAGGGCTTGGATCGGTGAATGCATAAGGATCAACAGAAAACCCAGTCCTCCAGAGATATAGGCGCCCAAAAGTGGGATAATAGCTGTCACCCCAGTGAGGACCCCGATCATGCTGGCGTAAGGGAAGCCAAAGATCCACATGCCAAAGCCGACCATACAGCCCAGGATAGCGGCCTCTACCACTTCTCCCGCGATAAAGTTATAGAAGGCATCGTTTACCATGGCGAGGACATAGTGGATTTGGTTATAACGCTTGTCCTTTAAATAAGCCTTGGTAAGTCGGTGGAATTGTTGACCCAGTCTTTCTTTGGACATCAAAATATAGAAAGTAATGATGATGGCAATAAAGATAGTAACGATCCAGCTGGCCACTGAAGTGACAGCACCAATGGTTGACCCGATTAAACTCGAGGTGAGTCCTTGGGCAAAGCTGACGGTGCGCCGGACCATGTTTTGCCAGTTGAGGTCCAAGTTCCCCATATAGGAGACAATTTCCGGATAGAGGTCCTCGTAACGCTCTAGGAGTCGATCGAGACTTTGGAAGAGGCGGGGGAGGATCTCCATGAAGTTGGTCACTACAGCCACCAATTGGGGAATAATCAAGCCCAAGGTGAGGGCGATAATGGCCAGAATCGTTAAGAGGGCCAAGACAATGGCGATGGGGCGGCGGATTTTGGCCAGCCAGTCCTTATCGGCATGGGGCCAGAGATACTTCTCATAAAGTGACATTAAAATATTGACCACATAGGCCATCATGGCCCCTAAAGTGATCGGATAGGCAATCGACCAGACTTGGCCCAGCCAGGAGACGATGGTTGACCAGTTGAGGACAATTAGGCAGAGGGCAATGACGCCTAGTCCCAATGATAACCATTGTTTGCGGTTAAAATGCACAAAGTTAACCTCCTTTATTGGTTAAAGATTGAATATTTTTTTGGCATAAGTTTACTTTAACAAATTATTGGCTAGAAGTCTTAAGAAAAAAGCAAAGTCGGCACTCTTTTTGGCCCTTTGGAAATATTTTGTAAAAATAAGCTTTATCACTTTAGAAAAATTCTAAACTAGTGTATACTAAGCATACAAAAGCAAGATGATTAACAAGGAGGAAGAAAAAATGACTGATTTTCAACAGTTCATCGTGACCTTGGTCACTGGAGCAATCGCCCTCTGCCTACAATTTCTGATGGGGCGGGAGACCATGGCTTTTTGGGTGATTGCGATTTGGGGGATTATCATGGCCCTCATTTTGGCTAAGGACATGATTGAAACCCTAAAGGATGGCTACTATGGGGTAGATATCCTGGCCATTACCGCTATCCTAGCCACTCTAGCTGTGGGGGAACACTGGGCCAGTTTAATGATCTTAGTGATGATGACTGGGGGAGAATCCCTGGAAGCCTATGCTACCCAACAAGCCAGCCGAGAACTGGAAGCCTTACTGGAACATTCCCCCCAATTTGCCCACCGGATTAATACCGACAGTTCGGTAGATTCCGTCCCGGTGGAAGAGATTCAAGTCGGCGACCAAGTCAGGGTCCGTCCCAATGAATTGGTGCCTGTGGACGGAGTCATTGTCCAAGGGGAGACCTTTGTCGATGAATCGTCCTTGACCGGTGAATCCAAGCCGGTAGAGAAAGGCGTGGGCGACGAACTGATGTCAGGGTCTATTAATGGGGAGGCCAGTCTGACTTTCGAAGTGAAGAAGGCTGCTAAGGATAGCCAGTACCAACGTTTAGTGGCCCTGGTGGAGAATTCTAAGGAAGAGCCCGCTCCCTTTGTCCGCTTAGCTGACCGTTATGCGGTACCTTTTACCATTATTGCCTATGTCATTGCCTTTATTGCCTGGTTTGTCTCAAAAGACCCAGTTCGTTTTGCGGAAGTCCTAGTGGTGGCTTCACCTTGTCCCTTAATTATCGCCGCTCCGGTGGCTATTGTCGGGGGGATGAGTAATTCCAGCCGCAATGGGATTGTCATGAAATCAGGAACCAGCTTGGAAAAACTCGACCAAGTCAAAACGGCGGCCTTTGATAAAACCGGAACCATTACCCAGGGTTCTTTAGCTGTTGATGATATCCAAGTCCAAGGGAGATTTGAGGTGGATCATATTCTCCACTATGCAGCTAGTGCCGAACAATCCTCTACCCACGTTTTGGCCCGGTCCTTAGTGGATGACGCTCAAAAACAGGGTCTGGACCTTAGTCCGGTTAACCACTTAGAAGAAGTGACTGCTGCTGGGGTTAAAGGCCAAGTGGACAGTAAGGAAGTCAAGGTGGGTAAAGCTGACTTTGTCGGGGCTGAGAAGATCACTGACGGCAAGACCAATGTCTATGTGTCCATTGACGGTGCTTATGCGGGTCGGATTACCTTTAACGACCAAATCCGTCCCGAAGCTCCAGCGACCATCCATGAATTAGAAAGCTTGGACCTGGACCGTATTATCATGCTGACCGGTGATGATGAAAATATTGCCCAAAGGATCGCTCACAGCGCGGGGATTGAAGAAGTCCATGCCAACTTGCTGCCGGAAGATAAGATTAACCTGCTCAAAGACCTAAGGGAAGACTTCCGTCCAGTGATGATGGTGGGGGACGGGGTTAATGATGCCCCAGCCCTGACTGTAGCAGATATTGGGATTGCTATGGGCGCCCACGGGTCAACCGCTGCCAGTGAATCGGCAGATGCGGTAATCTTGAAGGATGATCTCTCCAAGGTGGCCCAAGCAGTTAAAGTTGCCAAGCATACCCTGAAAGTCGCCAAGCAAGCAGTGATCTTTGGGATCGTAACCTCAATTATCCTAATGTTAATTGCCTCCACCGGTGCCATCCCCGCCCTACTCGGAGCCATTCTCCAAGAAGTTATGGACCTCATAGCTATCTTCTATGCTCTACGTGCCCGCATGCAGGTTTAAGGATTGTGATAAAGGATCAGGGAGGATAAGCCTTGGAGGAGAAAAAGATTGAGAAAGGAATGATGTGGCTAATTTTCGCATTTATCTTTCATTCACCTGCTCTACTTGCCTAGATCGATTGAATCTATCAATGAATGAATAAATAAACGAAGTTAACCATGGTCTCATGATTTTATGGAATTTTAGTTTATTAATTTTTGACAATTAATGAAAGAAAAAAATAAATGGAGGTATATCAATGAAATACGCTATTGTTGGTACATCGCATGCTGGTTATGAAGCCGCTCAAACGATTCTTGAGGCGCAACCAGATGCAGAAATTAATTTATATGAAGCAGGTTCAACCGCTTCCTTCCTATCCTGTGGGATTCAATCCTACTTAGAAGGCGAATCTGAATCTTTAGATGACTTACATTACGCTAATGAGGCTTCATATAAGGAACAAGGCATAAATATTATGGTCAATACCGAAGTCGTTTCCTTTGATGGCGACGCTAAGACGGTTACCGTTAAAACCCCAGAAGGTGAACGGACCGATGACTATGACAAGTTAATCCTCTCCCCTGGTGCCATCCCAACCCCTCTACCTGTTGACGGCGTTGACGCTGAAAATGTCTTTTATCTCCGTGGTCGTGACTGGGCACAAAAAGTTCATGACCGTATGGAAGACGCTAAGAGAGTCGTTGTTGTCGGTGGTGGTTACATTGGGATTGAAGCAGCTGAAGCTTACGCCCTAGCAGGAATTGACACCACAGTCATTGACTTCCAAGACCGCATCTTACCCACCTACTTAGATGAAGAATTTACTGATATCTTAACCAAGAATGCTGAATCTCACGGTTTAACTTTCCATGGTGGTGAAGGGGTTCAATCCTTCGAAACTAAGGATGGTAAAGTCAGTGCAGTCGTTACTGACAAGAATACATATGAAGCTGACACCGTGATTGTTTCTATCGGTATTAAACCTAATACCAAATGGTTAGAAGGTTTAGTTGATATGGACCAAAAAGGATTTATTGAAGTCAATGAAAAACATGAAACTTCAGTAAAAGACGTTTACGCTGCTGGGGATGCTACCCTAGTACCATTTAGCCCAACAGGTAAGAAAGTTTCCTATGCTTTAGCTTCTACCGCTCGTCGCCAAGGTATTGTCGCAGCTAAAAATGCTTTAGGTGAAGAAGCAACCATCCGTCCAGTCTCAGGGACTTCTGGCCTACACTTATTCGACTATGAATTCTCTACTTCAGGGATCAAAGATTCCAACGCTGACTGGTATGATGGTGAAGTGGACAGTAAGTATGTCACCGCCCGCTTACGCCCAACTTTCTTTACTGAATTAAATGACGACAATAACACCGTCTACATGCAAATCAACTTTGACAAAGAATCTCATGTTGTGCTTGGTGCCCAATTCATGTCAAAAGGCAGTGTTGGCGAATTAGGTAACATTATGTCAGTTGTCATTGATCATAAGATGACTTTAGAAGAACTTGAAGCCCAAGACTTCTTCTTCCAACCAGAATTTGATGGCCCATGGCATCCAATTAACGTCTTAGCAATGCAAGCTTTAGGACGTACCTACGGATCCGATAAAATGTTATTTATGTAATTGCAGTAAAATGATTTAAAAAACTCCTTCAATAAGACCCGCCCAGAGATTGATCAACAGTCCTTGGGCGGGCTTTATTTTGACAGTAGCTAACTAGATAAAGAAGTTATCTTGAGTCTTGGGCAACGAACTAGCTCTTTTTGATTTTAGGTAATAAAAAAGACGCGCTCAGGCGTCTTTTCTTCTACTCTTTCTATAATGGGAGGAGAAAGATAGAAATAATGTATCTATTTACTACGGTTTTATATTAAGCCATAATTGTGAAGAACTTGTGAACAAACTGGGAAGAAACTAACAAATCTCTTAATTATTCTTCTTTGTCATGGTCACTTTCTTCATACTGAGCGGCTTGGCCGACGATCTCATCTTCGGGGAGGCGTTGGGCATCTAACTTGCCGACTCTTTGCTTGTCCTCTTCAACCACTTCAAAGACCCAGGCGCCAACGGCAAAATGGTCGCCGAGTTCAGGTAGCTTACCAAGATAATGGGTGGCAAAGCCGTTGATAGTGTGGTAGAGGTTGGCTTCCTTGAGGGGAAGTTGGAGGAGGGGTTGGCTCTTTTCAATCGCGCAGCCTCCGCTGAAGATATAGTGTTGGCCTTCTTCCAAAACTTCGATATCTTGGGTGACCACATCGTCTTCGTCCCAGATTTCCCCCACTAATTCCTCTAAGACATCTTCCATGGTAACGATCCCAATCATGCCCCCGTGTTCATCACGGACAACGGCCATATGGATTTGTTTGGCTTGCATTTGCCGCAAGAGGGTGGCGAGTTTCATATTTTGTGGGATGGAGAAGGTATCCAGTAGGAGACTGTTTAAGAGAATCTTCTTCTCGGGATGTTTGAATTTTTCCCGCAAATAGCGGTTGAAGTCGCGTTCGTGGAGGACACCGAGGACATTGTCGATGTCTTCTTCATAGACTAAGAGCCGGGAATAGGGTTGGTTTTCAAAGATGGCTTCAATTTCTTGGTCACTGTCCGAAACATCGATGGCTTCAACATCGATCCGCGGGGTAATGATGGCGGAGACTTCCCGGTCATCGAAGCGGATGGCGGCCTTGACTAAGCGTTGTTCATCGTGCTCAATGCTGCCGCCGACCCGGGCTTCATCCACCATGGACAGCAATTCTTCTTCACTAATACCTTCTTGGGCCTCCAAGGGAAAGAAGTGTTGGACCATTTTTTGCCATTGGTTAACTAACCAGACTAGGGGTTTGAAGAGCCACATGATAGCCCGTAGGTAGGGGGTGGAGAACTTGGCAAAGGGTTCAGGAACAATCTTGGCGATCAGTTTGGGGGTGATTTCTGAGAAGAGCAAGAGGGTCACTGTGGTAAAGACCGTGGCAATGGTGGCGCCATATTCAGGAATCAACTCCATAAAGATCACTGTCGCAATGGAAGAAGCGGCAATATTAACGAAGTTATTACCGATTAAAATCGTCGATAATAAGGAATCAAATTGATTTTGTAAGTCTAGGGCTTGTTTAGCGCGGTCGTCACCCAATTCGGCTTCATTCTGTAAACGAATCGAAGACGCTGAGGTGAAGGCCGTTTCCGATGATGAAAAGTAGGCCGATAAGATTACACAGACTAAAAAGATGATTATGCTGACAAGAAAACTGTCATCCATAGATGAAATTCCTCCTAAATTTTATTACTACTATCATAGCACAAAGCCTGGGCTAGTCCTATTGATAGCCTAGAAAAATTCTAAAAATTGAACCGGTTAGGAGCTTGCTTTATTTTAATAGAATATAAAGTTTATTTGTCTTTAGAATTCTTCTAATCTTGTGAAAAACATTGCAAGCCGACTAGATCTGGGGTATAATCTTCGCGTAGCTACAAGATCTTGGGTAAGGCAGTGACTTCGCCGAGCCACATTGAGTAAAGAAAATAAGTTCAGGACTAGTTTCATGAGTGACTATTGCTGGGATGATGACCAGCAGCTTTCACAAGGACTTGGGGGTCAAGGCTTTTGCGACTAGTCCGCTTATTTCTGACCTTTTTTCCCATGGGGGTTGTTATTGTTAGGCATTTTAGTGTATCAAAAAGGAGAAATTTTTAATGCATTTATCTAAAAGTCAAGCCCTAAAGTTATTTCTAGCGGCTTTCTTGTTTTTATTAGTGGCCTTTTCTGAACCTGCCCACGCCATGCACATTATGGAGGGTTACTTGCCACTGAAATGGGTAATCATTTGGTTTGCGATTTTCATTCCCTTCTTCTGCTACGGGGTTTACCAAATTAAGGAAAGCGTCAAAAAAGATAGTAAAAATAAGGTCTTATTAGCCCTCAGTGGTGCCTTTATCTTTATCCTATCTTCCTTGAAAATTCCATCCGTGACTGGGTCAACCTCCCATCCTACGGGTGTCGGTGTGGGGACCTATTTATTTGGACCTGGGGTGATTAGCGTTTTAGGGACTATCTGTCTCTTATTCCAAGCCCTCTTCCTAGCTCACGGTGGTTTAACCACACTGGGTGCCAATGCTTTCTCGATGGCGGTTGTAGGACCATTTGTTGGTTACGCCGTTTACCGTTTAGGCGAAAAAATCAACCTTCCAAGTAGTGTCAATATTTTCCTCTGTGCAGCCTTAGCTGACTTGGCCACCTATATGACCACCTCCTTCCAATTGGCTTTGGCTCACCCTGATCCTGCCTTAGGGGTCTTTGCAGCAGCTATGAAATTTATGGGCGTCTTTATGATTACCCAAATTCCTCTAGCTATTGTTGAAGGGCTACTTTCCGTGGTAATGGTGAATATGATTAACGACACCGTCTTGAAAGAGGTGAAGAAATAGATGAAAAAGAAAAATTTATTACTCATCTTATTAGCCCTATTAATTATGTTTATCCCCTTGTTTACCATTGATGGTGAATACGAAGGTTCCGATGGTGGGGCTGAAGAATTGATTGGGGAATTAGACGAATCCTATACTCCTTGGTTTGAACCCATCTTTGAACCTGCTTCCGGTGAAATTGAAAGTTTACTCTTTACCTTACAAGGAAGCATTGGGACCGGGATTATTTGTGGGATCGTTGGATACTATTTAGGCAAGAATAAAGGCCTAGACCAAGGTAAGAGATAAACCAGTTAAGTGTATTCTCAATAAAGAAGCTGAGGTTCTGTGCTCAGCTTCTTTTAAAAAGCAAATGATTAGTGAAAAGGTGTGATGTTATGGGGATTGATCGTTATACCTATCAATCCAAGTGGGCTAAGAAGTCCGGCAAGTTTAAGTTTGCTTTTTGGCTCTTGGGGATTCTAGTGGCCTTTTCGGGGTGGAATAGCTTAGAAGTGGTCTATACCCTCCTGATCATGACTCTTACCCTCTATCTGGTGCCTATTAGGCTAAGGACCTACCTGAATTTATATATTGGTCCGGTTCTGTTTTTGGCCTTTTCTAGCCTGGCCTTGTTGGTGTCTGTTAGCCAAGAGCCCGCTCTTTTTTCCTGGTCCTTATCACTGGGAGATTATTACCTGGGGCTGTTAAGTGGTCAGTTTTCCTATACCTTGACCCTAATTATTAGGGCTTTGACAGCGATCACGGTGACTTTTTTATTTACCCTGACTACGCCACTAAAGCAGATCTTACAATTGATGAAGCAAGCCCACATCCCTTATGTGGTGATTGAATTGGTCCTCTTGATGTACCGTTTTATCTTTGTCCTCTTAGACGATGTGGTGGTGGTCTACCAGGCCCAAAACTTGCGCTATGGCTACTCCCACCCTAGAGTGTCTATTCATTCCCTGGCCTTACTGGCTAAGGTAGTTTTCGAGCGGTCATTGTATCGCTTTACGGAAATGACTGACACCTTAGATTTGAAACTCTACCAGGATGAATTTTACCTGGATTAGTTTAATGTACAAAAATGGGGCTAGAAATGGCTAGGGTATAAGGATTTGTAGGCTTACAAAATAATAAGTGAGGATGAAATGATGTTAAGTGTCAAACACCTATCTTTTGCCTACCAAGGGCATACCGTATTTGAAGATATTTCTTATGATTTTTCCAAGGGCCAGGTGATCGGTCTGATGGGGGCCAATGGGACCGGAAAGACCACCCTGATGCGGATTTTAACTGGTCTGATTCCGGTGGAGAAAGGGATGGTGCTCTTCCAAGGCCAACCCCTCTCCTATAAGAAGAAGGCCCTCTACCAACTTCGCCAAGCGGTCAATATGGTCTTTCAAGACCCCAACCAACAGCTCTTTTACCCCACGGTTCAAGACGATGTGGCCTTTGCCCTCCATAATTTAAAGCGCGACCCGGCTGAAATAAAAGACCGGGTGGCGAGTGCCCTCAAGGCCCTGGCGATCGATCACTTGGCTAGCCGCCCGATTCAAACTCTTTCCTATGGGCAAAAGAAGCGGGTGGCTTTGGCGGGAATTTTAGTGATCCAGCCCGCTATGATCCTCTTGGATGAACCCACTGTGGGGCTAGACCCGGCTGGGGTGAAAGACCTGACTAAAATCATCCAAGACTTGGTCAAACAGGGCCATCGTTTCTTGATCTCAAGCCATGACATGGCCTTTCTCTACCAGCTCTGTGACCAATATTTGGCCATCGCTGATAAGGGCATTGTGGCCCAAGGGGATAGTGAGGCGGTCTTTAAGTCCCAGGCCTTTATGGAAAGTATTGGCCTAGAACTCCCCTGGCAAGTCCGACTCCTCGACGAGTAAAGCTGGTTATTGGACTCAGAAATTGGATGCTAACAGTTTACATTTAGGCCCCTAGCCCTTATAATGCTGGTGTAGTTACTAAGAAAATAAATCATTAAGACAGTCAAAGTGTCGTTTCTGCAGGATAAACTGGGCAGAAAAGGCACTTTTTTATTGAGTTTAAGGACTTGTGAAGAGGGGTAATTTTATGTTTACTGAAGGTTTTGATACCATTGCTGCGATTTCAACGGCACCGGGGGAAGGCGCGATTGGGATTGTGCGCTTGTCAGGCGACCAAGCTCTAGCCATTGCCGATACCGTCTACCAAATGGGGACCAAGCAACTGGCCAACCAGGATTCCCATACTATTCATTATGGCCACATTGTTGATCCGCAAAGCGAACAAGAATTGGATGAGGTCATGGTCACTGTTTTGCGCGCGCCTAAGACCTATACCCGCGAAGACATTGTCGAAATTAACTGCCACGGGGGTATGGTGGCCACTGACCGAATCTTGCAATTGGTTCTGAGGGAAGGGGCGCGGATGGCGGAGCCGGGGGAATTTACCAAGCGGGCCTTTCTCAATGGCCGAATTGACTTGACCCAAGCCGAAGCGGTCCAAGACATGATCCGGTCGAAAACGGACCGGTCCATGGACCAAGCCATGAAACAATTAGATGGGAAATTATCCACTAAAATCTCTACTCTACGGAATCGGATTTCGGACGCCATGGTCCAAGTGGAGGTCAACATTGACTATCCGGAATACGAAGAAGAAGAGATGACTCTGGAACTTTTAGACCAAACCGCTGATACTATCCAAGCCGAATTACAAAGGTTACTCACGACGGCTAAGCAAGGCAAGATTCTTCGTGATGGGATTGAAACGGCTATTATTGGCCGGCCCAATGTGGGGAAATCCAGCCTCTTGAACCATCTCTTACGTGAAGACAAGGCCATTGTGACCGATATTGAAGGGACTACCCGCGATACGATTGAAGAATATGTCAACTTACGGGGCGTGCCACTGAAATTAGTCGATACGGCTGGGATTCGCGATACCGAAGATGTCGTCGAAAAGATTGGGGTAGAACGGAGTCGTAAGGCCATGGAAGAAGCTGACCTGGTGCTCTTAATCCTCAACCAAAGTGAACCCTTACAGGCGATGGACCGGGAACTCTTAACCATGACTAAGGACTCCAATCGGATTATTCTCTTGAATAAGACTGATCTCGACCCGGCTTTAAGCCTTGACGACCTGGCCGACTATGCTGATAAGGAAGAGATCATCAAAACCTCGATTACTCAAGACCAAGGGGTGGATGACTTGGAAGAAAGAATTTCTCAGCTCTTCTTCTCGGGCCAAACCGGCGACCGGGATGCTACTTATGTATCCAACACCCGCCACATTGACCTCCTCCAAAAAGCCAGCCAAGCCATTGCTGAAGCCAAGGAAGCCATTAGTCTGGGCACGCCCGTTGATTTAATCCAAATCGACTTTAACCGGGCCTTTGAATTTCTCGGCGAAATTACCGGAGAAAATGCCCCTGATGAATTGATTACTAAACTCTTTAGTCAATTCTGTTTAGGGAAATAGTCTATGAGAGTGTGACAAGCGCACCAAAGACCAAGACCTCTGGAGCAAAAAGGCGAAAGAATTTGCGTAGAGAATTCGTCGCCTTTTTGTGAAGAGGACGCTTGCTCTGCGCTTGGAACACGTTTTGATTAGAGAATTCGTATTTAAAAAAGGGGCTTTTTTAATGGCTGAAGCTATCTCCAACTGCCGTCATGCTTTTGAATAAGTACATTCAAAAGAGAAAATTTTTCATTTAACATTTTCACTCTCATCCAAGTTCAAAAGCTTGATTTGACAGCTTTGCAACCCCCAGTTGCGCCAATGATCTGGACTGGTGCTAGCTGCCCTTAGATAAATCACCTATAATTAAGACAAAGAAAGGGGTAGGCGTCGACCGCTTTCAATAAAAAAATAATGAACTTTCATTGAAAGGAAGTGGTTGGCATGATTTTAGCCGACAAGATTTTACATTTGAGGAAACAGGCAGGCTGGTCCCAAGAAGAACTGGCCCAACAATTAAATGTTTCCCGGCAATCGATTTCTAAATGGGAGCGGGCCGAAGCTATTCCCGATTTAGAGAAAATATTAGACCTTGCCCGAATTTTTGGAGTGACCACCGATTATCTGATTAAAGATGAATTAGACCAAGTAGACTATAGTGCGGGTGATGAGGGTCCCTTAGAGGCTGGCCTCCCCAAACTATCGATTGAAGAAGCCAATGCTTTTATCGCTGCTCGCTTGAAAGGGGCCCATAGGTTAGCTTTGGGTGCTTTCCTCTGTATCCTAGCTGGGGTCCCGATCACGGTTTTGGGGATATTAAGTGAAGGCCAGGGTTGGTTTCATGTCCAGGGTCAAATATCGATTCTCGGGATCTCCTTGACCTTGGCTATTGTAGCCATTGCCGTCGCCCTGTTTGTAAAGAATAGCCAAGACTTAAAAGCCTACCAATTCATTTGTGAGGGACAATTTACCCCAGCTTATGGGGTCAGTGGCTTGGCCAGTGAAGGGCTCAAACGCTACCAAGCCTCCTACCAGCGGGGCTTAGTTTTAGGGATCTCCTTTTGTATCTTGTCGGGGATCCCGCTCCTATGGGGGTCGATTAGTGAAGAAAATACCTCTCTGGCTCTGGGCTTCACTTTGACCCTTGTCCTTGTTGCTTTGGGCGTCTATCAACTCGTCAAGGTAATCAGCCGCAGAAACACTTTCCGCTACCTCTTACAAGATGAAGACTTGCTAGGCGAACGTGGCGACCGGGAGCTGGACGATCAAATTGATCGTTATATGGAAATTTACTGGCCCTTGGTCCTGGCCATCTACCTGGGCTATAGTTTTTGGACCCATGACTGGGGTCGGTCCTGGATCATCTTCCCAGTCGCGGGACTCCTCAGTGCAGTCCTAGAAAATCTGCTGAAAGTAGTTTTGAAAGATTAAATAAGCCTTAATTCCTAATTTCCCTATTTTACAAACCTTGCTTTTCCTGTTATAATCTGTCAGGAAATTAAATAGCTAGACAGTCAAAGTGTCTTTCCGTCTCGATTTAAGGGGCGGAGTGGACACTTTTTTAGTGCTTATCGAGTGACGACTGCCTGGTTAAAGGAAATGGATACCACTAGCATAAGAGAAGCAAGAACGACTTGATTTAGGAAGGAAGAGGATGAATGAAGACTTTTGAAGCGGGAAGCTTTGATGTCATTGTGGTTGGTGCTGGACATGCAGGTTGTGAAGCGGCCCTAGCCAGTGCCCGGATGGGAATGGAAACCTTACTGGTCACTATTGATATTAATATGGTGGCCTTTATGCCATGTAACCCCTCGATTGGTGGACCCGCCAAGGGGGTCGTGGTGAGAGAGATTGACGCCTTGGGTGGCGAAATGGGTAAGAATATTGATAAGACCTATATCCAAATGCGGATGCTCAATACCGGGAAGGGGCCGGCTGTTCGCGCTTTGCGGGCCCAAGCCGATAAGGAAGCTTATGCCCGGGAAATGCGCCGGACGGTGGAAAGACAGGAAGGCTTGACCCTCCGCCAAGGAATTGTTGATGACCTGGTGGTAGAAGATGGGGTCTGCCGGGGTGTCATTACTCAAACCGGGGCTCTCTACCGGTCTAAAGCTACCATTTTGACTATGGGGACCAGTGCTCGGGGCGAAATTATTATCGGTGAATTAAAGTATTCCGCCGGGCCTAATAACTCCCAACCCGCTCTCAATTTAACCAAAAATTTAGCCGAAAAATATGGTTTCGATATTACCCGCTTTAAGACAGGAACCCCGCCTCGGGTGGATAAGAAGACCGTCGACTTCTCTAAGATGGAAATCCAACCCGGTAGCGCAGAACCTAACCATTTTTCCTTTATGACTCCTGACGAGAATTATATTCCCGTTTCTGAACAAGTGCCCTGCCATCTCACCTTTACCAATGCCAAAACCCATGAATTGATTCGGGCTAATTTGGACCGGGCGCCTATGTTTACTGGGATTGTAGAAGGAGTCGGGGCGCGCTACTGTCCTTCTATTGAAGACAAGATTGTCCGCTTCGCTGATAAGCCTAAGCATCAACTTTTCTTGGAACCAGAAGGCCGGGATAATGAGGAAATCTACCTGCAAGGCTTGTCTACCTCCCTACCAGAGGATGTCCAAATCGAAATGGTTCATTCCATTACCGGGATGGAAAAGGCCCAAATCATCCGTGATGGTTATGCCATTGAGTATGATGTGGTCCGGCCTAGTCAATTGAAGGCTACCTTTGAAACCAAGGCCATTGAAAACCTCTATACCGCAGGTCAGACCAATGGGACCTCGGGTTATGAAGAAGCTGCCGGTCAAGGACTCTATGCGGGCATCAATGCCGTGTTAAAAATCCAAGGCAAGGAAGCCTTTATCCTCGGTCGGGATGAAGCTTACATTGGTGTCTTAGTGGATGACTTGGTCACCAAGGGGACGACCGAGCCTTACCGTCTACTGACTTCTCGGGCTGAATACCGGCTCCTGCTCCGCCACGACAATGCTGACTGGCGCCTGACGGAGAAAGGCTATGAAATCGGCCTGGTCACTGAAGACCGCTACCAAGCCTTTAAGGCCCACCAAGCTGCGGTCAATGAGGAATTGGACCGCTTGGAACATACACGCTTGAAACCAAGCGATGACCTCCAAGCCTATCTCGAATCGAAAGGATCTTCCCGCTTGAAAGACGGGATTTTGGCCTCTGAACTCTTACGTCGACCAGAACTTTCGATTGACGATATCTTAAAATTTGCCCCTGGCGATAAAGACCTGGGCCATAAAGTCTATGAAGAAGTGGCTGTTGCCATTAAGTATGCTGGTTATATTGAAAAGGCGCAAAAACAAGTCAAGCGCCTACGTAAAATGGAAGGTAAGTTGATACCTGAAGATATTGACTACAGTCAAATCGAAGGCCTTGCTACTGAAGCAAAGGACCGCTTATCAACCATTGAACCCAGGACCCTGGCCCAAGCCAGTCGAGTATCTGGAGTCAATCCCGCTGACGTCTCTATCCTAGCCGTCTACCTAGAGAGTGCGACAGTCACAAAAAAGGACGAAACCACTGGAACTAAAGGGAGAAAGAATTCTTGAAAAGAATGCGTCGACCTTTAGCGAAGTGGACGTTCGTCCTGTGACTGGAGCAGGTTTAAAGAGAGTGCGACAAGCGCAAAAAGAGATTAAGAGACACTGAAATTTTCTAAAAGGACATAAAAATACTCCTCCCAAGGCGGACTTTAAGCGCCTGGGAGGAGTATTTTTTATTGGGCAATGACTTTGCCGTCTTCAATCTGATAAATACGCTGGCAGAGGATTTTTACCATGGCCAGGTCGTGGGAGATAAAGAGTAAGGTAAAACTTTGCTTGTCTCGTAAGTCTTTCAGTAATTGAACCAATTCTAAGGCAATGTCATAATCTAAGGCGGAAAAGATTTCATCAGCCACAATAACAGGACATTGGGTCAAGAGAATGCGCAGAATGGCGAAACGTTGACTCTGACCGCCGGAGAGTTGGCGGGGGTATTTATCCATAAGGTCCTCGCTGATATGTAGGTGCTGGGCCAGGTGGTTGATCCGCTCGTAGAAAGCTGCTTGTGAGGCATAACGGGCTTTGACCCAAGGAATCTTCTCCAGTTCCCTAAGGTTCACAAGCATTTTATAAGTGGGGTCAAAGGCTTGGTAGGGATTTTGAAAGATCATCTGAATGGCTTGAAAATCACTGAGCTGCTCTGGGGCGAGGGCCTTACCATTCAAGTAGATTGTACCTTGGCTGGGCGGATAGAGCCCAGTGACTAATTTAGCTAGGCTAGATTTTCCCGAACCTGAGGGGCCGACTAAACCGACAAATTCTCCCGGATAGAGTTCAAGATTGACGTCTTGGAGGACCGGGTTGTGGGCCCCGGGATAAGTCAGGCTTAAATGCTCAGTCCGTAAGAGCGGTTGAGCAGCTTGAGGCAGCTGGCTTTGGAAATTTTGGCTGGCTTGCTTGCGGTAGTCCGCACTTTGCACCAGCCGCTTGGTGGTCGGTGCTTTAGGGTGGTTAAAGAGAGCCTTGGTGGTATTACTTTCAATCGTTCTTCCCTGGTCAATAATGACAATATCCGAGCAGAGTTGGCTGACCAGTTCTAAGTTATGACTGATAAAAAGGACAGCGATTTCTTCCTTTTCACTGAGGGCCTTGATCAAGCGAACAAAGCTGACTTGGTTAGCCTGGTCTAGGGCGGTGGTAGGTTCGTCGGCTAAGATTAATTTAGGCTTTTGTAAGAGAGCCATGGCGATGACCACTCGTTGTTTCATTCCCCCAGAAAGTTGGGCAGGTTTGGCGGCTAAAACCTGGTCGGTCTGGCTTAAATTCACTTGTTCTAGCACCTGTTGAAATACTTTAGGATAGTCTGCTTTGGGCACTTCGGCTTGAAATTGCTCCATGATTAGCTCTAACTGAGCGGCAATGGTATAGTGAGGATTGAGACTATCCAAGGCCTCTTGCTGGATGACGGCAATTTCTTGGGGCAGGATTTTTTGGGCTTCCTTTGTGGGTAAGTCGAGTAAGTTCCCTAGCCCTTGATAAATAATTTCCCCACGGATCTCAAGGTCACCTTGGTGAATAAAGTGCATGATTGCCTTGGCAGTGAGGCTTTTACCGGCACCGGAAGGCCCCACTAGGCCTAAGCGTTGTCCGGGGTAGATTTTTAGGGAGAGGTCCTTGACATAGCTTTGGCCCTGGATAGCGACACTTAGTTGGTTGATGGTTAATAGTGGACTTTGTTTCATGATCTACTCACCTTTCCAAGAGGGCTTGACGGTCAAAGAGGGCTTGAAAGAGGACCGCTAAAATAAAGATGGCTAAGGTTGGTGCTAATACCAGTAGTGGTCGTTCAAAGACATAGAGACGGTAGTCGTAGAGTAAGGTGCCCCAGTCAGGTTGGACCAGGTCCGTGCCTAGTCCGATAAAGGCAAGTCCCGCGTAGGATAAGACCATGCCACTCAGGCGGTTAGCTAAATTGGTAAGAATATAAGGCTGTAAGTTTTTACCGAGATGGTCCTTAATCAGGCGAAAATCAGAGAGACCGAGTTTTCTGAGACTAAGGATAAATTCACTGGCCTTTAACTCTTCACTCAGGGCAGCGACTTGGAAGATATAATTTCCCATGGCTCCGATGCCAAGAACAAGGCCGGCGCTGAGTGGGCTGAGGCCGATGAGGGCAGTAATGATTAGGGCCATGATAAAGCTGGGTAAAATCAAAAGTGATTGGGCGACGAGGAGAATGGCCTTCTTTAAGCTGCCACCGTAGTAACCAGCCAGGATACCTAGAGTCGATCCTAAAACTAAAGATAAGGAGCCGCCCACTACAACAACGATGAGGGTACGGATGGTGCCTGCCTGCATGAGGGCTAAGACATCGCGGCCGAGATGGTCCGTTCCTAGCCAGTGGTCGGTAGAGACGGGGGCTAGGACATTGGTCATATCGGTTTGAAAATAATCGGGTGAGGGGATGACTAAGAATAGTCCTATGGCTAGGAGCAGGACGGCACTGACAATTTTCTGCTTAAGCGACATAGGAAGTCTCCTTTCTTAATCGATTCATCAACCAGCGAAAGATTAAACGGATGATAAGCATCCAAATGCCTACCACCATAATATAGGCTTGGATGACTAAGTAGTCCCGCCTTTGCATACTGGTGACCAGGTAATTGGAGATGCCGGCAATGCCAAAGGAGTATTCGACAATAGCGGTCCCGCCAATGACCCAAGACATTTGTGCCAGCGAACTGGCTAAGAGTCCGTAGAGGGCATCTTGCCAAGCGTATTTACCCAAGGCCTGCTTTAAAGGCAGTCCCCGCAATAGGAGGGCTTTAAGATAGCTTTCCTTTTGAGTGGCTTCGAAATGGCGGCAGACAATGCGTGAGAGTGGCCCGATTTGGTAGAAAGCGACCACTATGACGGCAAAGACAATGGCCAAGGGGCTCTCCTCAGTATAGAACTTAAACCAGCGCAGGCGGACACTAGTGATTTGGATAAAAATAATAATTAAAATAAAGCTGGGAATGGCCTGGGAGATTAGGGATAGTGCTCGGCTTACTTTATCCCAGAAGCCATAACCAGGAAGCGATGCTAGGAAGCCTAAGTAGAAGCTTCCTAGCATCGCTAATAAAACCCCGCCTAAGCCGACCATTAAGGAGGCCGGCAGGCGGTTAAAGATTTCTTGACGGATGGGCTGGCTGGAGTAGAAGGAAGTCCCCCAGTCGCCTTGAATAAAGTGACTAATCCACTGGAAATACTGAACCATGAGTGAACGGTCTAAGCCAAATTCTTCATTGATTAAGGCGATATTTTCCGGGCTTTGGGCCAGCTGCTTAGATTCTAAGTACAAGCTTGCTGGGTCGCCTGGAATAAGTCGGGAGATGAAGAAGGCAAAGAGACTCATGATAAAGAGGAAGCCGAGTGCTTGATAGAGCGTTTTTAATTTCATACTGTCCTCCTCTATTGAAGGCTTACGTCTTGGTAATTGTCTGCTTACTTATTGACCCCTAAACTTGGATTAACGATATAATAGTCCCCGCAATAGAGCTGGTAATCGCCGAGATCGGCACCAATGCCAGCATGCCATTCAGGATCGACTAGGCGAAGGATAGGACGGTCGTTAATAATTTTTTCTTGGATGGATTGAGCAATCGCATCGCGTTTAGCGGGGTCGGATTCTTGACCAAGTTGGTCGAGTTCTTGGTCCACTTCTGGGTTGCTATAATCGAAGCGGTTGTTGGACCCGTCGCTTCTAAAGAATTGATTGAGGAAGTAACTCGGTTCTCCAGAAGGGGCGGTGTGTTGGCTGTAGATTAAGAGGTCGTAAGGCGACCCGGTCTTAATGTCTTCCGCATTATCTAAAGCTTCTACCTTGACTTGGATACCTAAAGGCTCGAGTTGAGAAGTCAACATTTGTCCAATGGTTACCAGGTCTTCACGGAAGGAAAGGGTGGCCACCTTAAGTTCTAAGGCTTGGCCATCTTTTTCCCGTTGGCCTTGGTCATTTTTCTTCCAACCTAATTCATCCAATAGGGCCTCTGCCTTAGCGGTGTCTTGTTCGAGAGGGACATCTGCATTGAAGGAATAGATGTCCGCAAATAGTCCGCTTGGTAGCCGTCCGCCTTTGAGGGCCTTGAGGTAGTCATCGCGGTTGAGGGCTAAATCAAGGGCTTGGCGCATTTTAGCCTCTTGGAGGAGTGGCTTTTGGATGTTGACCAAGGCGAAATATTGGTAACCAGCGTCATAGGACTGGGTCTTGTGACCAGATTTGTCTAATTGTTCCTTTAAATTAGGAGAAATGGGAGCGATTAAATCCATCTCTTCGGATTGGAAAGCTGACTTCATGGCCGCTTCATCGTTAAATGCCGTGATGGTTACATTTTTTCTTTGGTCGCTGTCTGGGTAATGGGGGTTGGGTTCCATTTCCACTTTTTCTTCGGACTGCAGGTTTTTCACTTGGTAAGGACCAGAGTAAATGACTTGGTCGCCGTCGCGCTTATAAACCACATTGGTCCATTCCCCTAAGACTGAGTCCATGACTTGGGTAGGGCGTTCGGTTTTGATGGTGAGATGGCTATCATCGTCAGCGGTAAAAGTGATCTTACCGGCTGTAGCATTGGACAAGGGGTTCTTTTCTTGGATTTCGTTAAGGCATTCAGCCAGGGCTGGGGCATCCACCAGGCTCCCATCAGCGAACTTGGCTTCGTTTTTACTGCTAGCTTGCCAGGTATTCGCATCCACATGGTCTAACTGGTCAATATAACGGGAGAATAGATTACCGTCTGGATCTTGTTGGTAGACATATTCAGCTACTCCGTGACTGGCTAGGGACCAACTCGAATTCAAGGGATCGAGGTCCCCGGCGACTAGGCTTTGGCCGACGTGGTAGGTGTCGGTATTATTTTGACCCTGACTTTGCTCAGACGAGCTGCCTTGGCAACCGCTAAGGAAGAGGGTCAGAAAACTGGAACAAAGGATTATGCATCTAAAAAATTGGCGCTTCATATCTTATCCCTTTCTATAATTGTTATGGAGGGCTATTTTCCCTAATGATCTCCATTGTCAAGACGTAAGCCAACTAAATATAGGGAATTCCCTTTTCGATTTTACTATATGTAGCGGGAGAAAACAAGGGAATATGAAAGCGCTTTAAAAAGAATGAAAGATTCTTGAATTAGCGATAATAGAAGCTTTCGACTGGGGTCAATGCTACAATAGTAAGGCAGTGAATATAAAAAGTGCGGAAAGAAGTGAGAATATGGCTAAAGTGAAGGAATATGGACCAGCAGACGAACGCTTTACCTGGATTAATTTACCGGTGGATGATTTAGACGACCTCCTCGAGATTGGGAATACTTACGGGATCAGTGAAGAAATGTTGGCCTATGCCAGCGACAAGAATGAACGGGCCCGCTTGGAGTACGATGATGATACCGATACCTTGCTGATTATTTTTAATATTGCTAATAAGAAGAAGGTTAACTATCATTATGAAACCCTGCCGATGACCCTCATCATTCGGAACAATGTCCTCTTAACCTTTGCCCATGAGGATAATGATTATGTTATTCAGTTGATGAAGCATTATATCCACCGCCACTCGGATGAAGGGCTCTATAAGTTTCTTTTCTCTAGTCTTTTTTTAATTGTTAAGGAATACTTCCCTTTGGTGGAGGAGATGGACCGGGAGCGCAACCTCTTAACCAAGGAATTACGGACCCGAACCACTCGCAAGAACCTCTTCAACCTGTCAGACTTAGAAACGGGGATTGCCTATTTCCGTACCGGGGCCCGGCAAAATGAAATTCTCTTGGAACAATTCCGCTCACCCTCGCTCTTTAAACGCTTGGATGGGATTGATATTGAGGAGCTGGACGACGCCGTCATTGAAGCCAAGCAGCTCGTGGAAATGACGGAGCTGTCCTGGCAAATTCTCGACCGCCTCTCCGACACCTATAACAACGTCTTGAACAATAACTTGAATGAGACCATGCGGATCTTGACCGTCCTCTCCATCCTTTTAACCGTGCCCACCATTGTGACCGGTTTTTACGGGATGAATATGGATCTGCCCTTTGTCCAAAGCCGCTTTTCCTGGGTCTTCGCCCTAATCATCTCCGCCTTAGGCTGGTGGATCCTGTCCCGAATCTTAAAACGGTTCTTTGATAAGCATTAGAGTGCGAGCTGACGATAAAAAGTGAAACGCTACGCATACTATATCTGTAACTCGCTGACGCTTCGAACAGCTATAGCAACTGGAGCTAAAGGGAGAAAGAGAGTGTGACAAAAGTCAAAAGAGCTCTGAACCACTGGAAGGAAAAGCACCGTGAATCTGAAGCCTTTTTACGGTAGAATAGGGAAAGCTCCTTAATTGAGTGCTTACTCATTAAAAAGTTTAAAAGCTAGGCTCAACTGGCGTTTAGACATGAGAATTGCTGACGTTTAGGGTATAATAAAGGTATCTAAAAGGCAGGAATAGCCAGTGAAAGGAGCTAGAAGGATGGATTTTAATGGAAAACGTTTATATCGTAAAAAGTATGATCGTACCTTTTTAGGGGTATGTGGTGGTTTGGGAGAGTATTTCAATGTGGATCCCGTTATCTTCCGCATCATCTTCGTTGCCCTTTTCTTAGGAGGGTCAGTCGGTTTTTGGCTGTACTTATTGATGGCCTTGATCATTCCTGAAGAGCCTGACTCACAAGAATAAGCCTTACAGTTTTACTAAGTTATAATGGGGTGGTATGTATGAAAAAGAGACAAGTTTTCGGACTGTTTTTCAGCATGCTGCTTTTTTTGTGGGGCTGTGACCATAACCAAGCCCTCAACTGGGTAGAAGACCAGCTGGTTGATCAAGAAGAAGTGACTAATCAAGTCATAGAAGAAAGTGAAACTAAGCCGGTCGAATCGGCTTCTCAAGAAGAGAGTCAGGCAGCTCCTAGTAAGGACCAGCCAGGGAAGACTTCTCAGCAGAAGGGCCGGCCTCAAGCGCCGTCTAAGCAGGAAGTCATCCAGCAATTTAAAGAGGCCCCCCTGGCTGGCCAGGTTAAGGAAGCTAATTATGCCGACCTCCTGCCAATTGTCCAAAGGCAATTAGAGCAGGGGACCTATCAATTTGTGGTTGACGTGACCGCTCCCCAAGCCAGTGGCTCAGCCATCTTTGAGCGTTTGCGCCAAGACTTGTATGGGACTTATTACGGGATTGTCCTGGACTATGCCAATGCCTATTCCTACCAGGCCAGTCCCAGTAAGTTGAAGGTCTTATTGACCTTCCGCTTCCACCATGACGCCGCTGCTGACCAGGCTATCCGTGACTATGCCCGCAACTTTGCCAGTCAGATCCAGGGCAAGAGCGACCATGAAAAGGTTCGTCTCATCCATGATGCCATTATTGACAAGGCCCACTACCACCTAGGTGAGGGCAATGATGTCCAAGGCGTCTCGATTTATTCCCCGGCCTGCATCCTCTCCCAAGGCACTGGGGTTTGCCAGGCTTATGCTGGTCTCTTCCAGATTATGTGTGAAGAGAGTGGGGTCAAGTCACTGGCCCGGACCGGCATTGCCTATCAATACGCCGATAAGAACCAGCCCATCGACCACGCCTGGAACTTGGTCCAAGTCAATGGTCAGTGGCTGGGGGTCGATACGACTTGGGATGATCCCGTGGACCTCAATAATCCCCAAGCCGAGTTTAAACGTTACGATTACTTCTTAGTGGACTTGTCTGACACCCACTTTGCTGACGATAAGATACGTTAGGCGATTATTAGGGACGAGAGAGGGCTTTTCTTGCACGCTCTTGCCCTACTTTTTTGTTAAGATCCTGCATGCGGGCGGCAGGATTTTTTATTGGAAAAGATTGAGAAAGGTTGTGAATTGATGAAAACAGATACAGAACAGCAAGGCTTGCCCTGGCTGCCCTTGATGGTGATGCTGGGCCTAGTTTTATTAGCTATTATTTCGGAATTATTACCTTCCGGCCTCTTAGTGCAAATGGGGGATGACCTGGGAGTTGATTATGGGACGGTGTCTTACTTGGTGGGAGGCTATGCCTTACCCGCTGGGCTCTTAGCGATTCCGATGACCCAGGTGGTGACCAAGTTCAACCGCCGGCCCCTCTTACTCGTGTTAACCTGCGGCTTTGCCTTGTCGAACTTCCTGGTTTTCTTGGCCCCTAACTTCCCCTTGGCCTTTATGGGACGTTTGATCGGTGGGGCCAGTGCCGGGACATTTTGGTCCATGTTGGGCCCTTATGCTATGGACATGGTGTCCAGTGAAAACCGCGGTAAGGCCGGGACCATTGCTCTGGCGGGGTCACCGATTGGGATTTCGCTTGGATTGCCCCTGTGGACGCGTTTAGGTCAAATCGCTGGCTGGCGGATCGCCTTTTTAGCTACTGCACTAGCCTTTCTTGTCTTAGGCTTATTGGCTTGGCGGCTTCTTCCCTCGATTCCGGGACAAGCAAGTGACAGCCGGGTCAAACCGACTGATGTCTTGAAGAAACCGGGTTTCCGAGTAGCTATCTTAGTAGTCTTCTTGATGGTGATGGCTGAATATAGTGTCTATGTCTATATTCAATTGATTAGTGAACGCTTGGGGCTAGCCCTGCAAAGTTCTCAAATCTTCTTTGGGGTCGGTGCCCTCCTAGCGGTTTGGATTGTCGCCCGCTTTATTGACAGTCACTTGAAGCATTTAATGCAAGGGGCCCTCTTAGCGGGAGCGCTTGCCATGTTTGTCTTCCTGGCTCTTTCTGGCCATCCGCTTTTAGGCTTAGGGGCGATGGTGCTTTGGGGGATGAGCTTTGGCCCGATTTCCTCGCTCTTACAGAATTCGGTGATTCGCCAAGTGGACAAGGGCCATGACGTGGCCATGTCGATTCAAACCACGGTCTTTGACCTCTCCATTATGGGGGCCAGTGTCATGGGGGCTTCCTTCTACCAAGGTTTAGGTCTAGGTGCTAACCTGCTTGTGGCTATGATCCTCTTCTTGGGAGCTGCCCTGGTGGTGACGGTCTTTAGACAATATTATGAATAACGACTCATTGTAGACATGAAAAAATCACTCTAGAGCACATTCTAGAGTGATTTTTTGAAGGGTGCGTATTTTAAAGTAGGGATTAGATACCAAAGAGTGGTGCGATCATGGGGACAACGAAGACGGTCAAGACACTGACTACGACCATGGCAACGGAAGCCATCGCGCCTTCGGTTTCACCCATTTCTAAACCAACGGCTGCTCCGATGGTGTGTCCGGCTGTCCCTAAGGCGAGACCACGGGCAACAGGATCTTCGATATGGAGCCATTCGAGTAGGCCTTTACCGACTGCAGAAACGATCACGGCGTTAAAGATCACGGCTGCTGCAGTGATGGAGGAGATACCGCCTAAGGATTCTGCGATCGGTAGGGCGATAGCGGTGGTGGCTGGTTGAGGTAAGAGGGCGGCAATAATAGAGTTATCCATATGGATTAACTTAGCCATGATACCCAGAGATACCAAGGAAAGGGCCATGCCGCCGACAAGCATGATAGCGATTTGTTTCCAATATTTAACGAGTAGTTTTCTTTGCTTATAGAGTGGGATGGCAAAGGCGATGGTGGCTGGTTCAAGGAAGAACATGATCACCTTTCCACCGGGTTGATAAGCTTCATAAGGAATTCCGGTGACGACTAAGAAACCGATTCCTAAAATCATAGCGACAAAGAGTGGGGTGAAGAGGAAGAAATGGTTAAAACGGTTGTATAACCAAGTCCCAATCCCAAAGGCAACAAATGAAATAACAATTCCTAAATAAGCTGACATGTGATGAACGCTCCTTCTTCTCTTGACTGCTTACTGATCGAACAACTGCGCCCTAGTGGCTGACATTGTTACTGTATGAGTAAGAACTTTCGCTGCTTTCTTGTGAGCTGGATACTTTCTTACGTACCCATTCAATGCCTTCACCGATGTAACCGATGAATACCATAGCCATGATGGTCCAGAAGATGACCAAGAAAACAATTTGTACGCCGGATGTGGCCATGATCCCAAGAGAATTCATTAAGGAAATTCCGGAGGGGACGAAGAGGAAGGAAAGAATCGAAATCAATTTTTGTGATAAGCTTTCCACTTGTTCCAGTTTGACAATGCCTAAGCAGAGACTGGCGAAAAGTAAGATTAGACCAATCACTGAAGCTGGCATGGGGATGGGGGATAGTTTAGAGAGATAGCCTGAAATCAGCATAATCACTGCGAAGATCCCCGCTTGAGTTAGAAAGTTCGCTTGTTTAACCTCTTGTTTTTCTGTTTGTTTCTTTTCCATTATGAATCGCTCCCTTTGTTTGTTATTTTTTAACTCTTCATTTATCTGACAATCATAGTTTAGCCTAATAACAAGGATGGAAGCGGTTTTATTCATAAGATGCGAGGATTGGAACATAACTTACATGGCCCTGGACATTAAATACAGGGCCTCATTTATTCGATGGGCAGGCGGTCTTTGAAATCTTTGAGATAGGACCTAGAAACAGGCACCTTACTGCCGTTTCTCAAGGTGACTTGGTAGGTCTGGTTGAACCAGGGTTGGATTTCTTGGATCTGGTCGATATTAATTAGGTAGGAGCGGTGGGTTCTTAAAAAGAGGTCCTTGGGTAATTTCTTCTCAATGGCACTCAAACTCCCCGCCATTTCATAGGTCTTGTCATAGCTTTCGATACTGAGGGTGTGACCTTGGACCGAAACCAGGAAGATTTCTTCTGGACGAAGGAGGTAGACCCGGTCATTACTTTGGATAGGGATAGCCTCATGGCGCTTACTTTCTTGGTCTTGGTCGACTTGGCCACTGGCCCGCTCCAGGCTTTGGTAGTATTTGTCGATTGCCGCATGGATCTTAGACTCTTCAAAGGGTTTTAAGATATAGTCATTGGCATTGGCTTCAAAGGCCTCTAGGGCGTATTGGTCATAGGCGGTGGCAAAGATGAGATAGGGTGGGTTGTGGACGGCCTTGAGTTTCTTTGCCAGGTCAAAGCCGGTTTCGCCCTCGAGGTGGATGTCTAGAAAGAGAATATCAGGTTTCTCATCCAACATCATGGTGATGGCTTGGTCAATGCTGTCGGCGGTTTTCACCTGGCTAACCTGGTCGTGTTCCTTGACCAAGTAAGCCAGCTCTTGGCGCGCCATTTGTTCGTCATCAACAATCAAAACTTTCATCTTTAGTCCTCCTTGTTAGCTAATTCTAAGGGAAATGTCAGGGTAAAGCGAGCGCCACCAGTTGGGCGGTTGGCGGCTTGAAAGCTGCCCTTGTCGCCATAAAGGTTCTCAATCCGCCTTGCTAGGTTTTCTAAAGCTGTCCCAGTTCCTTCCTTGGATTCAACACTTTCCTTACCCAGGCGTTGGAGTTGGCCTTCCTCAATTCCTACACCATTATCTGCAACTACAATTTCCAGCTGGTCGTCCAGCTTCTTGATCTCAATCACCACAGTGTTATTGTCCTTCTTATCGGGAAAGGCGTGGCGGATAGCATTTTCCACCAGGACTTGGATACAGAGGGGCGGCAGGAGGTATTGGTTAAGGGCCTCGGGCATGTCGAGTTCAATGTGGTAGCGGTCAGGGAAACGGGCGTCATTCAAGGACAGGTAGGCATAGAGGTGTTCCAATTCCTTTTCCGCTGGGATCTTGGTTTGCCGGCTGGCTTGCAAGTTGTGGCGGAAATAAGTGGTCAATTGGAGCAGTAACTGCCGAGCCCGGTCATGGTCAAAGCGCATAACCGCCAGGATTGTATTAATGGTATTAAAGAAAAAGTGGGGGTTGACTTGGGCTTGTAAGGACTTAATCTCAGCATCTTGGAGCAACTTACTTTGTAGTTGGGCTTCCCCAAGTTCCAGCTGCATGGAAAAAATTGCCCCTAGGCCCCGGGCGAGTTGTTCTTCCACATAGGAGAGCTGGCTGGGGTTAGTGAAGTAGAGCTTCATGGAACCGAGGACTTGCTGGTTAGACTTCAAGGGCACCACAATGGCCGCTTCTAGGGGACAATCAGGGTGGGTACAGCCAATTTCGCTCTTACTGTGGGCAATCCGCATCTGCCCCGACTCAATAACCTCCCGGGAGAGTTCAGTAATCACATCGTGGCTGGGAAAGTGATGGTCGATCCCGGCCCCGACATGGGCTAAGATCTTACTTTGGTTGGTCAAAGAGACGGCTGAAACCTTGGTGGAGGCCTTGATCATGGTCGCCAGTTCTTGGGCTTTTTCGCCTTTGAGTCCTTCCAGACCCGACCGCAAGTAGGGGAGGGTCTGCATGGTCAGGGCGAGGACGTCGTGGGTTTGGACAGCCCGGGCCTGTTCTTCCTGGATCAGGGTATTAACAATGGTTGAGAGGAAGATAAAGGTTCCGACACTATTTAAGAGAATCATGGGTAGGGCGATTAATTGGACCAGGGGCCAACCTTCCCGGGAGAAGATCCCGATAAAGAGGAGTTGAATGCATTCTAAGCCCACTGCCACCAGGGACCCTTTGATGGGCTTGATAAAGGGGGCGTAGGCATTACTGGAGGAAGATTTCTTGCCCGCGTAACCGGCCAGAAAACCAATCAGGGGCGAAGACAGCATATAAAAGGCGTTGGACCCATTCCCTTGGAAGAAACGATGAACCCCAGCGATCAGACCAACCGCACTCCCCACCCAGGGGCCACCGACAAATCCTGACACGCCAATGGCTAGGGACCGGGTGTTGGCAATAGAGGTATTGGGGGAGATCTGGGTTAGTAAGCCCGAATACTTGAGGCCTTCTGAAGTAATTTGAATCCCGACTAAGTTGGAGAGAATGGCAAAAAAGCCAAACAAAATAATCAAAGACAACATCCGCTTGGGCGAATTTCTTTGTACCAGTAATTTCTTGAAATACGAGAAGTGAACTAAGAGGACGGCTAAGAGAACAATCAAACCGACCCTTTCCATCATTAGGATAAAAAGTTCACCCAGATAAGTCAGTCCCATGTTAAGGGCTCCTTTCCACGTGCAATTTTACTTTACTCATATAGCTTAGCAGATGAGGAGAGGCTGAGCGCAAGTTTTTTCTTTTAGGAGGGTAAGTTATCTTAGTTTGAAGAACAAAAATGACTCGTTGGCGATGATTTCTAGACCGAGCTTGCCTATGCTATAATGAATGGGATAAAGTCAAAGGAGGATTTGACATGAACCCAGAAGAATTTAAGGCAGCCCTGGTTGAGCAGGGGATTGACCTGACCGATTTACAAATGCAACAATTTGAGAGCTACTACCAACTGCTAGTTTCCTGGAATGAAAAGATTAACCTCACCGCCATTACCGACCGCGATGAAGTGTATTTGAAACACTTTTATGATTCCCTGACCCTGGCCTTTAGCTTGGAGACCGATTTGACGGGTAAAAAGCTGGTTGACGTGGGATCGGGAGCAGGTTTTCCTAGCATCCCGCTCAAGATTGCCTTCCCTCAATTACAGGTCAGCATTGTTGACAGCTTGAACAAGCGGATCAAATTTATTGAAACTGTGACGGAAGAACTGGGACTAGCAGGCGTTTCAGCCTACCATGACCGGGCGGAAGATTTTGGTCAAAATAAGGCCTTCCGCGGGCAATTTGACCTAGCCACCGCCCGGGCAGTCGCACGTTTGAGCGTTTTAAGCGAGTATTGCCTGCCCCTAGTGAAAAAAGGCGGACTTTTTGTGGCCATGAAGGCAGCCAAGGCGGATGAAGAAATCGCTGATGCTAAGAAGGCCATTGCGACTTTAGGGGGCAAGTTTAGCCAAGACTTGGCCTTAGAACTCCCTGGTCAAGCCGGCGAACGCCATCTCCTAGTCATTGAAAAGCGTAAAGAAACTCCTAATAAATACCCCCGTAAGGCCGGTTTGCCCAATAAGAAACCCATCCAATAGAAGAAAAGTGTCCAGAGCAAATTTTAATAGAAGCTTTCTTATCTACCTGCTAAGACTTATTGAATGACTTAAGTCTTAGCAGATTTTTTGTGTTTACGAACAATAATTAATAATAAATAAACTTATTTAAAACGTTTTCAATTTTAAATAGTTTTTATTTAGTTAACGTGCTAAAATAAATGTGAAAAAACAGAAATGATTGGAATCATGATGCCTTTTCCTAAGTCAAAAGCGGGAAAGCTTGGGCAAGAATGGTTAGTAATATCCTGGTTTTATTAACCCTTATCTTTTTGCTTAAGACCTTTTGATTGCTTTAAAAATGGATTAAGGAGGGTTGAAAAATGAAGAAGGGATTTACTGCTTTATTATTGGCAATAGCAATGTTAATTTTCAGTTTCATACCGACCCGAGTAGAGGCTAAGGAGCTGGGACCTCCCATTGCTAATCAGGAAGTTATGGCAATAAATGAGGTAAATAGTCAGGACAAGGTCACTCCAAGTCCTGAAACTCACAAAGAAGTAAATTCAATTAGCGAGAAGGACACGACGAGTCAAGTTGCTGGTCAAAAGAAAGAAGGAGGCGACCAAAAGCCAGCGACTCTAAAGGAAAATACAAGTTCAATCAAAGCGACTGGAGCAGAAAGCCATTCTCCTAAGGCCACCCAGGCTAGTGGGGATAAAGACCAAGCTTCAAAGCCGGTGGAAGAGCCAGCTGACCCAGAAGTCAGGGCTGAAAAGTCAGGAGAAGACTTGCTGGACCAGGCTGTGGATGTGGCAGAAAGAAGCCTGTCTAAGCACCATGACAATATCATTAAAAGGGTAAGAGTAACTAAGGGCAATGGTCAGAACTTGGATAGCGTCCGCCAATGGATGACGGTTAAGGTCAATATGGACTTTGAGCTACCGGATAACACCATTAAATCTGGTGATATCACCACGATCCAGCTGCCTCAAGGCCTGGTCTTTAAAGAAACCCCTAGTCGTTTTGGGGTCAAGGATTCTACTGGAGCAGTCGTTGCTAGAGCTTCGGTTAATCCTCAATACAAAACCATTACCCTATCCTACACGGACTATGTCGAAAAGCATTCCGGCATCCAGGGTACTTTATTTTTCTCCACCCGGGTGGACCATGTCAAGGAGAAGAAAGCCAGAAAGATTCCTTTGAATTTTCAAGTCGGGAATCAGCTGATCTTGGCGGGAAAAATCCGCTGGCAAGGGGCTATAAAACCCCACTATTATCCCTTACAAAAAGATTCCTGGAAAAGCTGGCAAGGGGATAATATCATCCAGTACCGTATCTCTGTCAATCGCAAGGGACAAGACATTTATAATGGGCTTATTTCAGATGCTCTGAAAAGTGAAAAAGTTGACTACCTCAAGGACACTTTGCGTGTCTATAAGGGCAAGTGGCGCTGGAACGATAAGAAGAGTGATTTTGATTTTGACCATGGTGTCAATGTGACTTCGCAAGTGGACATTATTTGGGGAGAAAATGGTCAAAATTTCAAGATTCACTTTGGACACTTAAGCGCTGAAGAAGGATTAATGATTACCTACCGGGCTCGCATTGGCTACCAAGCCCTTGATGGCGAAGTCATTAACAATTACGTGCGACTGACCGGTGATGGGATTTCAAATGAAGAAGGCCTCAGTCGTTATCGCTATCTTTCTGCTGGTGGGAAGGCCCAAGGCTATCTTTATCAGCTTAAGATTCGTAAGTTAGATAAGACCGACTCAAATAAAGCTTTAGCAGGCGCTAAATTTAAGCTGATTCGCAACCGTACTGGAGCCCTTATTGGTGAGTACGAAACCAATCAAGCGGGGGAAATAGTAATTAAGAACCTGCTAAGAGATGACTACACCCTGACGGAAAGCCAAGCACCGGCGGGTTATCAATTGGATCCAAGTCCCATAACCATTGGGGCGGAAGACTTCGACAAGAATAACAAGTTGGCCATTAAATCCATTAGCAATCAAAAAGTGGAAGAAAAAATCGCTATCCCAGTCACCAAGCTTTGGAAGGGCAAGGCCTTAAAAGAGGTCAGCGTTTTCTTAATAGCAGATGGTAAAAAGATTCAAGAAGTCAAACTTTCACAAGAAAACGACTGGAAGCATAGCTTTGATAATCTGGCTAAATTCAAGTCAGACGGCAGTCGCATTGATTATAGGGTGGAAGAGGCAGCCTTAGATGGTTATCGCACGGAAATCAAGCAAAAGGATGCTAACGATGTCAGTCAAGGTGTTGAAATTATTAATGTAGAAAGCCCCTCCTGGACCCTAATGACGCCACCAAGCCGAGAGATCAAAGTGACGAAGACTTGGTTAAACGCCCAAGGGGAGGCCGTAACCGCGCCAGCTGCTAAGATTGAAGTCGAACTCTACCGCGACGGTCAAGCCACCGGCAAGACCTTGGCGCTGTCGAAAGAAAATCACTGGAGCGGTTCATTTAAGAATTTACCAGTTTATGAATCGATAGAAAATCCCAAAAATTACGACTACAGTATTCAAGAGGTTGGCGGAGACCAGGGTGCGATCCAAGTCGCTGGCAAGTGGTTCAAGGTGACCTACCAAGGGGCGATGAAGGATGGCTTCCAAATTCTTAACCAAGCCTATCCTCCAGAGGAACCCCAAACCCCACCAGATAAACCCAAGAAGCCGGAGACGCCACCTGTGACCCCACCGGATGAACCCAAGAAGCCGGAGACGCCACCCGTGACCCCACCAGATGAACCCAAGAAGCCGGAGACGCCACCTGTGACGCCGCCGGATAAACCCAAGAAGCCGGAAACGCCACCTGTGACGCCGCCGGATAAACCCAAGAAGCCGGAGACGCCACCCGTGACGCCGCCGGATGAACCCAAGAAGCCGGAGACGCCACCTGTAACGCCGCCGGACCAACCTAAGAGACCAGAATCTCCAGCGAAAGTATCCCGGCCTGGCGTAAATCCATCCACGCCAACTGAAAAATCCCTAGCCCCTCAAAAACAAGTTCATAAAAAAGCGGAATTACCGCCTACTGGCTTTGACAATAAGACTAAGGATTGGCTGGCTTTGGGAATCGGAGCAGTCTTTGTTGGTTGTCTCTTTGCTTGGCTAGGAAAGCATAATAAATCCCGGCGCTAAGGCTTAGTCATGGCTTAAATTTTAAAAAATGGTAAGAAAAGAATAATCGCCAAGATAGGTCTTGGTATTTCATAGAATCACTCCTAAAAGTGCTTAGGCTTGTGTTATTGACACGGGCCATAGGCACTTTTTCTCTGTTTTTAAAAACCAGAGTAGACTGATAAAGGGAGGCCTTATCATTTTTTTTAAATACTTAACTGCGATCAAGAAAATCGATTAATAGAAATCGGATTTATAGTGATTAAATAGTTTGACAATTTGTTATAATAGGAATAATTTTGAAAAATTTTAATCTGAGGAGGAATTACATGAAATGGAGAAAGCTCCAGCAGTTATTGCTGGCCTTAGTCGTAAGCCTAGTCTTAGTAGGCTGTTCGGGAGGGGCTTCTAAGGAAGAACGCCCGATTAAAATGGGGGTAAAGACCGAATTATCGACCTTAGACACCCTCATTGTTGGTGATATTGAAAGCTTTTCTGTCTTGGGGAATACGGTGGAAGGCCTTTATCGTTTGGATGCCGATAACCAACCCCAGCCTGCCATAGCAGAAAAGACCGATGTTTCTGAAGATGGTAAGACCTATACCTTCCACTTGCGGGATGCCAAGTGGTCCAATGGGGAAGCGGTGACCGCCCATGACTTTGTCTACGCCTGGCAAACCGCAGTCAACCCAGACAAGGCGGCCCGTTACGCTTATATGTTCGCTAACATTGTGAATGGTGAAGCGGCAGCTAAGGGCCAAGTACCGGTAGAAGAATTAGGGGTCAAAGCCATCGATGATAAGACGTTTGAAGTCAAATTGAATCACCCTGTTTCTTATTTCCTCAGTGTAGTGGCTTTCGCGCCTTTCTACCCTCAAAACCAAGCCTTTGTGGAAGAACACGGGGAAGCCTACGGGACTTCCAGTGACAAGATGCTCTATAACGGGCCCTTCACTGTGGAAAACTGGGACGGTAGCAATCAAACCTGGCAATTAGTCAAGAATGAGAACTATTGGGACAAGGATAATGTCAAGCCACAGAAGGTAGACTTCCAAGTGATTAAAGAAGTACCAACTGCCCTTAGTCTCTTTGAAAACGGCGAGGTGGATGACGTTCTAATTACCGGAGAAGCTGCCAAGCAATTACAGGGGTCCGATAACTTTGTGGTTGAGCCCCAAGCGGCCACCAATATGGTCCACATGAATTACACCAAGAGGCCTGAATTTAAGAATAAGAACTTGAGAAAGGCCTTATCTTTGGTGATAGACCGCGACCAATTAGCCAATGGAGTCTTGGCCGATGGTGCCGTGCCAGCGGAAAACTTTGTCCCTCATGACTTTGTCAAACATCCAAATACCGGTAACGACTTCGCTGATGATGCCGGTAATGTTGACAAAGCCTTACGCTATGATGTTGAATCCGCCAAGCAGGCTTTGGAAGAAGCTAAGAAAGAATTAGGTCAAGACCAATTCCATTTTGAAATCTTAGCTTATGATGATCCGCAAATGAAGCTAGTGGCCCAATACTTACAAGGCCAATGGCAAAATGAACTCGAGGGAGTTACGGTAGATATCCGCACCATGCCAAAACAAACCGCCCTAGCAGAAGCAGGCAAGAAGAATTTTGACCTCTTCTTATCGGGTTGGGCAGCGATTTTACCTGATGCTATCAACCTCTTAGATATCTTAAATACGAAGACCACAGCCAATTTTGGGGATTACAATAATCCTAAAGTTAATGAACTCCTTGACCTAGCGGAAGGTGACCATGCGACCGATGTGGACCAACGCTGGCAAGATATGATTGAAGCACAAAATACCATGGTTGATGATTATGGCTTCTTAGTGCTTTACCATCCTTATGAAGGTCACTTACGTAATCCAAACCTGAAGGGCTTCGTTTACCACTCAGTAGGGGCCAAGTATGATTTCCGTCAAGCAGAATTGGTGGATGCTAACTAGTTCCACTGGACCGCTCGATTCCTAGTCATTAAGCCAGAGAAAGGATTGATACCATGGCTGAAAGTTTAACCGATCGTTTTATCCGTTATGCTAAGGTCAATACCCGGTCTGATATGTATAGTGAGACCTTCCCCAGCACCCAAAGCCAGCTGGATTTCTTAGAAGTCATTGCTGGAGAAATGGAAGAATTGGGCCTGAGCCAGGTCGACTTTGACCGCCAGCGGGCCTGTGTGACGGCTACCCTGCCGGCAACGACAGAAGCGGATTTACCCGTGATTGGCTTTGTTGCCCATGTCGACACGGCTGACTTTAATGCGGAGAATATCCAACCCCAAGTCCATGAAGACTATGACGGCCAGGACCTGGTATTAAATGAAGCTGAGGGGATTGTCATGGAAGTGGCGGAATTTCCCTTCCTCAAAGACTATGTCGGTCAAACTCTGATCACTAGTGATGGGACCACCCTGCTCGGTGCCGATGACAAGGCCGGCATGGTGGGAATTATTGGGGCCATGGAATACCTCCTGGCCCACCCAGAAATTGAACATGGGAAGGTGAGGATTGCCTTTGTGGTCGATGAAGAGATCGGTCTCCTAGGGGCCTACCGCTTTGACGTGGAAGGTTTTGGGGCTGACTTTGCCTATACTCCTGATTCTGGCCGGGTCGGAAAGATTGAAGGAGAGACCTTCAATGCGGCCCAGGTGGAAGTTTGGATTGAAGGTAAGAGTGTCCATCCCGGGTCTTCTAAGGGCAATGCCATCAACCCCTTGCACTTGGGGGCGCAAATTGTCAATGACTTACCCAAAGACCAAGTGCCGGAAAAGACTGATGGCTATGAGGGTTACTTTATGCTAACTCAACAAAACGGGGACTTAGGCCAAGTTCACCAAGTCTTCATTATCCGTGACCACGACGAGGCCAAGTTCCAAGAACGTAAGGAAATCTTTGCCCAAGTGGTGGATAAGATCAATAGTCAGTACAAACGGCCGCGGATCCGCTATGAAATTTCTGACCAGTACAAGAATATTAAAGAAGTCCTCGACCACCACCCCTATGTCATGGAGCGGGCCCTGAAAGCCTACCGGGATTGTGGGATTGAGCCAGATATCCAACCCTTCCGCGGGGGCATGGATGGCTGTGTCTTTAACTTCAAAGGTCTCCCGACCGCGAATATTTTTACCGGTGGGGAAAACCTCCACGGCCAATACGAATTCGTCAGTGCCCAAGGCCTCCAAGCCCTCCAGGATGTCATCGTGGCCATTATTAAAGGCTAAGACAATGACTGAAATCAAAATCATGTCGATAAACAATGTCATATCAGTGATGGTATGGCATTTTTTCTTTGCCTTGAAGTTAAAGAAAGGCTCTTCTCTGGGGCCATGGGGTTAGATATAAGCACAGCTAAGCGTAGTCAGGCCTTGAGTTAATAAACATCAATTAAGCTTACAAAACTGTAAGCTTACCCCTTTGATTTGTAAGTTTAGGTAAAGGCTGGTCCACTTGCTTCAACCTATAATTAGATATGATCTAAAAAGTATATTGCAAAAAGTTTTACTGATAGGAAGAGGCATGACATGACCAATATCATTGAACTTAAAAATTTGAAGAAGGACTTTAATGGCCACCATTCGGTTGACTTGGATCGTCTTACCGTGAGAAAAGGAGAAATCTATGGTTTCTTGGGACCTAACGGGGCCGGAAAAACCACCACCATGAAGATGATTCTATCCTTAATCCCACCCTCATCGGGTCAGATTGAAGTCGGCGGTCAATCCATTTTAGAAAATAGGGATTATTTAAATGACATCGGCTCAATGATTGAAGAGCCTTCCTACTATCCCAATTTAACCGGATATGAAAATCTCCTAGTCTTTCAAAAAATGCTAGGTTTCGATAAGCGGAATATTTGGAAAACCCTTGAATTAGTCGGTTTAGCTGAAGAGAAGAATCAGAAAAAACTGGCCAAAGACTATTCTTTAGGAATGAAACAGCGCTTAGCCCTTGCCTTTGCCTTAGTTAAGCAACCCAAAATCTTACTTCTTGACGAACCGACCAACGGCTTAGATCCTAGCGGTATCCACGAGGTCAGAGAATTGATTATTAATCTAGCCAAAACTCAGGGCTTGACCGTCTTTATTTCCAGTCATATTTTATCGGAAATTGAACAGATGGCTGATCGGGTGGGCATCATTAACCAGGGGCGACTGGTCTATGAAGGCGAAATTGACCAAATCAAGGCCAATCATTGGATTGAGTTTCGCGGAGAATTTGAATGCCAGGCCTTAGAGCGCTTGTTAAGTCAATACTATGGGCCCAATGACTTCGAAGTGGCGGACCATCTCTTGAAAATAAAGACAACGACTGATGACAAAGTCGCCATGGTCGCTAAAGCCTTGGTTGAGACGGGTTTCCCGCTTTTTAGAATCGAGTCCAAACAGGAAAGTTTGGAAGATATTTTTCTACAGTTAACCAAGGAGGTATAGGATGGTGAAAGCTTTACAAATCGAACTTTTAAAGAGTCGCCGAACCCGGTCATTTTCGATCGCAGTCATCCTGATGCTAATAGCCTTGCTATGGAATCTAGTTAGTTTAGGTAGTGAGTTTTCCAGCCGCCAACTAGATGCGGTAGGGGTCTTGTTTAACAATCAAACCGTTAACAGCCTCTTACTCCCCATAGCCATTAGTATTTTTACCAGTCGAATTGTTAACAATGAAAGAATGGGGCAGACCTTTAAACTGCAAAATGCCAATGGCAGAAGCACACTGAAGATTTTTGATAGTAAATTACTCCTCACGGCCTTATTTTTCCTGCTGATTGCAATCGTCCAAACCGGGCTTGTGACTCTATATGCCTATAGCCATGGGGCCTATGTTCCTCTATCAATCAGTCTCCTGCAAGTGACTGGACAATTTCTGGCCAGTTTCAGCTTGATCACTCTTTATTTATTCCTGGCGCTGGTGATCGAAAAACAAGGGCTTTTGTTATCCTTAGGTTTTATGGGTGGCTTTTTTGGACTGGTTTTAGCCTCAAAAACCTCAGCGCTTTGGAGTTTTATCCTGCCTTTTTTAGGGGCAGGCTACTTAGCCCCCTATAAATTTAACCTGATTGATGGTAGTTCTTACAACTATGTTTTGGATGGGTGTCTGGGATTACGCTTACTGCTTTATTTGCTTTACCTAGCTATCATAGCGATTGTCGTCCGGGCTATGATTGCCAGAAAGGGGACCTTAGCATGAGAGACTATCTAGCACAAGAATGGTATAAATTGAGAAAAGTCCAATTATTCTGTATCGGCTTGGTCTTTCTGGCCATAGCCAGCTTTATTGGTTTGGGGATCTATTTTGCCAACCAGTCCGTTTTTACTGAAGGTACCCAATATCAAGTCATGTGGGGCCAGCTGACTTTTTATTACAGCCAGGTTTTATCGGCGCCCATGTTGGCTATATTTATGGCGATGAGCTTAAATCAAGAATTTGAAAGAAAAAATATCGAAATGCTTCGAGCCAATGCCGTATCGATTTGGAAGCTGCTTTTTAGTAAACTGATAGCAGTTCTTGGAATCGTCGTTCTCGTCCAGGTCATGCTTTTCTTAGTTTATCTTGGAGGCGTGTTGGCTGCAGACCTGGCTTTATCGCTGGATGTCTTGGTCAATTTAAAGTGGCTTGCCCTGTCAGTGTTGGCCTCGGCAAGCATTCTTTCTATTCAGAGTTATCTCTTTTCTAAAAGCAGAAATTTTAGCCAGTCAGTGGGCCTTTCTGCCCTAGGTGCTATGGGTGGCTTTGTCTTGCTCTTCATCAATGAAAACTTGGTGCCGTTCTATCCTTACTCTCAAGTCATGGTGGCCTTACGCAGTCGATCGCTTGAAGACTTTAGCTTGGCTGAACTGGTTTTATTCCTTTTAGTCAATGTGGGGGTTACGGGCCTATTCTACCAATTATCTTGTCAAGAATTAGCTAAAACAAAATAAGGGTAGATCCTTTGATGGGCTTTAGATAGATATAAGATGAAAGCTCAACAAGTATTAGACCGCTCTAAGGGAAGGTTTTGAGCGAGTAAAAAGAAGCTTTAGTCAATAATGTCCACAAGAAAAAGGCGCTGGTGGAGCATGTGTAGCTTCACCAGCGTCTTATTTTTACTATAGCTAGCGGTCAGTCTTACCAAGAAACAATTTTCCCTAGGGCATTTCTTAATTCGTAGTTGGCCATGAACCATTCAATATTCCCCTTGAAGTTACGCTTGAATTGGAGGACGCCGTAATCAGGTCCCTCTTCAGAAAAGTCGCTACTGGTCCCATAGAAATTAAAGTAGCTAAAGTCCTTGTCAATGGCCTCTAGGAGCATACGGTAGAGGATGGCGTAGGGCCCTTCAAAGCGGGTAAACTTGCTGAAGGCGCCACTGGAGAAGTAAATAAAGTCCTCAGCCGATTGGATAAAGCTGGCGCAGGCCAGGTTGACGATATTGCCTTCTTCTTCCTTCAACTTTTGGATCTTTTCAATTTTCTTTTCCCAAATACCGATATTTTCATTGAGCTCGCGGATTTTATTCTTGGTCTTTTTAGGGTTGACCTTACCCAGGGCGAGTTTGTCTTCCAGGTCCTGACGTTCTTCTTTGAGCTTGGCGATGGTCTCTTTGGTTTGGATCAGGAAGTAGTCACAATCAATATAGGCCAGGGCGAGGATGAGGTCGTCTTTGAGGATGTTTTTGAGATTTTTGAAGTATTTAGCGTCTCTAAGTTCAAAACCAATCCGCTCTGAGGTCTCTTGGTTGATGGCATCGAGGATTTTACAGTCCGCTTCATCGTAAATATTTAGTGGCCGCACTTGCACGCCTTCCTTGATAGTGCGGTTGATGGTGTAGCGGGCAATTTGCGAGACATGCTTCAGGAGATTATCCTTAGTGAGTCCGGTCAAATCCTTGGAAAAGACGCAACGAGTGGCCAGGGTGGGATCATCGAAGAGGTCATGGTCAGTTTTAATATAGCCTTCCGCCTGAAGGATCTTATCTACCTCATTTGCTTGGGGATTATCCTCGATAAAGTCGACATCGGAGAAGTAGCGTTCATTGAGGAAGGGGTTGACCCGGACACAGAGGACCCGCCAATTCTTCTTAAAGTAATTTTTTAAGTGGTGGAAGTAGAAATCGACCAGGTCTTGGTTAGTGTAATCCATAATGGGACCGAATTGGGTGGTCACCTTGTAGAAAAACTTTTTGTAGGGGTAGTAGATGAAGGTGGCATAAGCCAGTAGGGACTCGCCTTCGACGACCGCCAGGATTTTGGAAGTGGTCTGGTTGCTTTCGGCCAGGCGTTGGTAGTCAGCGCCCTGGGTAAAGAAGTGACGGTCGGGCTGCTTTTGTTGAAAGTGTTCAAGTTGATCGGCTGAAATTTCTTTAAAAATCATAATAGTCCTTTGCTAATTGTGTAATTGCTTTTATATTTATTTTACTAAACATAAGCGAAATCTTGTCTAACAGCTCCCATTATAGCAAAAAACTGCCTAAAGCTCAGGCAATTTTTGCCCTAGAGCGATGGAGCTTAAGGGGCTGACTGACAGAGCCAAGGGAAGTTGTATTGAATTGATGGCTAAATTTGAGTACAATAAGTAGGATTATGATGTATAAAAAACATGTCAAACAATTCTGGGAGAGTAATGATGCCAAAAAATGAAAAAGACCTGGAAACCATCGACCAGGAAGCACGCGCAAAAGCCAAATTGAATGAAGGATCGGCCTGGATGTCCATATCCAGTATGGTCTCACGGATCATCGGGGTCCTCTATATTATTCCTTGGATGCGTTGGATTGGAGACCCCCATACGGGAACCCAGGCCAATGCCTTGTATAGTATTGGTTACAATTATTATTTGATTTTCTTATCGGTGGCCATTGCTGGCGTGCCGGCCGCCATTTCTAAGCAGATGACCAATTACATGGCCCGGGGAGAATATGGGACCAGTCGCCGGCTCTTTAAGAGTGGGACCATTCTAATGACCATCACCGGTCTAGTCTGTGCCCTCCTCCTTTACCTGGCAGCGCCGGCCCTGTCGCAGAATTTACCTGCGGCTAGCGAAGAGGATGTGGTCTTAGTCATCCGCTCTTTGGTGCCGGCCTTGGCCGTGATCCCCCTCTTATCTATTCTTAGAGGGGGCTTTCAAGCCTATCTGGAGATGAAGCAGAGTGCCATCTCCCAGGTGACCGAGCAGATCGCCCGGGTAGCCTATATGCTGGTGGCGGTTTATGTGATCCGCCAACTCTTAGATGGCTCGGTGGCGGCAGCGGTTGGACACTCCACCTTTGCGGCCTTTATCGGTGCGGTGGTAGCCATTATCACTTTGGTTTTCTATTATATCCGTGATAAGGACCAGTACCAGATGCCAGAAGGTTATGTGGATACCAATACGGTGTCTACCAAAAGCCTCTTATTCGAGATTGTCCGGGTGGCCATTCCCTTTGTCATCACCGGGTCAATTGTTGAAGCCATCAATTTGATCGATATGAATACCTATATGCCGATGATGCAGCAGGTGAGTGACTTACCCCATGATCAACTAGTCTACCAATATGGGGTCTTCAACGCTAATGCGCGGCGGGTGATTCAAATCATCCTCTCCTTTGCGACCGCCATTGCTTCGACTTCGGTTCCAGTGGTGACCGATACCTATATTCGGGAATTGACCCACTACCGCCGGGCCAAGTTGACACAAAAGGTCAAGGCCAGCTTCACCAAAACTCGGGAAGTGATCTTACATACCTTGAATCTTTTCAGTCTAGTTATGTTACCGGCTTCCTTGGGGATGGCCCTGGTTGCTGGTCCGGTTTACCAACTCCTCTATGGGATTTATGACCCCCTAGGTGAATGGTACTTACAGGTCTCTTCAGTGATGGCGATTCCCATGGGACTCTTCTCGGTTTTAGTGATGGTTCTCCAAGCCATGGATGACCAAAAACGGGCCATGATTGGGATTGTCTTTGGGGTAGCGATGAAGTTGATCGTTCAATTTCCGCTCCTGGCGGTCTTTGGTAGTGAGGGGGCTATGTATGCCTCCATCTTGGCCTTCGTCTATATGTGTGTTTACTACCTACTGGTCATTCGCTCGCAGGTAAAGTTAGGAGCCAAGGCGATCTTGTCGCGCTTATCAGGGGCTCTGAAGGCGAGTGGACTCATGCTACTGGCTGATGGTCTACTCTTGATCTTTTTCAAGGTCGTTATCGGCGCCCCTAATCGCTTGGGCGCCATAGTGGAATTACTAGTACTGGCTAGTGTGGGTGTTATCGTTTATGTCGCCGCTATCGCTAAGGGCCGGCAACTGGATGTCATTATCGGTCACAAGCAGGCAGAACGTCTGCGCAAGTTTTTCCATATCGCTTAACAGTGAAGTCATCTAAAGAATTTTCTAGAGAGTTGGTCTTTTGGGACCGGCTCTCTTTTTTTCTTGGCTAAAAATAGGGGTTTCAAATTATATATTTTAGAGTATAATTTTATTCAAATATAAGGGACTTGTTGAGGAAACCTTCCTAGAAGAATCCAGCAAGTTATCCTAAGAATGAAGTTATTCGGGGGTGAAGCACTTGATTAAAATTGATCATGTGACCAAGTCTTTTAAGAATAAGAAGGGTATCTTTGACCTTAGCCTTGAAGTCGATGCCGGACAAGTGATGGGTTTTATCGGACCGAATGGGGCGGGAAAATCGACCACTATCCGCCATCTGATGGGATTTTTAAAGGCAGACTCGGGGTCTTTGACTATTAATGGTTATGATTGCTGGCAGGAAGCAGACCGGGTCAAGGATAAGCTGGGTTACTTGCCTGGAGAAATTGTCTTTCCCAGTGGCTTATCAGCCCAAGATTTCCTGGCTATGCAGGGGAAGATCCACCATGACCCAAATCCCAGCCGGGCTCAAAGTCTAATCGAGCGTTTCCATTTAAACATGGACATTCCTATCCCCAAGATGTCCAAGGGGATGAAGCAGAAACTGGCCCTGGTGGCTTGCTTTATGTGTGATCCTGACATTATTATCTTGGATGAACCCAGTACGGGCCTAGATCCCCTCATGCAGGAAGAATTGATCCAGCTCTTAAAGGAGGAAAAGGCCAAGGGGAAAACCATCTTTCTCTCTTCCCATGTCTTGGAGGAGGTTGAGCGGATTGCGGATGACATTTGTATCATCAAAGCGGGAAGAATCGTTAAAGAACTCTCAATCGCAGAACTCCATGCGGAAATGCAAGACTTTTTGCTAGTGAAGTTGGGCGATAAGGAAGGCCTTAGTCCCAACCTAAGTGGGGTCGAGGACTTAGGAAATCAGACTTACCGGCTGGCTCTTTTGGGCGATTGCAATCACCTAGTCCGCGAATTAGCCCAACACGACATTCTTGCTTTGGATTGTGAAAAGGTGACTTTACGCGAGATTTTTCAAAAATATTACGGGGAGGGCGAATAAGATGCCTGTAAAAGTGATCTGTCAAACTGCCTTAAAAATGAATCGAAGCTTTTTGACCCTGGTGACCCTATTAGTCTTCATTGCAGAAGTATCTCTGTTAGCGGTCTTTCCTTGGGTCAATAGTAATGCTGGCTATGCCTACATGCTCAAAGGCCTGCCTGACAACATGTTGATGGCCTTTGGCATGGAGGGGGATGTGACTAATGTCAACGACTATCTTTACATTAATTTCTATAATTCCATTGCCATTTACATTTTCATGATGGTGGTCATTGTTTTAGCGGTCCGCTTGACAGCTAAACTTCTGGGGGATACTTCCTTAGTCTATTTCCTCAATGCTTCGGTTTCGAGAAAGCAGTTCTTAATGAGCCAAATCCTAGTCTTTAAAGGGGTCTTATTTTTCCTGGCCTTAGTGGCCTTCCTTGGGGCTTTAGTTGGTAAAGTCTTTTTACCGGACCAAGTCTTTGACTTTTTTGACCTGGCGAAGATTAACGGGGAATTGCTGGCCCTCTTTATGTTGATAGGGTCCTTGTGCTTGTTACTGAGTGTGATCAGTGACAACAGTAACCAGGCCTTGGCCTATTCTACACCCCTGGTCTTGTATTTTTACCTGGCCGATGTTTTTCGGAAATTATCTAAGCAGCTGGATTGGCTGGATTATGCCACCTTATTTACTGTTTATGATCCGGATAAGATTTGTTCAAATACCCATTATTTTCTCATGTCGTCATTAGTGATGGTGGTGGCTAGTCTGGTGGTCGATTATGGAGCGGTGGTTTATTTTTCTAAACGGGACCTTTACCTCTAAGGGTAAGTCGTAGTGGAAGAGCTAATATTTCTTGAGCAAAGTCAAGCTTTTTTTGATACAATAAAAGAGACCGATGCAAATAAGTTTTTAAGCTCGTGACTGGGGTCTGGAGCGGTTGATTTTAGGCCAATTTCAAAGCTCAGCAATCGTCCAGGCAGACTTATTTGATACGCTAAGGACCGCTTTTCCTGATTGAGGGAAGAGCGCTTAACGGATACAGTAGAAAAGATAGCGAAGAGTTAATGATTAACTTGGAAGAAATGCGGGGATTAAGGAACGCATTCGTTCCTTTTTTCATTGCTAAGTTTTAGGAGGATTATCATGGGGAAGGTCATTGCCATTGCCAATCAAAAAGGCGGCGTCGGTAAAACGACAACAGCAGTCAATTTAGCTGCTGCACTGGCTTATTCAGACAAACAAGTGCTCTTAGTCGATAGTGATGCCCAGGGAAATGCCACCAGTGGTTTAGGCATCTCTAAGGCGGAAGTCGAACGGGATATTTATGACGTTTTAGTCAATGATGTGGATATGGCGACTACCATCCAGCAATCATCGCGGGAAAACCTGGTCCTGGTCCCAGCCACCATCCAATTAGCGGGAGCGGAAGTGGAACTCACTAACCTCCCCCACCGGGAAGCCCGGATGAAGCAGGCCATTGATGGGGTCAAGGAAAATTACGACTATGTCATTATCGATTGCCCACCATCCTTGGGCCACTTGACCATTAATGCCTTTACCGCGGCGGATGCGATCTTGATTCCGGTACAGAGTGAATACTATGCCCTGGAAGGCTTGAGCCAGTTGCTTAATACCATTCAATTGGTCCAAAAACATTTTAACCCCCACTTGAAGATTGAAGGGGTCTTGATGACCATGTTCGACTCACGGACCAACCTGGCCAACGAAGTGGTGGAAGAAGTTCGCAAATACTTTGGTGACAAGGTCTATAACACCTTGATCCCGCGTAATGTGCGTTTGTCGGAAGCGCCCTCCTATGGCCAATCGATTATTGATTACGATATGAGTTCCAAAGGGGCGCAAGTCTACCTACAACTGGCAAAGGAAGTGCTCGCAAATGACCAATAAGAAAAATCGCGGCTTGGGTAAGGGGATTGGGGCCCTCTTTCCCGGAGACTCCTTCGATAATGAAGCCACCGACCTGACTCAACAGGCTCAAGCCATCGACCAAGAAGCCCAAGAGGCCGAAGCGAGTGAGAGCGGCCCAGGAGAAAGTCACAAAGACCAGGTCCAAGAGATTCCTCTTGATGAGATTCGTCCCAACCCCTACCAACCACGGACCGAATTTGACCCCAGCGCCCTGCAAGAATTAGCTGATTCCATTGAAGAACAAGGGCTCTTACAACCCATTACCCTGAGAAAGTCAGCCATTAAGGGCTATGAAATTATTGCCGGGGAACGCCGCTTCCGGGCCATGAAACTAGCGGGTTATGATACGATTCCAGCCCTAGTCCGGGAAATGACCGACGCTCAAATGATCGAGACCGCCATCATTGAAAACCTGCAACGTGAAGATCTGACGCCCCTAGAAGAGGCTCAGGCCTACCGCAACTTAATGGATGAACTCGACCTGACCCAGGCTGAAGCCGCCAAACGTCTCGGCAAGAGCCGGTCCCACCTGGCCAATACCTTGAGACTCTTAGACTTAAATGAAGATGTCAAAGAGCTCCTCCAAAACCAAAAACTTTCCATGGGCCAAGCCCGGACCTTGTTAGGGTTGAAAAATAAGAAAGACCAAAGCCGCCTGGCCAAGAAAGTGGTTGATGAAGGGATAACCGTCCGCCACTTGGAGAAAATGGTTCAAAACCTTAACGAACCGGTCCAACCAGCTCCCAAAGTGGCCAATAATAAGGCCGAAAAGCCAACTTATTTACTCGAAGGAGAAGAGCACCTCATGGATAAGTTCGGCACCAATGTGCAGATTAAACCCAAGGGCCAAGCCGGCAAGATTGAAATTGAATACCTATCCCAAGAAGACCTCACCCGGATCTTGGATATTTTAGACATTCGTTTTGATGATTGAGGTGAAGAAGATGGCTGAAAAGAATTATGATTTAAATGATATTGTGGAAATGAAGAAGCCCCATCCGTGTAAGACCAATGCCTGGAAGTTGATCCGAATGGGGGCTGATATCCGCATGAAGTGCCAAGGCTGCGGTCAATCTGTCATGATGCCGCGTCGTGAATTTGAAAAGAAAATGAAAAAAGTCATTGGCCATGATGACCAAGGCAAGTAACCGCCAGTAGTATAGGCGCCAGCTGCTGCAGACGAAAAGCTGGCCCGCAACTAAGAACTGGCTAAGTGAAGATGATGAATTTTAAAGAGAAAGAGTGACCGAAAAACCATGCCTTTAACAGCAGGAATCGTGGGTTTGCCTAATGTGGGGAAATCTACCTTATTTAACGCCATAACCAAGTCCCAAGTGGAAGCCGCTAACTACCCATTTGCGACCATTGACCCTAATGTGGGGGTTGTGGAAGTGCCCGACCAACGTTTGTGGAAGCTTAGTGAAATCTACCAACCTAAAAAGACCATCCCAACTACCTTTGAATTTACCGATATTGCCGGGATTGTTAAGGGGGCCAGCAAGGGGGAAGGATTAGGCAACAAGTTCTTAGCTAACATCCGGGAAGTGGACGCCATCTGCCACGTGGTCCGTTGCTTTGATGACGGGAACATTACCCACGTCTCTGGCGGCATCAACCCCCAAGATGACATCGAAACCATTAACTTGGAATTAGTCCTAGCTGACTTGGAAAGTGTCAATAAGCGCTATGAAAAAGCGGTAAAAATGGCTAAGTCTAAAGACCACGATGCCGTGACCGAGGCCAACACCCTGAAGAAATTAAAGGAAGCCTTAGAAGCGGGGAAACCAGCCCGGACCGTTGACTTCAACGAAGAAGAAGAGGCGGTAGCTAAGCAATTATTCCTCTTAACCATGAAACCGGTCCTCTATGTGGCTAACGTCAGCGAAGATGATGCTAGTGATGGGGACAATGACTATGTCAAGCAAGTCCGCCAATTAGCCCAAGCAGAAGGGTCCGAAGTGGTGGTGGTTTCAGCTAAGTTAGAAGAAGACCTAGCCACCATGGATGAGGAAGACCGCGACATGTTCCTAGAAGACTTGGGCATGGACCAATCCGGCTTAGATGTCTTGATCCAACAAGCTTACAAGTTACTAGGACTAGCCACCTACTTTACGGCCGGGGAACAAGAAGTCCGGGCCTGGACCTTTAAGAAGGGCATGCATGCGCCTCAAGCAGCGGGGATTATTCACTCCGACTTTGAACGTGGTTTTATTCGTGCAGAAACCGTCCACTACGATGATTTGGTCGAATACGGCAGTATCCAAGCCTGCAAGGAAGCTGGCCGCTACCGTTCGGAAGGCAAGGACTATGAGGTCCAAGACGGCGACGTCATGCTCTTCCGCTTCAATGTTTAGGAGGTGGACGTCGTGTTCAATCAAGATAAAAAAACCGACCAAGCAGCCGAACGCCAGGCCCAACTCGACCAATATGAAGCCGAAAATAAGACCCTCTATCCTCAATTAACCAAGCGCAATAAGGAATTTGTCTTCCAATTTGAAAAGGCCATTAAAGATAAGGACTTACGCGGTCGGAATAAGACCGAAGTCCTCCATGAGATCTTAACCAGCTTGGTGGAGACTCAAGCGAGTGGCCAAACCGCCCAACAGCTCTACGGTCAACCCTACCAATACGCCGAAGAATTGGAAAAACAACCCACCGCTAAGGAATTAGCCCCTGCACCTTTCTGGATGCATTGGGTAGAAGGGGCCCTCTTTGTGGGCGGACTCTTCTCTATTATCGCTGGCTTGTCAGCCCTATTATCCAATAACCAAGCTAACTCAGCCACCGCCTTTGGGCCGGCTGCTTTGGTGGTTAACTTTGTCATGGGGGGCTTAGCGATGGCAGTCTTAAACCAATACAGTCCCGACATGAGTCAAGAAAAGGGCAAACGCGGCATTGGTCGCTATATCTTGCTCTCGGTTCTAGTGGTCGGCTTGTGGATGCTGATCTTGGTCGGCGCCCTAGCTATCTTACCTCCATCCTGGAACGGGGCCTTACCGCCTTTCGCATATCTCGCCATCGGTGCCCTAGCCTTCCTTGCCCGCTGGTGGTTCCAAGGACAATTTATGGGGAAGAATTAAAATAATAAAGAATTGAAAAAAGTGTTTCCGGAAAGCTGTAATTTAAGCTTTTGGGAAACACTTTTTTATTTAAGGATCAACCGGAGTTACGTAAACCGGTGGCGATTCCGTTAATGGTGGTATGGATGAGTTTTTCGTAGTCTTCATCCAGTTCATTATGACGGAGGCGTTTGATCAATTCAATTTGAATGTAGTTTAGGACATTGAAGTAAGGGAGACGATAGTCCAGGCTGGCCCGTAAGGAGGGGTTGGTAGCCAGGAATTCGTTATGGTTTTCAATGGCTAAGAGAATATCTTTGGTTAATTGCCATTCATCGCGAATGGTGGTAAAGACGGCGCGGACTTCTTCGCTTTCTGCCAATTGAGCGTATTGCTCGGCGATATTCATGTTGGACTTGGATAAAACCATGTCCACATTGGACAGTAAGGAATGGAAGAAGGGCCAGCTTTGGTACATAGCTTGGAGTTTTTCCAGGTTGCCTGCATCTTGGTCGATAAAGTGTTTGAAGGCGGAACCAACTCCATACCAGCCTGGGAACATGATCCGGGTTTGGGACCAGGAGAAGACCCAGGGGATCGCCCGAAGACCAGAGATTTCCGTGATGGTCTTACGAGCAGCCGGACGGGACCCGATATTTAAGCTGGATACTTCCTTAATTGGTGTGGCTTCAAAGAAATAGTCATAGAATTCCGGCGTATCAAAGACTAAGTGGCGGTAAACCCCGTTGGAATAGTGGACAATGTCATCCATGTCTTGGTAGAAGTCTTCCACGTCAGCCTTCTTATCAACGGAGCCCGGCACGATCCGACTAATGGCGGCCGACACTAACATTTCCAGGTTGTAGTAGGCCACATCTTGGTTACCGTATTTATTCTCAATAATTTCTCCTTGTTCGGTCAAACGGATCCGGTCCTTGATGGAGCCGAAAGGTTGGGAAGTGACCGCTTCATAGGAAGGGCCACCCCCACGACCCACGGTACCGCCCCGACCATGGATAAAGGTGATCTTAATCCCGTGGTCTTCACCGAGTTGGGTCAGTTCTTGTTGAACCTTGTAAAGGGTCCAAACGGAGGATAGGTAACCACCGTCCTTGTTACTGTCAGAGTAACCCAGCATGACTTCTTGGTAGCCATGGTTGGCTTTGATCCAGTTTTGAACCAGGTCATAGCTGAGAAATTCTTCCATAATTCCTTGGGCGTTTTCCAAGTCTTCGATGGTTTCAAAGAGGGGAACGATTTGGACCCGAGCTTGTTTAGGATCAACCAGGCCTACTTCCTTAAGCATAATGGCCAGTTCGAACATATCCGAGACACTCTCGGTGTGGGAGATAATATGTTGCTTGATCACTTGGTCGCCCAGTTGGTCTTTTAAGAAACGGGCGGTCTTAAAGATTTTCAGTTCTTTTTCCAAGAGCTCAGATTTTTCGCTATGGGCCGAAGATAGAGGTCTGGGGTCTTCCAGTAATTCTTTGAGGAGGACTTTAACTTTTTCTGGTTCCGAGAGCGAGGAATAGTCGTCGACGATCTTAGCTGACTTCAATAATTCCGCCACGCAGGCTTCATTGACACTGGAATCTTGACGCATATCGATAGTGGCTAGGTAAAAGCCAAAAATATCGATGGCTTCTACTAACTCATTGAAGTCCCCGGTTAAAAGAGCGTCTTCGCCATGGGCTAGTAGTGACTCCTTAATCACTAAGAGGTCAGCTTTAAAGGCTTCCGCATTTTGGTAGCTTGGGGTTGGGGCCTGGTCATCTCTTTTTAGGCCGTTTTTGACTTCGACTAAGTTCTGTTCGAGTTTAGCCTTGATATAGTGGAAAGCCCGGCGGTAAGGCTCATTCTCCCGGTAAATGGACTTGTCATTAGACTTGGCTGCCAAAGCTTCCATGGCGGGGCTAATGTCTACTAGGGTAGTGGACAGGGAGAAGTTGCGGTAGAGTTTATGGACCTTGTCAATGTAGTAATTGAGGATGACTTCGCTTTGGGTGGTGGCAGACAGAAGCAAGGTTTCGGCGGTAACGTAAGGGTTGCCGTCGCGGTCGCCCCCAATCCACATACCCATGGTGATGGGTTTGGCTTGGTCGAGCTCGATCCCCTTTTGAGCCGCTAAGTGGCGGTATTGCCGGCTCAACTTGGTGATGGCCCGGATTAAGGAATTGTTATAGTAGGCGGTCACATTGGTGATTTCATTACGGACGGTGAGTTTCTTTTCCCGGATAATGTCCGTCTGCATAATAATTTCAACATAGCGGCGCAAGTCGGTATACCATTTGTCGCGGTTAACTACGCCAGCTTTGACGTCATGGTACTTACGCAAGAGGTGGTGGATTTGATTGGTCAATTCCAGTATGGTCTTACGTTGGACTTGGGTCGGATGGGCCGTTAGGACGGGAACCACATTGACGTGTTCGAGAATTTCCTTGGCCTGGTCACTTTGGCTGACCCGGTCAATGGTTAAGGCGAGTTTACCCAGGTAGTCTTGGTCGGTATTGTTTTGATAGTTGATTTCATAGGCGAAATCGACATCTTCAGAAATATTAATTAGTAGCGGCAAAATCGAAAAATAGCGGGAAACAACCACCATTTCATCGTTACTGAGCTGGGCGACGACACTTTCCAGTTGCTTGTAGTCTTCTTTCATGGAGAGGTCAACCAAACCTTGGATCATTTCAAAGACTTGGTCCCCCACCATCTTATGGGTGGTGTCATCAAGGATTTCCTTTAAGACATGAACTTCTTCTTTGACCATGGATTGGGTGATATTGGCTTCCAACTTTTTGACTGGCACACTGTTCACTCCTTTATGGAACCGCACGTTCCTTATTTGTCCCTATGATACCACTTTTCCAGCTAATGAAACATGGGGATCGCCCCTTAGGAAACGCTTACTTTCTTTATTTTCTTAACTAGTCGATGAAATAATATTACGTAAATATTACAGAAGTTTGTCATAAAGCAAGCTTTGATCAGCTTTTCTTTACTTATAAAGTTAATGAAAACTTATAAAAACGCCTATAAATAAGGACTTTCACTACTTTTTCGGAAAATAGCATTAGAAAGTTTAAGGAATGGTTAATATTACAGAAATGTTACAATATGACTTTAACTCCTATTGAGGGCTTGTTATAATATAAGTGAAAAGAGAGCATGGTATGCCGTCTTTCCCTAAGGGAGGTTATTAAAATGAAAGCAAGAAATCAAAAAATGAATCAATATAATAAATGGATTAGCCTGGCATCACTGTCCTTATTGTCGTCGGCAGCTTTACAAGTGGCAGATGCACCAGAAGTCTTAGCAGAAGCTAATCCAGGTAGTGCATCCAGTGGCTGGGTTCAAGAAGGGCACAGTTTCAAAACTCTTGATGAAGCGATGACCTATGGGAACCAACACGCAGATTGGTCCAAGTATAAACAATACCGGGTCAATTACGCCGGCCCTAATCGCTTTGTCCTTAAATGGGAATTGAAGAATCCTCAAGCGAGTGGTCAAAACACTGAAACGACAAGCTCAGTCAAAACAAACAGTGAAAAACCTGTAGCGACCAACAAAGCGGTTGAAAAACCAGCTGTCAGTGGCCCCTATACCGTCCAATCCGGCGATTCTCTCTGGAGAATCAGTCGCAAGCATGGCGTAAGTATCCAAGACCTCATGACTTGGAACAAGTTAGGCGCTAACTACATGTTACATCCAGGTGACAAGTTAGTGGTTCAAGCACCTGACAAGACAGAAGTTCCAACAAGAAAACTAAGTACTGAAAAACCAAGTGAAGCCGCAAAACCTGCTGAAAGCACAACTCCTAGCGCTTCCTACACAGTTCAATCCGGCGATTCTCTCTGGAGAATCAGTAACAAGTACGGGGTAAGTATCCAAGACTTGATGTCCTGGAATAAATTAGGCGCTAACTACATGCTCCACCCTGGCGACAAATTAGTTGTCAAGGCAGAAACTTCAACAACAAAACCAAGCAGCGAAGTTATTCAAGAAAGTGAAAAACCAGCTAAAGCGGACACGACTAGAGTAGAAGATGGTTGGCAAAAAGAAGACCAAACTTTTAAGACTGTTGAAGAAGCCATGGCCTTTGGTCATCAACATGCTGACTGGTCTAAATACAAACAATATCGGGTCGACTATGTTGGTAACGGCCGCTATGTTCTAAAATGGGAATTAAGAAAGTCAGATGCAAGTCCTGAAGCTAATGAACAAAAGTCAGAAAAACCCGCTGAAAACACAACCTCAAGTGCATCCTACACGGTCCAATCGGGCGATTCGCTCTGGAGAATTAGTAACAAGTATGGGGTAAGTATCCAAGACTTAATGTCCTGGAATAAACTAGGCGCTAATTACATGTTGCATCCAGGAGATAAGTTAGTGGTCAAAGCGCCTGCCAAAGCAGTAGCTTCCACAGAGACCCCCGCTGAAACTTCAAAACCAGCCGAAAATACAACTTCAAGCGCGTCTTACACCGTCCAATCCGGGGACTCTCTCTGGCGGATTAGCCATAAATATGGGGTAAGCATCCAAGACCTGATGACTTGGAACAAGCTAGGCGCTAACTATATGCTTCACCCAGGAGACAAGCTAGTGGTCAAAACGCCTGCCAAAGCAGAAACTTCCACAGAGAAACCAGCCCAAGCGGTTAAAGTCAATACCAATCATGGCTTTGTCCGTGAACCTCGTCGTTTTAGCTCCATCCAAGCAGCCCTGAACTACGGAAATAGCGTCTTCAATTGGCGCAAGTACAAGAAGTTCTATGTCAATTATGCCGGACCTAATAGCTATACCTTAGACTGGGAATTAAGATAAAATAGACGTTAAAAAAGCCTTCAAGTCAATACTGTAGTGACCCCCAAAAGTTGGACTAAGAATTCAACTTTTGGGGGTTATTTTTATGTCTAAATATTCATTAGAATTTAAACTGAATTTAGTAGGAGACTATATTGCGAAAAAAGGAAGTTATCGAACCTTAGCTAATAAAGCAGGAATAGATCCTTCTATTTTACGAAGGTGGGTTAATAACTATTATGAATTTGGTGTAGATGGTTTAAAGAAAAGGCGGACTCAACAGGTTTATACTGTTGAATTCAAATTAAATGCGATAGAATTGTATGAAAGTACGGAAATGAGTTATCGCGAATTGGCCAATTCATTAAACATGAATAATCCAAGTCTAATCGCTAATTGGCGAAGAGCTTATCATGAAAGAGGACTTGATGGCCTTTCCGCGAGGAAAGGAAGGCCACCTAAAGTGTCTAAAAAGAAATCACAAATCAATCAAATAAAGGATAGCAGCGAAACCAATCAGTTAAGTGAAGCAAAAATAAAGGAACTTGAACAACGGATTACGGATTTAGAAATTGAGAACAAATTTTTAAAAGGATTGAGGAGACGTGTGGCTCAAAGAGTCAAGCGAGAAAAGAAGAAATAGTGACCGAAATCACACGTCTCCATGATGAAAAATATGCTTTAAAAGATATTCTTAGCGTTTTAAAGTTTCCTAAATCGACCTACTTTTATTGGAAAAATAAAGATGAGGAAATTGATAAGGATGCCGATTTAAAAGAGGAAATGAAAGACATCAGAGAAACCCATAAGGATTATGGTTATCGAAGAATGCGAGCTGAACTGCTTTCCCGTGGTTATAAGGTCAGTAAAAACAAAGTTCAACGCCTAATGAAAATTATGGGGATACAGGTCACTAGCTATACTAGAAAGACAAGAAAATATAATTCCTACAAAGGAACGATTGGAGAGATAGCGCCAAATCGTATCAACCGGCGGTTTGATTCGACCATTCCTTATCAAAAAATAACAACAGACACAACAGAATTTAAATACTACTATGCCGATGATTCTGGGAATTATCAAACTGGAAAACTCTATTTAGATCCTTACATGGATCTATTTAATCGAGAAATTATTTCTTTTAAGATAACACATCAGCCTAATGGACAAAGCATGTTGGAGGGGCTACAAGCTGCCATTGAAGCAAGTAAATTATGTCCATACAGAAGAACCTTTCATTCTGATCAGGGCTGGGCCTATCAAATGAAAAGTTACACCCGGCTCTTGAAGGATCACCGAATTTTTCAAAGTATGTCTCGTAAAGGAAATTGCTTAGATAATTCGCCAATGGAGAATTTCTTTAGTCTACTAAAACAAGAAGTCTACTATGGTCGGACTTATCATTCCTTTGAAGAATTAGCACAAGCGATTGAAGATTTTATAATCTATTACAATGGTGAAAGAATCAAAGAAAAATTAGATTTTAGGAGTCCTATAGAATTTCGTCTTCATCACGCTTCTTTCGCCGCTTAATGATTACACATAAACTTTAAACTTATCAAGAGCCGCTACGCTCTTCCTCTTGACAAGTTTAAATTTCTGAGTAAATGTGTCGGCAAGAAATAAGCAAGAACTGTAAGCAACAAAAAAGAGCTGGCCAAAGGCCAACTCACTATATATAAAGTCCAACTTATTGGGGTCACCATATACTTGAGGGCTTTTACTATGGATAAAATAAATTTTAAGACTTATTCATCGCCTCCCTTGTTACGGAAGCCTTTCATGAAGTGGCGGACTCTCGGGATGGCATAGGTCATCATTTGGTAGAGGCCAGGGATGAGGACATAGTCAAATTCACCGATTTTATCGGAAACCTTGGTCCCCCACATGCGCTTGAAGACCCAAAGTCCCCGGTAAGGCGAGTCTTCATCCGGATCCACGCTGACCCCACCAAAGTCATAGGTAGTGGCGCCTTTATCACGAGCAAAACGCATGAGGTCGTATTGGAGTTGGTAGTTGGGGCTGAGCTTGCGGTAGTGGTTGGAAGAGGCCGCATAGAGATAGTAGGCCTTCTTACCGCAGAAGCAGAGAATGGCTGCTGATAGGGGTAGACCGTTGGGGTGGTCTTTGCGCAAGTCGTCCGCGTCCGCAATTAATTTTTCTTGCTTGGCTTGCCGGGTGGCTAGTTCCTTTAATTGGTTGTCTTTCTTCTTACTATCACGGCGGGCTTCCACCTTTTCCCGGTCTTTTGCGATTAGGGCCAGTTCCTGGCGGGCTTCTGCTTCCATCTTGTCAGGCATTAACTTAATCATAAAGTAATATAAATGGCCTTGGGGATGGAGGTTGTCGTAGAGGGCTTCAAAGTAGGAAATATCCCGGGTAGCAAAACCGTCCCGTTCCCCGGTTTCCTCCATCAAACGGTGGAAGACATCCAATTCTTCCCGGCTACCTTCAAAGACTTCTAGCCCCGACTTCATGGCCTTACGAACCAGGTTTCTGGTCTTGGCTTCGTAGGAATTCAAGAGGTCCTCGTCCGATTGGTCGATGGGCGTGTACATGGTTTGGCGGGGTTGGATATACTGTTCGCTCATCCCATCTTTAAATCCGGTATGGCGAAAGCCCAGGGTTTCTAAGAGTTTTAAGGTCTCTTCATTGCCTTGGCGTTCTAAGTCTGGGTCGATCTTAAGGTAGACGGCGTGTTCTTCTTTAGCGGCCTTGACTGCGGCTTGGGTGATGGCTGCTACGGCATCGTGGTTGTCATAGTCGACCACAAAGCCCCGGGAGGCATAGGCAAAGGTCAGGGGCGTGCCTTTAATTTTCTTAAATTGAATGTTAGCGACAGCTTGGACTTGGCCGGCTTCATCCGCCACGGCAACATTTTTGGAGTACCAACCGGTAAATTCCTTGGCCTTGGCCCAGTCGGTCAGCTGCAATAAGTCCCCATTTTGATTGTTTTCAACGAAGTGGTTGTGGTCCGCATCACTTAATTGGACGCTATGGTATTGAGTCATTTATTTTCAAATCCTCTCGCAAGTTTTACTACTCCCTTAATCTTACCACGGCTTTGATTTTTTTGAAAAGTTGACCCCGATTTTAAGGAAAGTTTTAGGCCAAATCGTCTTATTTTCCCTGCTGGGCTAAATGATGGCTGTTGTTCGCCTGACTTTTAGCCAGGTCGCGGTAGAAGTTGAGCCAGATTTGCGCCACCCGGTCCTCACTGTAGTAGTGGGAGGCCGCTTGAGCCTTGTCCTGGTAGGTTTTGAGACTTTGGGGGTCTTGAGCCAGTTGAACAATCTTTTCGCCCATGGCGGCTCGGTCAGCACAAGGAATATAGTAGCCCCCTAAAATATCCTGGTAGAGGTCCAAGTCGCGCAGCATAACCGGAGTTTGGCAGGCAAAGGCCTCGAGAATACTCATGGGAAAGAGCTCGCTGTAACTGGGCAGGAGGAAGAGGTCGGCCAGGTTATAATACTTGACCATGTCAGATCGGTCCACCACCCCAGTAAAGTGGACATTGGCTGGCAGGTGTTTGAGGGCTTCCTGGTAGCGATCATGGTCATCACTCAACTTCCCAAAAGTAAAACCACCCACCCAGTAAAAGCAAATCTCTGGATGGTCGACGCCTAACTGGATAAAGTCATCGATCCCCTTACGACCCTGGATTTGTCCCACGCCTAAAACGACAAAGTCATTGGGACTGAGACCTAGTCCTTGGCGGAAACTAGCTTTTTCTTTCTTACTTTGTGGGTAGAAAGTATCGGTTGAGACAAAGTTGGGGATATAGGAGAGTTTCTTGGGGTCAAAGTGGTAGTCTTGGACCAACTTATCAATAAAAACGGGGTTTACCACCACCAAATGGTCCATTCGCCGGTAAAAAGTGATCAGATAATGGTCGAAGAGGATCTGGATAGGGCCGGGTAAGTGGATAGACCCCTGTAAGGTCTCAGGGAGAAAATGGACATAGCCCAAGCGGACCCCGCGGCGCCTTTTAAAGAAGGTGGACAAAAAGAAAGGAAAGTTAACCGTGTGGTAGTGGGAGATGTCAGTGACTTTGAGGCTATTATAAGTCAGTTTCAAGTCTTTAGGATAGTGTTTGACTAGGGTATTGACCAGCTCCCGGTAGGCCGACCCTACCCCTTGACCGGCTTTACTTTCGGCTTTTGAGAACATATTAATAGTTAAAGGCTGCATAGAAAATCCTTTCTAAGGCTGGTGGGGCTAGGGACTTAGAGACCCAATAGCTGGCCGATCCAGCTGGACAAGTAGAGGAGGCCGTAAGTATAGATAAATAAGGTAAAGGGTTTTCCTAGAGATAAGAAGAGGAAGAACCGTTTAAAGGACATGTTGGAGAGGCCGGCTAAGAGGCAGAGGGCATCGGCCGGGGAGACCGGAAAGAACATGCCAAAGATAAAGACCCGGTCAAAGGCCTTGGTGTTGAGATAGTGGATATACTTATTGTAGGACTTGGGGCCAATGAGGGCCATGACTAGGTGGCGGCCGTAACGCCGGGCCAGCCAGAAATCAATTACACTGCCGATCATAATCCCGATAAAGTTTAAAAGAAAGCCGTACCAGACCCCAAAAATGGCGGCCCCAGCCGGACAGGTCAAGCCTCCGGGAATAACGGGGATAACAGTTTGGATAATCTGAATCAGGATAAAGAGCCAGGGGGCCCAGCCTCCAAAGCCACGCAAAAAGGCCTCCAGATTTTCCTGGGAAGAGAAGAGTCCCCTTTGATAAGCGGCGTAAATCAGCCAGATAGTTAGGATAACCCCTAAGATCCCAACCAGGTTAAAGACCTGGTTAGCCAGCCGGGCCCTTTGGATGGATTGGTTTTCCCGGGCTAGGTCCTGGTGCTGACCTAGCTTTGGACTAGTAGTCGCCTGGTCTGCCTCTTGATGACTTTCCTGTTTGTCAGCTTTTCTTTCCTGGAAGTGGGCTTTTTTAGGACAAGTCGCTTGGGGTGAAACCGAATTCGGGTGAAAATCCTTGGAAGTGGACATGGCGATGACCTCGCTTTCAGAGTGTCTAGAGGAAAATTCAGGTCGTGAAGGCTGTTTTAACAGCCCCATTAAATCCATTATACGGTAAGGAGAATTGAATTAATATATAAAAAAACTAAGGATTTATTAAAGAAATAAGGGCAAAAGTGTCCAAATTGCTTTGAATTTAAGCTTTTCTTAAGCAGATTTTAAGACGAATGAGATTATTGCTGGGCGGATCTTTGGTAGAATAGGTACAAAACCAGAAAACTTTCACCGAGCAGGTTTAGAAGCGTGTAAGTGGACCAGCTCTGATTAAGAAAGTTTGTATGTATAAAGAGAGGCTAGGATGTTTGTCTCAGTCTCACAAAAAAACAGAGGAGGGATCCTTGTGAAATTATTGATCGTTGATGACGACAAGGAAATTGTTGAATTATTAACTATTTATTCCAGCAATGAAGGCTATGATGTGATCCAAGCCTATGATGGGGATGAAGCCCTAAAACGGATCAGTGAAAACCCGGATATTGCCTTAATTATCTTAGATATTATGATGCCCGGTAAGGACGGCTTGACCGTGGTTAAAGAATTACGGAGCCGGGAAGTGGACGTGCCCATTCTCCTATTGAGTGCTAAATCAGCCGACATGGATAAGATTTCTGGCTTAACTACTGGGGCGGATGACTATGTGACCAAGCCCTTCAACCCTTTAGAAGTGATGGCCCGGGTCAAATCACTCTTACGCCGGTCAGGAGCCAGTGACCAAGGCAGCGGGGACACCATTGAGATTGGACCTTTGATCATCCATAAGAACTCCCATGAAGTCAAAACCATTGACGGGGAAGATATTCAGTTGACCGCCCTAGAATTTGGCATCTTATACCTCCTGGCTTCCCATCCCAATGAGGTTTTCTCAGCTGACGAGATTTTCGAACGGGTCTGGCAACAAGAATCGGTCGTTTCCGCTAAGACGGTTATGGTCCACGTTAGCCACCTCCGCGACAAAATCGAAACCGCAACCGGCGGCGACAAAGTCATCTCCACAGTCTGGGGCGTCGGCTACAAAATCAGTGAGTGACAAAGAGTGCGACAAGCACTACAAGGAGTAAGACCATTGGAAGAAGTACGCAGAAAATCCTCAAAGAGGATTTGCAAGGACTTCTGAAATGGACGCTTGCTCCGTGCTTGGAGCAGGTTTGAAAAGGATGAGAGGAAGGAACAGTGAGGGAGATTCCTTGGAAGAAAAGCTGATAAGACCAGCAGACTGGTCGTTCAACTTTTCTGAAAGGACATCCCCTCACCCTTCCGAACTCAACTAAAGTGCGACAGTCACACAAAAACATTAATACGAGTTTAGAGTAGCGTCCTTACGCTACTTTTTGCCCTGCCTATTCACCGAGGAAAGAAGGAAAAAGAGCCCATGCCCGCTAAAAGACGCTTACGTATTTTTACGGAATTACTGTTTGAAACCATCGCCGTGACAGCCCTACTGGTGATCGGTTATTTTGGGATGGTCTTTGTTTTTATTACCCTGACCGACTACTTTATGCCGCTTGTTGCTCAGGAAAATCCCTATTGGTTACTCTTCTTTCCCCGCTTTCAACGCTATTTTGTCCTTGGTTTTACCGCCTTTTACTTGATGGCAGGCTTGATGATTTTGATTTGGCGGGTCTACCGGCGTAACCGGACCATTCAATTGGGGTTTATCTTAGATGAGCTCCACTATATCTCCAAGGGAAATTACAACCATAAAATCTCCACTAAGCATATGAACAGTATGGAACCCGTAGTTTCTTCCATTAACCGCCTGGTCGATTCAACGGTTAAGGCCATGGAGGAAGAGCGGCGGATTGAAGAATCAAAAGACGAACTGATCGCCAATATGAGCCACGACATCCGCACCCCCCTGACCTCGGTGATTGGTTACTTGGGATTGATTGAAAACAAGCAAATTGATGACCCCGACAAGATCCAAGAATATGTCCACATCGCCTATGACAAGGCTCTGCAGATGCAAAAGATGGTGGAGGACCTCTTCGAGTACACCAAGATTCAAAATATCAATACTAAGATCAATACCCAAAAGACCAATGTGGTCCGCCTCTTAGAACAATTAAGTGCCGAGTTTGAGCTCCAAGCCGATGAAGTGGGCCGGCGGATTGAAGTGGATAGCTCGGGTCAAGAGGATATTTGGGTAGAAATTGACCCCGAAACCATTGTCCGCCTCTTCTCCAACTTGATCACTAACGCCATTAAATACGGAGGCGAAGGGGACTATATTCTCCTCAGAGTCATTCCACAAAAAGACACTACCCGCTTTGAAGTGATTGATGATGGCAATGAAATCTCTAAGGCCGCTTTGGAGAATTTATTCCAACGCTTTTACCGGGTTGACCCTTCGCGGACGACTAAGGGTAGCGGGTTAGGCCTTGCCATTGCTCAAACCATTGTCAACTTGCACCACGGCAAGATTTGGGCCGAATCTGACCATGGGCAAACCCGCTTTATTTTCGTCCTACCCAACCAACAACCCCTTGATCAAAAGAAGGAGGCTGATAAGCATGAAGTCAGTGACTAAGAAGCTAGCCAGCAGTGTGGCTGGGGCAATCCTGGCTTTGGTCTTTTTCGCCAGTCCAGTCCTGGCTAGTGGCGAGACGGTGACTGATTTTTCCCAACAATTAAGCCAAAGCCAGCAATATGGCTTCAAGCATGCGATCGCGATTGACCAAGAATCAGGGCAAATTCTTTACCAGAAGGACGCCGATGACCTGCATGGGATTGCTTCCTTGACCAAATTACTGAGTCTCTATGTGATCTATGACCAGCTGGCCCAGGGCAAACTTAGTCTAGACGAAGCCGTCCCGGTCTCACCAGCCTTGGCCCAGCAGTCCCAAGTAGAGGGCCTATCCAATGTGCCGCTAGTAGCGGGTCCGGCGAATTATAGCGTGGACCAGTTGATTGATGCTGTCATCATTGCTTCGGCGAACTCAGCCACTGTGGCCCTAGCGGAAAAGGTGGCTGGCAGTGAAGATCACTTTATCGATCTCATGGCCCAAAAGTTAGACCAACTGGGCGTTGATGATTATAACTTGGTCTCCGCTTCCGGTTTACGTGGGGAATTGCGGGCGGATGCTAGACCAGGCCAATTCGCTGAAAGTGAGGAAAACCGAGTCTCAGCTAAAAGTCTGGCCCTAGTCGTCCAAAGATTGCTCAAAGACTATCCCGATATTCAAAGTCGGGCCCAAGTGAAAGAAAAAGTCTTCCAAGTGGCCCCTGACTGGCAGGTGACTATGACCAATAGTAACCAACTCCTGCCGGGAATGACCTATGGACGGCAGGATATTACTGGATTAAAGACCGGGACCGAACTGGGCGCGGGCTATTGTTTGGTAGCTACTAGTTTTATTAATCAACGACCAGTTATCCTAGTGACATTGGGAGCGGAAAGTAATGAAGACCGCTTTCTGGAAACTTCTCGTTTGTTGTCCGATCTCCAAAACAATTTGGATTGGGTAGTCTTGATTCCCCAAGGCGCCCTCTATAATAATGGTGAAGAAGTGGAGATTTACGGCGGTAATAAGGCAACAACGCAATTGCAATACGGCAATACCGTGGCTTGCTTTGTCCCCCATAATTACACCATTAGTGACAGCCCTGAAGCCGACTTTACCGAACCGGCTTCCTATTCTATGAATGGGAACTTGGAAGTCAATGCCCCTCTGGAGGAAGGGGAGGCAGTCAATACGGAAATCCTCCATATCCCCTTTGTGGACAGCGTGGACGGCCAATTAGCCTTGGCTACGGATTTGATGCCAACGGAAAATGTTAAGCGGGTCAGTCCTTTCGTTCAAATTACCCGCAAGGTCCATGAAAGCATGCAGTTCATCAGCGACTGGTTGAATGCCAAGATTGCGGAATATAGTTATTAAAAATAAATGATATGAAGAAAGCCCCTCAGGTGGAACTTATTTATGTAGTGACCCCCAAAAGTTGAATTATTAGTCCAACTTTTGGGAGTCACTACATCCACTGAGGGGCTTTTTGACTTGGTGACCCTAGTCCTTTTTCTTTTTCAGTTGTTGGTTAATTTGATTGATTTTATGACGGTTATAGAAGTAGTAGCAGACCCAAATAGCAAAGAAGATCAGGGCAAATTGAAGAATTGCTCCTACTAGAATAGGTACTTCTAAGGGCATCCAGTGGTTGATGATATTCATCAGGAGAAAGGCTAAGAGAGAAACGGTGAAATGTATGGAGACCTTGGCTAAGAGGGGCCAAGAGCTGTATTCATAGATGGCTGAGCTGCCCCCGATCACTGCGCCGAAGAACATAACTGAGGCCAGCATGGCGGTATAGGTCCAATCTTGGGTGTAAATAGCGCCCATAATGGCCCAGATAATGATAGCTAGGGAGACACTTTGGGAGATCGCGTTGACAATGTTTTTCATGGTGAATACTCCTTTCAAATACCTAAGCGGTTCTTGAGCTGACTGACGAAACGGCGGGAGACATTGACCTGTTGACCGGTAGAGAGGTAGGCATACATATTCCCAGAAAAGGCCAGCTCCAAGCGCTCGATGGCTTGGATACGGACCAAGGCGTACTTAGAAATACGAATGAAGTCCTGGCTGTTTAACTTGTCAGCTAAAGATGAGAGACTTTGCCGGGTCTGATAGTTGCCCTTACTAGTAGTGATGGTCACAACTCCCTGGTTAACTTCCAGGTAAATAATTTCCTTGGTGCGGACGATAAAATACTGGTCGTCGACTTTAAGGGCGATATCTTCCTGACTCTGGTTCAAGCAGGGACTAATTTGCTGGGCGAGGATTTGAGCTTGGGGCTCGCTTTGGGCGTGGATAGCGATATAGTTTTCTTTCAGTTGGGGATCAATGACTTCTTGAATTTTGATCTTACTGTCATCCATAAACTCACTACCTTTCTAGGAATAATGAAGGGCTTAGCCGGCCTTTTCTTCACTGTTAGTATAGCAAATTGCTGAAATAACAGGGAGTTTTCTCGCTAAGCGGTGGGAAAATAGGTCTATGCGGTAAGGAGTGTGGATTTAAATAAAAAACGACTGTGATTTGGGGTCACAGTCGTAAAATTGATTATTTGGCTAATTCTTCATAGCTCTTTTTATTGTCTTCAAGTAAGTCCTCAGATAGGCTCATGATCTCGTCATCGCTAGGGGTGGAGGTATCAGAATGCTTAGGAAAGTTTGAATGGATATTTATCATACTACCTCCCTTTAAAGATTATAAAATACAAAGAATCTGAATTTTTATTCATCTAAGTCTATTAAGAAAAATTCGTTATACCAAATCTTATCTTTAGCGACATGACTATTTTTATTGGATAGTTGTGTGGATTGGTTATTAGAATGGTGAGTCCAATAGCTTATTAAAGCAATAAATCTTCCTGCTTTCAAGGGAAGGACACAAAGTATGTATAAGAAAAAATAAAAGTAAAAGTCTTGAGCAACAGGGTTGTTATTTTCAAGAATAAAGCTTCCCTTCTCTAAGGAGGCAAGCAAATAAGGAATCACTAATAATGAAAATAGGCTTAATTCTAACTTACTAAATTTATAAGAAGCATGGTCGATTATTTTAATCGAGGTAGAGTCTTTGAAAAATATTTCTTTAATAATAAAAATTAAACAAATAGAGATAAGACATGTTAAAGTGAAACCTAATAGAATAATTATATCTTTCGGAAAAGAAGAGGTAAGTACGTATAAAAGAGAGGCAAGTAATGAAAATAATATTACAGCCTTATATAAAAATGATCTATTGCAGATTACTTTAAAGTTTATATTATGAGGTATAAAGCGATCACTCTGTAATCTAATTAGATAAAAATAAATGGTATAAGTCATTGAAATAGAGAAAAATGTAAAAAGCACAGTAGTAGAAAAATTAATATCTGTTTCATATTTGCTGGCAATAATCGCATACGGTAAAAGTATAAACATTAAGGCAGTACTTTCTATAATAGTTATTATTAATCGAACAGTAACTCCAAATTCTTTTCTATCTTTGTCGTTCATTAGGAAGTACACTCCTTTAAATATATTTTGTTTTAGCTAAATGCTAATAATTATAGCTAAAAGTTTACCAATTTAAAGATAAGAATTGAAGGACTATAAAAAAAGGCTCCGCTTAGATACGGAACCTTTTTCATATTCTAATAGTCAAATAGTTAAGATTAGATGGGGATAATTTTGACTATTTACTAAATCGTTACCTTATCCACCACTAAGGCGCCTTGGACCCAGACCTTACGGATGTTTTCTGGGGTGACTAGGTAAATGATGCGCTCAAAGATTTCCCGAGGGTCATTGAAGACGCCAAAGTCAGGGAGAATGTTATTGGCGACTTTAGTGTCGATTAGTTGCAGGTCACAGGCTTGGCCACTTTCGATACTGCCTAGTGGGAGGTCGAGCGACTCGCCGCCACCCTTGGTAGCCAGATAGAAGGCTTCCACTAAGGAGATCCGGCTGTCCTTGACCCCACGTGCTTCAGGGCCAACTTGGGTATCGACGCCGTCTTCTAGGATTCGTGAAGAGACCACGGCTTGGCGGATATTTTCATAGAGGCTAGACGAGAAGCCGCCGGAAATGTCTGTCCCTAAGCCGATGTTGACGCCTTGAGCTTTCAAGCGTTTAACCGGGAGGACTGCATTAGCGAAATAGGCATTGGAATAAGGACAGTGGCCGATCCCCGTCCCAGTTTCTTGGAAGATCTTCCCATCAGCTTCATTAAGGAAGTTGCAGTGAGCCATCACTGACTTAGGACCTAAGAGACCGAAGTCGCGTAAGACCTCAGTGTCGCGTTTGCCATGGAAGCGTTCCATAACAAAGTCGTGCTCCCATTGGCCTTCCGAGCAGTGGGATTGGACATGAGCATTGTATTTTTGAGCTAAGGCGCCTAGACCGGCTAGAGCCTCATCGGTACAGCTCGGGACAAAGCGCGGGGTAACCACCGGATAGACCCCTTGCTTATAGTCTTTTCCTAAGTCGCGAACTTTTTGGATAAAGGTCTCGGTGTCTTTGAGAGCTTGGTCAGTGGAAGCGTCCCGGTAGAAGTCCGGGTTGGCTTCGGGATCATCCATAACCACCTTACCCACTAAACCGCGTTGGCCGGCTTGGGCACAGATTTTGGCCAATTCATAGGAGGATTCTAGGTGAGCGGAGGCAAAATAGAGCCCAGTTGTGGTACCGCGAGCCAGTAACTGTTGGACCAGGTCAGTATAGACCGAACGGGCGAAATCCAGATCGGCGTACTTGGCCTCTAAGGGGAAGGTGCACTCATCCAACCAGACATTGAGGGGTTCATCTAAGGCAATCCCGGCTTGAGGCCATTGGGGTGCGTGAATATGTAGGTCCACCAGGCCAGGCAGGAAGTATTGGCCGGCTTCTAAGCGGACAAAGTCAGTAGACTCTTGGGCTTGCTTGACGGCTTCAACGTAGCTAGGGTCCTCTTGGCGGTAAACTTGGTCGATCTTACCGTTATCATCCACCGCGATCAGGGCTTGGGGGACATAGTCTAATTGGCCGTAAACAGGGGTGTGGAAGAGGTCACCTTGGAAATACTGGGTCATCGATTGAATATCCTTTCTATTCTGCCACTTATCACTTGAGGCAATAAGCGAATATTGATAGTGTTCAGAGTGATGATTATTCATAAAATTAATGATTTTTAGTGGTTAAATTGTCAACCAACAGTTTCATTCTAACAAAAAGCGAATATAAATCAAGCTAAATTTAAAATCGTCCGGAAAATACCAGCGTTAGGGACTTTTCCTAAGACACCTGTAAAAAATCACCCAATTTTAGCCTCCAGCCAGGTTTGGACTTTTATGGGTTGTTTTTTATCGAATCGTGCTATTCAGTTGATTTTACAAAGTGATCACTTTTTGCTAATATTATTAGAATGCCATGATAAGAAAATGAAATGGAGGTGGGAAAAGATGGCAAGAGTACTTGAAAAAAGGAAAATTGGCCTCGTTCCCCGAATATTATTAGCAATTATTTTAGGAATTATTGTTGGACAGTTAAGTTTGGCACCGGAGTGGTTCTTTAGGCTCTGTGTCACCTTTACCGGTATTTTTTCTAGCTTCTTAAGCTTTGTGATTCCCTTTATGATTATTGGTTTCGTGGTCCAAGGGATTGCTGACCTGGGGCAAGGAGCGGGTAAGTTACTCGGGATTACGGTCTTGACCTCGTATTTATCGACTATCGTCGGCGGCTTTTTGGCCTATTTGATAGCTAGTCAGCTCTTTCCCTTTTTTATCAGTGAAAGCCTGGTCGAGCGCTTAATCCAAACGGCACCTAGTCTGGAACCGCTTTTTGTTATTCCTATTGAACCTTTCTTTGATGTGACGGGGGCGATTATATTTGCCTTTATGATGGGACTGGGAATCTACTGGCTCCGCCAACACGGTCGTGGCCAAGTGCTTTATGAAGGTTTTAGCGACTTTGGTGGGATTATCAGCCAGGTCCTGGCAAAAATTGTGGTGCCTCTCTTACCCATCCATATCTTCTGTAATATCAGTAACCTCTCCTATAGTGGCTCGGTCTTTGCCATTATTTCAGTCTTTTGGAAGGTCTTTATCTGTGTCATTCTCTTACAGCTTCTCTATGTGGGCTTCCTATTTATTCTTTTTGGGACCTACGCGGGCAAGAATCCCTGGCAGCTGATGAAGAACCAAATCCCGGCTTATATGACCGCTATTGGGACCCAATCCTCCGCCGCAACTATTCCTGTCAACTTGAAGTCAGCGGCTAAAAATGAAGTTTCCCAAGACATTGCGAACTTTGTCGTGCCTCTCTGTGCCACCATTCATTTGACTGGGTCTATGATTACCATTACGGCCAATGCCACGGCCCTCCTATTAATTTACGGTATGCCCCACAATCTTACTACTATTTTAGCCTTTATCTTGACGCTGGGGGTCTGCATGGTGGCTGCACCTGGGACTCCGGGAGGGGCCATAATGTCAGCCCTACCTTTCTTACCGATGATAGGGATAATTGACCCAGGCATGCAACAAATCATGATCTCCCTCCACTTGACCCAGGATTCCTTTGGGACGGCCGCCAATATTTCGGGAGACAACGCCATTGCTGTCTTTATTGACAAGATTTACCATAATTACATTAATAAAAGCGAGAAGGAAAGCTCAGACTTGGCTTAGGCAAAAGCCATTTGACAAGGCGGGCTTTTCTTCTTAAAATAGACTTAGCTTTGGAGTTTTACTCCAGTAAAGTCTTGGATGACTTTATATATAGAACAAGTGATGCTTGTGACTAGTAGCTTAGGAAACTTTTTAGCGAGTCCATGGTGGGTGAGAATGGATAGGGGGACCTGGGTGAATCCACACAAGGACTGCCTACGACTTAGTATTAAGGAAGTAGGGCCGGCACAAACCGTTATTTGTAAGTGTAAGGCAAGACTTGCCTTGAAGCAGGGTGGTACCGCGCAGAGTGATGACCGTTTCGTCCCTTTGATTGAGAGGGCGGAATGGTTTTTCTTTTGCCCTAATAGTGTTGAAGAGCATTCGCCAATATTAATAAAGTAATAATGAAAAAGTTTAAAAGAAATGAGGATTTGTAATGATTGATGTACGTTTATTACGGGATAATTTTGATCAAGTGGCTGAGGCTTTGAAGGGCCGGGGGGTTGAGAAAGAAACCCTAGAACACTTACGCGACCTGGACCAAAAACGCCGCCAAGTGATTGTCGAAGCGGAAAACTTGAAAAAGGAACGGAATATCGCTTCTGACGCTATTGGTCAACTCAAGCGCAATAAGGAAAATGCCGACGACAAGATCCAAGAAATGAAGGCCTTAGGGACCAAGATCAAGGCCTTGGACAGCGACTTAGACCAACTTGACCAAGAAGAGCATGATATCCTGGCGCGGATTCCTAACCTACCAGCTGAAGGCGTACCGGTCGGTGCAGATGAAGATGAAAATGTGGAAATCCACCGTCACGGGGAAACCCCTGAATTCAACTTTGAACTCAAAGCCCACTGGGACTTAGCCGAAGATTTAGATATCCTTGATTGGGATGCAGGGGCTAAGGTGTCAGGTTCTCGTTTTGTCTACTATAAGGGTCTGGGGGCACGTTTGGAACGGGCTTTGTATAACTTCATGTTGGACCAACACCAAAAAGAAGGCTACATGGAAATGATTACGCCTTTCTTAGTCAACGACCAAGCCATGTATGGGACTGGACAATTCCCTAAATTCACCGAAGACGTTTACCAAATCACCAATGAAGGGCAAGACCTGACCTTGATTCCTACTGCAGAAGTGCCGTTAACGAACTACTTTGCTAAGGAAATCTTGAAGGAAGAAGACCTGCCTATCCGGGTAACGGCTCTCTCACCTTGTTTCCGTTCTGAAGCCGGTTCAGCGGGACGGGACACCCGGGGTTTGATCCGGATGCACCAATTCCAAAAGGTAGAAATGGTTAAAGTAGCGACTCCAGACCAATCCTTCGATGAACTGGAAGCCATGACTAAAAACGCAGAAAATATTCTCGACTTACTCGGTTTACCTTACCGTCGCATTATCCTCTGTACCGGGGATATGGGCTTCTCAGCAGCCAAGACCTATGATATCGAAGTTTGGATGCCCGCCCAAAATACCTACCGGGAAATTTCTTCCTGCTCTAACTGTGTGGACTTCCAAGCACGCCGGGCCCAAGTCCGCTACCGGGACATTGATGGCAAGACCCAACTGGCCCATACTTTAAACGGGTCTGGTTTAGCAGTGGGTCGGACAGTCGCTGCCGTCTTAGAAAACGGACAAAACGCGGACGGTTCCATTACCATCCCTGAAGTGCTGGTGCCTTACATGGGTGGGGTAGATAAAATTACCAAGGAAAACGCCCGGGGCTTAAATTAAGAAGTTTAGAATGATGGAAAAGTATTTTTGTTAATTTAGCTGATGAGCAGTAGTGGCGCTTTGAATTTGGGCCTTAGCCATGAACAAGCAAGCGATCTGAATTAGGGGGCGTAGGCTTAAGCCGTACGAACCCTTTGAAGCTCGCTAGGTGAGAGACCTAGCGCTCGAACCGGTGCCATGGCTCTTTAACGCCCAGAATTCAAAAGCAGAACGAATGCTCATCAGCTGGTTACATTAACTTAGCTAAATACTAAACAGCTCTCTCAAGCTTAATGGCTGAAAGAGCTGTTTTTTAGTCAAGTCAGGCGTCCTGCCAAGCAAAAGTCTTGTTTTTGCCTGGGCCAGTCTTTACAATGAATCATAATCGAAAGACTACCGTATAGAAAGAAGGATTAAGGATGAGTCAAGCATTAGCAACTTTTGCCGGGGGCTGTTTTTGGTGTATGGTGCAACCCTTTGAGACCATGCCCGGGATTTTAAAGGTCGTGTCCGGATACACAGGTGGGTACACCGAAAACCCCACTTATCGCGAAGTTTGCCTGGGGGGAACGGGCCACACGGAAGCGGTGCAAATCACCTATAATCCCGAATTAATTTCCTACCAAGACTTAGTGGAAATCTATTGGCAACAAACCGACCCGACTGACGCTATGGGCCAATTTGCGGACCGGGGGGGCTCTTACCGGCCCGTGATTTTCTACCATAATGACCAACAAAAAGCCATCGCCGAAAAATCCAAGCGCGACTTGGAAGCCAGCAGTCGTTTTGACAAACCCATCGTGACCCAAATTGAACCGGCCCAAAGCTTCTACCCTGCCGAAGAATACCACCAAGACTTTCATGCCAAGAACCCTGACCACTACCAGGCCTACCGCCAAGGCTCAGGTCGGCAAGCCTTCATTGATAAATATTGGCAAAATTAGGTGGAGAGTGCGACAAACGCCTCAAAAGGCAAGACCTTAACTTCTTTTTTGAAGGAATTCGGCTTACTCATGGATGACAAGTAAATATTGAAAAGTAAGCTGGGCTTAAGTCCCGGCTTATTTTTATGGCTTCTTTATTAAGTGAACTTCAAAGTGGAAAGCATGTGCCTGACTTCCTTTGTCAAAATATTTTATAGGTTAAATTTTTCCTTGCTTAGCTACGGAAAAGATCTTAAAATATGCTAAATAAAAATTGTCTTTTATTTAAATTGTCGAGCAATTCAAACAAATTATCCCTAAAGTATTTACAAATGTTTTCGAAAAAGGTATTATAAGTCTACTTAACTAATGGGCGCCGCTCTTAGAACACAGTTCGGGCGAGTGCCTAAAATTGTAATTTTGAAAGGGGAATGACAATGTCTGTAAATATCGATTGGAATAATTTAGGTTTTGCTTATATGGACCTTCCTTATCGTTGGCGTGCTTATTGGAAAGATGGCGAATGGTATAAAGAAGGCTTAGAAGAGGGAAAGACTTTTCCAATTGCTGAAGGTGCTCCAGCCTTACACTATGGCCAAGAAGCATTTGAAGGCTTAAAAGCTTACCGTCGTAAAGATGGTCAGATCCAACTCTTCCGTCCAGACCAAAACGCTAAACGGATGGCTAACTCCGCCGAACGAATGTTGATGCCAGCTTATCCTGAAGAAAAATTTGTTGAAGCGGTTGTCAAAACAGTTCAAGCGAACGCTGACTACGTCCCACCTTATGGGTCAGGCGCTTCCATGTATATCCGTCCATTATTAATTGGGGTAGGCGACAACATTGGTGTTTCCCCTGCTAAGGAATATATCTTTACTATCTTCACCATGCCAGTAGGACCTTACTACCGTGATGGTTTAGCACCAATGCCATTTGTCACCAGCAAGTACGACCGTGCCGCTCCTTACGGGACTGGTGCTTCTAAAGTTGGTGGGAACTACGGTGGTTCGCTCTTACCAGGTGAAAAAGCGAAGAAAGCCGGCTATGGTGACGTGGTTTACCTAGACCCAGCTACCCACACCAAGATTGAAGAAGTTGGTTCCGCAAACTTCTACGGGATCGAAAAAGATACCAACAAATTTGTGACACCAAAATCACCTTCAATCCTCCCATCCATCACCAAATACTCGATCATTCACTTAGCTAAAGAACGTTTAGGCTTAGAGGTTGAAGAAGGCGACGTTTACGTGGATGAATTAGACCGCTTCGCTGAAGCAGGTGCTATGGGTACCGCTGCCGTTATTTCTCCAGTTTCACGGATTGACCACGGCGACCGTTCCTTCAAATTCTACTCCGACACAGAAGTTGGGCCAATCACCCAAAAACTTTATGACGAGTTAGTGGGTATCCAATACGGAGACATTGAAGCACCAGAAGGCTGGATCGTCGAAGTCCCTGAAAAATAACAGAGTGCAACAGTCACAAAAAACTTTTGATTTCTTATAGAAAAAACTAAGTCCATTTTTTCAAATCATCCTTTTAAAACCTGTCAATCAATTGTCACCCAATAAACAATTGATGATAATAAAAAAGAACCGTCTACTGAAAAAGTAGACGGTTTTTTGTCGTCTGCTTTCAAGAAGAAAGACTTGCAATTTTAAGCAGGGGCTTTTATACTAGCAATGTAAGTTGATTACAAATGTAGTCAGATAATTAATTAAGTATAAAATGATTGAATCAACCAATAAAGAAAGGATGAATGAAATGGCAACAGCTTGTTTAAATGCTTGTCCGCATGCTTGCCGGCAAGGGGGCGCTTGCACCTGTCAACAAGCCTCCTGTGGTAGCCATGAAAAAGTAGCGGCTAGTCAAAGTCAAGAGGTTGGCTGCCATAGTCAAAGGGCTGATCATGAAAGCCATGAGACTAGTCACGCAGACCACCACGACCATAGTGACCACGCAGGCCATGGCGGCCACCACATGGGCATGATGGACGATATGAAGCAACGGTTCTGGGTGGTCCTGGTACTCACTATCCCCATTGCGGTCTTATCGCCTATGTTGATGATGATCTTTAACTATTCCATTACTTTTCCCGGCCAAGGCTGGATTGAATTTATCTTAGGGACCATCGTCTTCTTCTATGGGGGGAAACCTTTCCTAGAGCACGGCTGGATGGAAATCCAAAATAGACAGCCGGGCATGATGCTCTTAATTACCTTAGGGATTGTGTCTTCCTATTTATACAGTGTGATGACCACCTTTTTCCTTGATGCCAGCATGAATTATTACTTTGAACTGGCGACCCTGATTCTCATCATGCTCTTAGGCCATGTGATTGAAATGAAGTCACAAATGCGGGCCAATGATGACTTGGAATCCCTAGCCAACCTCCTCCCTAATGAAGCCAGTCGGATTACGGCGGATGGGGACATTGAAGTGGTTCCAATCGACCAATTACAAGTCGATGACTTAGTCCTAGTCCGTCCGGGAGAAAAGGTTGCCGTTGATGGGATCATTACAAGTGGTCGGTCTAGTTTAGATGAAGCGGTCATTACCGGGGAATCCGTTCCCGTAGCTAAGTCAGATGGGGATGAAGTGATTGCCGGAACCATTAATGGCGATGGGGCTCTTCAAGTCCGGGTAGCAAAAGCCGGTGAGAATTCCTATGTCCAACAAGTCCTTGACCTGGTTAAAGGGGCCCAAGCCCAAAAATCCAAGGCCCAAAGCTTGGCCGACCGGGTAGCGGCCTGGCTCTTCTACATTGCCTTTGGGGTCGGGATCTTAGCCTTAATCATTTGGTGGAATATCACCACGGCAGCAACCGCTATTCAATTTATGGTTTCCACCTTCGTGATTGCCTGTCCCCATGCCCTGGGACTAGCTATTCCCTTGGTGAATGCCAAGTCCACCTCCCTAGCTGCTCGTTCAGGCCTCCTGGTCCAAAATCGGATTCCCTTTGAACAGGCCTACCAAGTGGATACGGTGGTTTTCGATAAGACCGGGACCTTGACCAAGGGGGAATTTGCTGTCGACGGGGTTTACCCAATCGCCGATGCTAGTGAAGACCAAATCCTCGCCCTGGCGGCTAGTCTGGAACAACAATCTGAACACCCCATTGCCAAGGGAATTGTCAAAGCCGCCCAAGAAAAATCACTAGCCCTAGAAGAAGTGACCGACTACCAAAACCACAGTGGCGCCGGTCTAGAAGGTAAAATTGACGGTAACTTAGTTCAAATCTTAAGTCCTAAAGCCACCCGTGAAGCGGGTTATGACTATGACCAAAGTCAATTGGAAACCATTACCAGTCAAGCCAAGACGGTGGTCTTTGTCATCCAGACTGACCAAGTCATTGGTGCCATCGCTGTCTCTGACCAAGTTCGTCCGGAAGCCAAGCAAGTGATCCAAGTCCTCCATGACCAAGGCATTGAAGCCGTGATGTTGACCGGGGACAACGACCAAGTGGCCCAAGCGGTAGCTAAGGAAATCGGCTTAGACCAAGTCTTTAGCCAAGTCCTCCCCGATCAAAAATCAGCCGCTATCCAAAGCCTGCAAAATCAAGGCAAAGCGGTCATGATGGTAGGAGACGGGGTCAATGATGCCCCTGCCTTAGCCCAAGCCCAAGTCGGCGTTGCTATCGGTGCCGGAACCGATGTGGCCATGGACTCGGCTGATATTATCCTGGTGGAAAGTCAGTTGAAGGATGTCTTGAACAGTTTAAGTCTGTCTCAAGCTACCAATTCTAAGATCAAGCAAAACCTGGCCTGGGGAGCGGGTTACAATATCTTCGCTATCCCCCTAGCTGCTGGGTTACTGGCACCAATTGGTATTACCTTAGGGCCTGCCCTATCAGGAATCCTCATGTCACTTTCGACAGTGATCTGTGCCGTCAACGCCCAAAGCTTGAACTTTGAAAAATACGAATAAGTTAGCCAAGCCAGGTGTCTCTTCTTAGAGAGCTTGGCTTTTTTCTTAGTCTTATAATTAAGAAAAAGGGGGTTAGTTTATGGATAGGCTGGTAAAGGAAACTAAAACTTTTGAAGGGTGTGCCGATAAGGAGAGAGGCTTTTCGAAACGACTTGTGGGCTGAAATTAGTCAGAGCTTTGCTGATTTAGACAGCGGACGGACCTATAGTATGAGTGTAGTAAGAAATTATTTCCTTTCTCACAGTAATTGGCTATAATGGCTTATCTAAATAATTGACGAGTAGGTGATGAGATGTTTAAGCAGTTACTTGATAAGGGTCATAAGTATTGTTTTTGGTTGGGCATTATCGTTTTGGGACTTTCTATCTTACTGCCCGACTTATTCGGACCCACTATGCGCCCCTTGGCCTATGCCACCATTTTTGTCTGCCCCGCCCTGGGCCTAGTTGGCGGCCTCCTTGCCCTCTACCGTAAACGCTTTTGGTACTTTCTCGGCAATCTTAGCCTAATCTTTTCCTTTCCCATTATCTGGTTTGTTGGGGCTTTGTTTTTTGGCCCTTAGACAATCATCATCAGCTAAGACAAAAGGCTTCCACGTTTTTATAGTGGAAGCTTTTTTGGAAGAAGATTGATGAGGACTAAATTTCAAAAGTAGAAGGAATGGTCATCATGTTGATTGATAAAATATTCCCATCAGTTATCGCTTTTAGGGATAGCTGGTGATCTGCTTTTGGTATAGGGGGCGAGGGGTCTCGGGACAGTTAAGGCGCGAATCTATGCTACACTTATAGAAAAGACTGGGAAAGGGAGGAATTTGATGAATAAAGCAGATTTAATTGTAGATAGAAGAGGGACTCAAACCACCAAGTGGGGTCAGTTAGAGAACGCCTTTGGAGATAGCGACCTGATTCCTTTGTGGATTGCCGACATGGACTTTGCGACCGCACCAGAAATTAAGCAAGTCCTCCACGACTATGTCGAACAAAACCAATACGGCTATGCCCCTGTGCGGCCGGAATACTACCAAGCCATTATTGACTGGACTAAGAAGCACTTCGACTATGACACCGAAAAAGACTGGTATTTCTATACTCCTGGGGTCTGTACCGGGATTGCCTATGTCTTAGTGGCCCTCTTAGATGAAGGCGACAAGGTCCTAATTCAAAATCCGGTCTATAATCCCTTCCGTACCGTGGTTGAAGAAGCCAACCGCAAACTGGTCATGCAAGACCTCCTCGGTGACGACGACAGTGGCTATCGGATTGATTTTGAAGCCCTGGAAAAAGCCTTCAAGGAAGACGATATCAAGGCCCTACTCTTCTGTTCCCCGCAAAATCCAACTGGCCGGGTCTGGACGGAGGAAGAACTCAAGCAAGTGGTCGCCCTCTGTAAGCAATATGATGTCTTATTGATTTCTGATGAAATCCACCGCGACTTTGTCTGGCAAGGTCACCATCACATCGCCATTGATAAATTAGCCCAAGACCAAGACTTTGACCGAGTGATTACCTTGACGGCGGGTTCTAAGACCTTTAACTTGGCTCAATTCAGCCATTCCTTAATGATTGTCCGGGACCCTGACTTACGGGCACAAATCCAAGCCTTCTACGATAAGTTACACTTAAACAATCCAGGGTCACCTGCCGGCTATCTGGCACTAGAAGCAGCCTACCGTCACGGAGAAGACTGGCTTAAAGCCATCAAGGAGATCATTTACCAAAACTACCAAAACCTGCGTAACACCCTGACTGAGGCCCTGCCTGAGATCAAGGTGGCAGACTTAGAAGCCACTTACCTGATGTGGATTGACCTGGGGGCCTATGTGCCAAGTCAAGACTTACACCATGTGGTTCAAGATAAGGCCAAACTAGCAGTTAACTATGGGCAAACTTATTGGCCCACCAAAGCTGATGATACTCACATCCGGATTAATCTGGGGACCGATCCGGCCCTCATTGAAGCAGCTGGCAAGAACTTAGTTCAAGCCATTAAAGACTATCAAAAGGAAAATTAAGCAGCAGCTTGATGAACAAGTGAATCAAAGATAAAAGGGCAAGGCACTTGCCTTTTTATGTGAGATAAAGTAACATATTCATGACAGAAACTACTAAGAGGTAAAAAAAGAAAGTGGGGTTTTAGACATGGCAGAGAAACAATTACGGCGGTCACGGGCGGTCTTTCCGATCGGGACAGTGATGAAGTTAACCGATCTCACCGCGCGTCAAATTCGTTATTATGAGGAGCAAAAATTAATTGCCCCCCACCGCACCGACACCAATCGGCGGATGTATTCCTTGAATGATGTGGACCGTTTACTGGATATTAAGGATTATCTCGATGATGGTTATAGTATCCAGATGATTTATAAAATTTATAATGAACCTAAGGACGTGACCCATGAAAGTAAGCAATTAACTGAGGACGATGTCCGTCGTATTCTTTATAATGAGTTTCTCGCCGCCGGGGGCTTTGATAACGCCCCAGGAGAGAAACCCCGTTTTTAAGAGGAAGTTAAGGGAGGAGAGCAGCCTGTCCATTTGGGCGGGTTGTTTTTTTGTTTTTGGAAATTAAGAGATCCTAAGCCAGCTTTACCAACAGATGAAAGGACAAGACGAATGGTAGATATAAAAGATGCATACGATGTGATTATTATCGGTTCCGGGGGCGCAGGGATGACCGCTGCTATTACCGCCCATGACCTGGGACTAGAGACCGTCATTTTTGAAAAAACGGAAAAAATTGGTGGTAATACCAACAAGGCCTCCAGTGGCATGAATGCTAGTGAAAGCAGTTATCAGGAGGAGGCTGGTATTGAAGATAAGCGGGAAGATTTCTTTGAGGAAACCCTTAAAGGGGGACACGGGACCAATCAGCAAGACCTGCTTCATTATTTTGTCGATCATTCGGCCCAAGCCATTGATTGGTTGGCTGATTTAGGGATTGTGTTGGATAATTTAACCATTACTGGCGGCATGTCCAAGCCTCGGACCCACCGCCCCCACGATGGGTCGGCTGTGGGTGGCTACCTGGTTAAAGGTTTGAAAGCCAATGTGGACAAGCGGCAAATTCCTGTCATTACCCAGGCTGACGTCCAAGAGATTTTAGTCGATCAAGGCCAAGTGAAAGGGGTTAAGGTTGAAATCGACGATCAAGTCCGTGAGATCAAGAGTCAGGCGGTCATTATTGCTTCCGGCGGTTTTGGCGCTAATGCCAAATTAGTGGAGGAGGCCCGTCCGGAACTCGCCGGTTATGTGACCACTTCTGGACCAGGAATTACGGGCGACGGTATTCTGATGGCCCAAGCTGCTGGTGCGGGGACCGTCGACATGGACCAAATCCAAGTCCACCCTACTGTCCACCAAGATCAAGGGATTCTGATCGGAGAAGCGGTCCGCGGCGAAGGGGCCATTCTGGTTGACAGTCAAGGTCAACGTTTTACCAATGAATTGGGGACTCGAGATGTGGTTTCCCAGGCTATTACCGATCTCCCTGACCACAAGGCCCGCTTGATCTTTGACCAAGGGGTGCGTGACCGGGCCAAGGCCATTGAATTCTACGCTGCCAAGGGTTATGTAACTGATGGAGACGGTTTAACTGAATTAGCTGAAAAGATCGGCTTGCCAGCAGACAAACTCGTTCAAACTGTGGCAGACTATAACCAAGGTATCGCTGAAGAAAAAGACGAGTTCGGACGCACAACCGGTTTACATGCCCTTGACCAAGCCCCTTACTACGCCATTGAAATTGCCCCTGGCGTTCACTATACCATGGGTGGTTTAAGCATTGACCAAGAGGGCCACGTTCTCAAAGCAGATGGCAGTGGGTCGATTCCTGGGCTCTATGCCTGCGGTGAAGTCGTGGGTGGCTTGCACGGTTCTAACCGGATCGGCGGTAACTCTATCGGTGAAATTATTGTCTTTGGTCGCTTAGCTGGACAGAAGGCGGCTGAAGCGGTTAAAAATTAATTATTTTTGAAAGCAAGCGCCTGGTAATCAGCCTAGGAGCTTGCTTTTCTTATTGAAAACCAATGAAAACGCTACATTAAAGGATTTCATCTGGTACTTTATCGACTTTATGTTAAAATCGTTTTTAGGAAGAAAACAAGCTAAGATGGAGTGGTGGGAGCAAGGAGTCGCCCGAGAGGCGGCTTTTCTTTTGAAGATTAACGGGATCTCCATTCCGCTTCACTTGCTAACTATAAAAGGGAAGGATGAGTTCCTTGATTCAAGCAGTTGGCTGGGATTTGGATGATACTTTATATGACCGTAATTTACCCTATTTAGCCGTTTACCAGTATATGGAAGAAAACGTGGTGGAGACTGGGATTGATTTTGACACCTTTAACTATTTCTATCAAATGAATAGTGACATTGAATTTCGTCGTTATACGGACGGCCGGGCTTCGGTGGACCAATATCGTAATAACCGGGTCTTGATGACTTATGCTCAGTTTGGTTACACCATTAAGAAGAAGGATGCCATCCTCTTTAATCAAAAATACGAAGAAGCCAAGGAAGGTATCGTCTTACGTCCAGGGGCCAAAGCGTGCTTAGACCTTTTACGAGACGCGGGCGTGCAAAAGTTTCTTTTGACCAACGGACCGGCCCAACAAGCCCATAAGATTGACTTATTAGGTCTAGAAGACTATTTTGGTGAGGAGAATACCTTCATCTCCAGTCAGTTAGGAACCGCTAAACCGGCATTGGAAATTTTCCAAAAGGTAGAAGAGCGTTTAGATTTAAATCCAGCCACTAGCCTTTATATTGGCGATAATTATGAAGCCGATATGTTAGGGGCTTCCAATGCCGGCTGGCAGGGACTGTTTTTAAATGTTCACCACAAGGAAGCAGCCGATATTGATGAGCAGTTTGTGACTTGTCAGGACATGGAAGAGGTCTATGACTTTTTCAGTCAAGCAGAATTCAATTAAGAATAAATACAAATTAGGGAAATATTGTTAGGGTATTTCCCTTTTTTGTCTGTGACAAAGCTTGCACGAGACCTATAGCAAATTCCGGCATAGAAATTTGGGCGAAATCGTTGTCATTCTTATACATTCAAGGAAAAATAGGTATAATGGAAGCAAAAAGGAGGACATAGAAAAATGGATAATAAAGAATTAGTTGGTCGTCAAGCCGCTTACTTAGTGGAAGATCATACCGTTGTGGGACTTGGTACCGGGTCAACGGCCTGGTACTTTATCGATGAATTAGGTAAACGGGTTCAAGAGGAAGGCCTAAGCTTGAAGGCGGTCTCTTCTTCCATCAAATCGATCGACCAAGCCAAGGCCTTGGGGATTGAGGTCTTGCCGATTGACCAGGTCCAAGCGGTCGACTTAACCATTGATGGGGTGGATGAATTTACCGATGATTTTGATGGCATTAAAGGTGGCGGCGGCGCCCTCTTAGAAGAAAAGATCGTGGCTACTTACAGTAAACGGATTATCTGGGTGGCAGAAGAACGCAAACATGTCAAAAAATTAGGCGCCTTTCCCCTAGCGGTCGAAGTGATTAAAAACGGTCACCAACACCTCTTCAAGCACTTTGAAGACAAGGGTTACCAACCTACTATGCGGAAAACGGAAAATGGTGACCTCTTCCATACCGATAATGATAACTATATTATTGACCTCCATCTAGAAGTGATCGAGGATCCTAAAGCCCTAGCAGATGAATTGATTCATTTAGTCGGTGTGGTGGAACACGGGCTCTTCTTAGGCATGACGGAAGATGTTTTACTGGCCCAAGACGGTGAAGTTTACTTTGCATCGGGACGCGACTTCCCCAAACAACACTAGTGAGGTGACTTATGCAGGCAGTACTATTTGATATGGATGGGGTCCTGGTTGACTCCGAATATACCTACCTAGAAACCAAGACGCAAATGCTCCGCGACAGGGGGATTGATAAAGATGAAAGTTACCAATATCAATTTATGGGAACCACTCATGAACACATGTGGCAAGTGATGAAAGACGAATGCCAATTACCCGAGAGTGTGACTTTTTACATCCAAGAAATGAATCAAAGACGTCATGAAATGATTGCTCGTGATGGGGTCAAAGCGATAAAGGGTGTAGTCGACTTTGTCAAAGCCTTGCATGGAGCGGGTATTCCCCTAGCTGTGGCCTCTTCTTCGCCGCGGGCCGAAATCGAACAATTTATGGAAGAATTGGGCCTGGATGGTTGTTTTCAGGTCTATGTGAGCGGGGAAGAAGTCGACCATTCTAAGCCGACTCCCGATATTTTTATCGAAGCAGCTCGCCAACTTGGGGTTTCACCCAAAGCCTGCATCGTTTTTGAAGATACTAAAAATGGTAGCCTGTCCACCCACCGTGCCGGCGCCTATACCATTGGCTTTGAAAATCCTGACTATCCTAGCCAAGATTTATCCGCTGCAGACGAAATTATTTCTGATTTTTCTAAAATAAATTTAGCTGACTTTCTCAAAGACTTTGAACAAAAGTAAGTATTAAAGTCGGGGGAAAAGTCTTTTGAAGAATGGCCTCGACCAAAGCGACTGAAAAAATGACGAATTCTCTGTACAAATGTACAAGAAATGACCGCTGTAAGGGCCATAACCTCGCTGATTATCCGCTTGAAATCGATTCCAAAGTCCGATATAGTTGTTTTTAGAAGATGCATAAATCAATAGCAGTAAAGGAGAAAATGATGTTTAATCAAACAGATGAACTCGCTGTGAATGCAGTGCGTATGTTAAGTATTGATATGATTAACAAGGCTAATTCCGGTCACCCAGGCCTACCTATGGGTGTAGCACCTATGGCCTATGCATTATGGGCAGAACACATGGTGCAAAACCCAAGTGATCCCCACTGGACCAACCGGGACCGCTTTGTCTTATCAGCGGGGCATGGGTCTGCCTTACTCTATAGCTTATTACACCTATCTGGTTACCAAGTGACCATGGATGATATTAAACAATTCCGTCAATTAAATTCCAAGACTCCTGGTCACCCCGAAGTCCACTTTACCGAAGGGGTCGAAGCGACCACTGGTCCATTAGGCCAAGGTTTTGCTAATGCAGTAGGGATGGCTATGGCAGAAGCCCATGACGCTGCTATCTATAACCAAGGTGACTATAAGATCGTTGACCATTACACCTATGCCCTCTGTGGGGACGGGGACTTGATGGAAGGTATTTCCCATGAAGCGGCTTCCCTAGCTGGCCACCTCCAATTAGGCAAATTGATTGTCTTCTATGACTCCAACGACATTTCTCTAGACGGCCCAACTGACAAGGCCTTCACCGAAGACAATAAGGGCCGGTTCGAAGCTTACGGCTGGCAACATATTCTAGTGGAAGATGGCCGTGACTTAGAAGCCATTTCCAAAGCCGTGGAAGCAGCCAAAGCTGAAACCAATAAACCAACCCTCATCCAAGTCAAAACCGTGATCGGTTACGGTTCTGAAAATGAAGGCACTTCCGCAACACACGGGAACCCAATTGGTGAAGAAGACCGGGCTCACGCTGCCCAAGTTTACGGTTGGAACCATGAAGCCTTTGATATTCCTCAAGAAGTTTACAATCGCTTCCAAGAACGGGTCGCTGACCGTGGAGCTCAGGCGCAAGCAGACTGGCAAGAAGAATTCAAGGCCTATGAAGCCGACTATGCGGACTTAGCTGCCCAATATCAACGCGCCTATGCCGGTGAATTACCCGCTGACTGGGCGGACTGCCTGCCTAGCTATGACGTTAACGATGAGGCTATGGCTTCGCGGAAAACCAGCCAAAAAGCCATCCAAGCCATTGCTCAAACTCTCCCTGAATTCTGGGGCGGGTCTGCGGACTTGAAGTCCTCCAACAATACTTACATTGACGCCGATAGTGACTTTGAAGCTGGAAATTATGCGGGTCGTAACATTTGGTATGGTGTCCGTGAGTTTGGCATGGGTGCTGCCATGAACGGGATTCGTTTACACGGCGGGTCGATTCCTTATGCCGGAACCTTCTTTGTCTTCTCGGACTATCTCCGGGCAGCTATGCGGGTAGCGGCATTATCCCACTTACCTTCAACCTTTGTCTTTACCCATGACTCCATTGCCGTTGGAGAAGATGGACCAACCCATGAACCGATTGAACAGTTAGCGGCTTTCAGAGCCATGCCAAATATCAACACCATCCGCCCAGCTGACGGTAACGAAGTCTCTGCGGCTTGGAAGCTCGCTATCGAGGCTAAAGATACGCCAACAGTTCTGGCCCTGTCCCGGCAAAACCTCCCTGTGCTCAAAGGCACCGCTGATAAAGCTATGGAAGGGGTCGCTCGAGGCGCCTATGTCTTATCCGATGCCCAAGGGGATACCCCAGACGGTATCTTGATTGCCACCGGTTCAGAAGTGAACTTAGCCCTGGAAGCTCAGGCCGAACTGGCTAAGGACGGTATCGACGTCCGTGTGGTTTCCATGCCTTGTCAAGAGCTCTTCGACCAAGAAGACCAAGCTTATAAGGAAAGTGTTCTCCCAAGTGAAGTCAAAAACCGGATGGCCATCGAAATGGCTGCTACATTTGGTTGGGAACGCTATGTCGGCGACCAAGGCGTCGTGCTTGGCTTAGACCGCTATGGCCAATCAGGTAAGGGCGGCCAAGTCATGGAAGCTTTAGGCTTTAACCTGGACAATGTCGTAAAAACCTACAAAAACGCCTTTTAATCATTAGTCAATATTGGAAAAGAAGAAAATGAATGGATTAGCGTTGTTACTTAGGATTTAAATAGATAAAATCACTGCGATTAGTTTTCAAGGAGGCTATCATGAAATTTTTCTTAGACACTGCAAATATTGATGAAATTAAGCGTATTAATGACCTCGGTTTATGTGACGGGGTAACCACTAACCCTTCCTTAATTAATAAAGAAGGCCGTGACTTTGAAGAAGTGATTAAAGATATCGCTTCAACCGTCGACGGACCAGTTTCAGCGGAAGTGACCAGCTATGACTACGAAGGCATGGTCAAAGAAGCCCGCGAATTAGCTGCATGGGCAGACAATGTCGTCGTTAAAATTCCAATGACTGAAGAGGGCTTAAAAGCAACTCATACCCTGTCTCAAGAAGGCATTAAGACTAACGTGACCCTCATCTTCTCGGTTTCTCAAGGTCTCTTAGCTGCCAAAGCCGGAGCCACCTACATTTCTCCATTCATTGGCCGGATCGATGACATGGGCGAAGACGGCCTCCGCTTAATCGCTGAATTACGTGAAGTCTTAGACATCTATGGCCTAGACTCACAAATCATCGCTGCATCCATCCGCCACATCGGCCACTTCGAAGGCGCAGCCCTAGCCGGCGCCCACGTAGCCACCATCCCAGGCACCATCTTCCCTAAACTCTGGAGCCACCCACTCACCGATAAGGGAATCGAAGGCTTTAAAAAAGACTGGGACGCCTTCACGAAAAGATAAGGATGTGAGGGCGCCAATAGAGGCTTGAATCGGTGGAGGAAAATACCGTAAGCACAGGAAACTGTGCGTTGGGATTTTCTGAAGCGACCTCAAGACTGGCGGCCGAACTCGACAATAGATGTGAGCTGACGACCAAAAAGTGAAACGCTACGCATACTATATCTGTAACTTGCTGACGCTTCGAACAGCTATAGCAACTGGAGTTAAAGGACGAAAGAATTCTCAAAGAGAATTCGTCGACCTTTAGCGAACTCGACTATAGAGTGCGTCAAGCGCATCAAGATACCATAACATGAAAACACCTTTGTCGACTAATAGAAAGTGAGTCGCAAAGGTGTTTTTTGTTGTCTAGATTAATAGATCCTTTGGCGCCAAAGATTTGGCTTTAAAAATAATATTGGCCACTTCTTCAGGACTCTCCTGGCCGCCGCGTTGGATCCAGAGGTTGATGACGCTGGTAACGGAGGAAATAAGAACTTCTATGGCGTATTCCATAGGCAGGTCTTGGGTAGATAGGTGGAAGTCGTTTTCTTTTTGTATACGACTGGTGATCAGTTCTTTAATAATGGACTTAACGTCCACCATAAAGTTGGGATCACCATTGGAACTGGCCAAGGTAGCAATTAAGAGGAAATTTTCCTGGAGGTAAGTAATGGCCTTCAGAATGGTTTGATAGGGGATTAAATCTGCATGTGCTTCTTCCTGATACATGTCGTTAAGGAAGATTTTCTGGAGTTCTTTATAAATATCCGCCTTCAGTTGTTCTAGTAAATCATATTTATCCACATAGTGACGATAAAAAGTTCCCCGGTTAATGCGGGCTTGGCGGGCTATGTCGGTAACGGTTAAACTGTCAAAGCCCTTTTCCCGAGTCAGCTGGATAAAAGCGGCTTTAATTTTCTTTTGGGAATTAGTTTGTCTCTCAATGGCGATATTCTCCTTAATTGAACAGAGTGTTGCATATTGTTTATTGTCACTGGCTTGCTTTCATTTTATACTCCCTTTATAAATAGATCAACATGTTGTTCAAATAAGAAAAAGGAGTTAAAGCATGTCATACATTGAAGTTAATAACAATACAAAAGTCTATTCCTCTGGCCAAAACCAAATTTACGCCAACAAGGATGTTTCATTTGAAGTGAAAAAGGGAGACTTAGTCATTATTGTTGGTGCCTCAGGGGCAGGAAAATCGACCCTATTAAATATTTTGGGCGGGATGGACCATAATGATTCTGGTCAAGTTATTATTGATGGTAAGGATATCAGTCAGTTTTCTCGGCAAGAACTCGCTACTTACCGACGAGAAGATGTGGGTTTTGTGTTTCAATTCTATAACCTAGTCCCTAACTTAACCGCCAAGGAAAATGTCGAATTGGCGGCAGAAATTACCACCAACCCTTTAAGTGCCGAATCCCTGCTTAAGGATGTCGGTTTAGCTGATCGGATGGGTAACTTCCCCTCTCAATTATCGGGTGGGGAACAGCAAAGGGTATCCATTGCCCGGGCCCTAGCCACTAATCCTAAGCTCTTACTTTGTGACGAACCTACAGGAGCCTTGGACTATAAGACTGGTAAGCAAGTCTTAAAGATCCTCCAGGACATGTCACGAGACAAGGGTGTGACTATTATTATTGTTACCCATAATGGTGCCCTAGCGCCAATTGCCGACTGCGTGATTTATATGCGGGATGCGACTATCGCTAATATTGAGCGTCATGACCAGCCTGAAGATATTGAAAATATTGAATGGTAGGTGAAGGAAGATGAAAAAAACACTAGGAAAGGATATTTGGCGGTCGATTCGTCACTCCAAAGGACGATTTGTTTCCATTGTCTTATTGATGCTACTTGGATCCTTAGCCTTGGTCGGGTTGAAAGTCACCGGACCCAATATGCGAGCGACGGGGATCGATTATTTTGACGACCTAAACTTAGCTGACCTATCCGTCATCGGTACTTATGGCTTGGACCAAGGCGACCAAGAGCTTATTAATGAAATACCAGGCTTAGACCAGGTAGAATATGGTTATTTTAAAGATGTCGTGCCCCAAGAAAGTCAAGCTAGCCTTCGTCTCTTTTCAAAGACAGAAACGATTTCTACTTATCAATTAAAGGAAGGCCGCTTGCCAGATGCGATAGATGAGATCGCCTTGGATTATTCCTACCAGGGAGACTATCACCTAGGGGATACCATCAAGTTTGAAGAAAAAGCAGATGCCTCAGGAGATAAAATGTTGGCCCAGGACACTTTCACTATTACCGGATTTCTCTATACCGGAGAAATTCTCTCGGACATCAATCTGGGCCCTTCGACCGCGGGAACTAGTGAGTTGAAGGGCTACGGCGTAGTCATTCCCCAAGTTTTTCAGACCGATAATTACATGGTCGCGCGCTTGACCTTTGCGGATTTAGATGGGGTTGATCCCTACAGTCAAAGCTATCAAGATCGTCTTAAAGACCACCAAGCAGACTTAGAAGCAGCCTTTGACGAGGGAAAAAGCCAGCGTTTAGACCGCTTAAAGAGCGAAAAGCAGAATGAAATTGACCAAGCACAAGAGGACTTAAAGGCCGGACAAAAGGCCATATACAAGAAAAAGCAGGCAGTTAGTGATAAAGAAGCCCAACTTGCTCAGCTTATCCCCTATCAAGCCACCTTGCCTAAAGACCAGCAAGATAAAGTCAAGCAAGCTCAAAGAGAAATTGACCAGGCAAAGGAAGAGCTACAAGCAGCGGATACTGATATCACAGATAAAGAGGAAAAAATCCAAGCAGCGCAAAATCAAGTGGACCACTTAGAAGCACCCACTTTCCTGGTCTATACTCGCCGTGAAGCTCCAGGGGGAGAAGGCTATAAGATTTATTCTTCTATTAACCGTATCATTGATGCCTTGGCCAATGTATTTCCAGTCTTCATGTATTTTGTAGCGGCCTTGGTGGCTTTGACGACTATGACCCGCTTTGTGGAAGAAGAGCGGACCAAGTCAGGCACTCTAATGGCCTTAGGTTACACAGACCGCGACATTATCACAAAATTTATCCTATACGGTTTCCTTTCCAGTAGTCTGGGAGCGGTTTTGGGGATCATACTTGGTCACACTTTTATTCCCCTAACCGTCTACCATGCCTATAGCGGTGGCTTCACTGTTCCTGAAATTCAGCTCCACTTCTATGGGAAAATTTCTCTGATTGCCTTTACCGTGGCCGTCTTGTGCGGGACCGTGCCCGCTTATCTGATAGCTAAGAAAGGACTCCAAGCCTATCCGGCCCAGCTCTTACGTCCCAAGGCTCCGGCCGCTGGGGCTAATGTTTTCTTAGAGAATTTACCGGGCCTGTGGAAGCGACTGAGCTTTATGCAAAAAATTACCGCTCGTAATTTGATTCGCTATAAGAGTCGGTCCTGGATGACCATCTTTGGAGTTGCCGGTGCTGTTTCCTTGCTTTTTGCCGGCTTTTCGGTACAAGATTCCATCCGCACAGTGAATAACCAGCAATTCGGAGACTTGATCCATTATGAAATGATTGTGGCCCAAAAACCGGGAATTGATGAAGAGCAAAGCCAGGATCTTCAAGAAGCCTTGGATAGTAATCAAGTAGACCAATACTTAAATATCCATTATGAAAACTTGTCTAAAGTTGCAGGCAAGAAGCTAGATAAGCAGGACATCAAACTCATTGTTCCCCAGAATGAAGCCAAGTTTCACGAATACCTCAGCTTACAAAACCGTTCCAGTGGCCAAGTCTTGTCCTTAGCCGATGACGGGATCATTATTTCCGAACGCTTGGCCCGCCTCTTGAATGTCCAAGTCGGTGATGGGGTCACTTTTGAAGATCGAGATGGCAGGGACTATGACATGAAGGTTAGTGGTATTACTGAAATGTATATGGGACACTTTGCCTTCACCACGTCCCGTGGTTATGAAAATATTTTTGGAAAAGACTATAGCACGAATGCAAGCATGGTCCAGCTAAAGGACCAGTCGACCAGCAATGTGGAAGCCCAATCGGCTGAATTTATGAACTTAGACGGAGTCATGACTGTGGTACAAAATACCACTCTGACTAACCAAGTCAATACGATCGTGAATTCCCTGGATAAAATTATGAAAGTCTTGATTCTGGTTGCTGTCCTCCTAGGCGTGGTCATTCTTTATAACCTGACTACCATCAATGTCTCGGAAAGAATGCGGGAACTATCAACCATTAAAGTTCTCGGCTTCTACGATAAGGAAGTCACCATGTACATTTACCGGGAGACCATTATTCTTACGATGCTTGGTCTCCTGGCTGGTTACGTGATTGGGGAAGGTCTGCACCAATATATTCTGTGGATCGTTTCACCTGATAATATCATGTTCAACCCCGCCCTCACTCCTAGAAGTTTCGCACTACCAGCTATCATCATCGCCATCATTACTATTATCCTTGGACTCCTCATCAATCACCGCCTCAAGGAAGTAGACATGCTCGAGGCTCTATCGGGAGTAGAGTAGTAAGGATGAGATAAGCACTGATCCTCCTACCCCATCAGCTTTAATCGCTTTCGGATCGGTATTTGTCGCTACTATTTTGTCAATTTTCTTGCTTAAAAAAATAATTGTGTTAAAATTGTAGCAGTTCTACTCCTTACGGGAGAACTTTATCAGTGCATGGTAAAGAAGAGAGGTTGTGACTTCGGTTGCAGCCTCTTTTTTGATCCAGTTTTGATCGAAATTGCCTGGCATTACCAGGATAATGATCGTTTATTTCTCTTTGACAAGAAGACCATGAGGGAGTATTCTTTATGTGAAAATAATTACATGACTAAATTTTTATGAAAGGGAAAGCTGGTTTAACAATGACTGGAATAAAAAATAATGATTTTTCTGATGTGGTCTTTAAGCGGCGGTCCGTCCGTCACTTCGATCCAAACGTCAAGATTAGCCGGGACGAATTAAAGCAAATCGTGAAAGAAACCGTGACGGCGCCTTCCGCATGTAACCTACAATCTTGGCATTTTGAGATTGTTGACAATGAAGCGGGCAAGGAAAAATTAAAATCATACTTTATTCCTTTCAACACCCCACAAATTGATTCATGTTCTGCCATGGTCCTCGTTTTTGGCGATACCCAATCGCATAAGAATTACCGCAAGGCCTGGGAAGACGACTACCATGCTGGGAAGATCACTAAGGAAGAAATGGAAGATAACTTTTCTCGAATTCTTTACCGTTATGAAGACGGCCCTCGTGATTTCCTTGTTAATGATGCTACGGTGGATGCAGCTATGGCGGCCATGCAACTGCTCTTAGTGGCCCGGGCCCATGGTTATGAAGGTAATGCGATCGCCGGTTACGATACCACAAAGGCCGCGGAAACTTTTGGCCTCGATCCTTACCGCTACATCCCTGTCATGGCCGTTGCCCTTGGCATTCCAGCTAAAAACGGCCCAGCCGAAGAAGATCATTCTGACCGTTATGGCTTAGATACAATTCTTCACTTCGTGGATGAATAAAAGATTCTCGGCAACTAAAAATTTATTATTAAGCATACTTGTTTATTTAAAAATCCTAATAATCACTCCTTCTAAAGCCCGGTCTTCTTAGATTGAAGAGCGGGCTTTTTATTAGGGAAATATTTATTTTTTCAACCGGATCTCTTTTTCCCTTTTTCAATTAAAAGTGTTGGCGCGACAACAGGACTAGTCTTTTGCTTCTGCTATAATATTGGTGTAGCAATAAAGCGCTCTCATGTGATAATTTTAGCAAATACATTATTTAAGCTGATTGGCTAACAGTCAGTTTACCGATTAATAAATAATACGAGGAGGAAAGACGATGTCACAATATGATTTAGTGATTGTGGGTGCCGGCCCAGCTGGGATGACGGCTGCGATTTATGGGGTACGGGCTGATTTGAAGGTATTAATGCTAGATAAATTAGCTCCCGGTGGACAAGTCATTAATACTAATGAAGTTGATAACTACCCTGGTAAACCCAAGATTAATGGTGCTGAATTATGTATGGACATGTTCCAACATACCCAATCTTTAGGGGCTGACTTCGACTACAAGACCGTTACCCGGGTTCAAGTCGCTGATGACGGTGTCATGAAGACCATTTACTTTGCGGAAGATGAGGAAACCGTCCAAGCCCCAACCGTGATTGTAGCTACCGGAACGCGGTCACGGACCTTAAACATTCCCGGTGAAGAACAATTCAAGGGCTCAGCTATCTCCTGGTGTGCTATCTGTGACGGGGCCAAATACCGCGACAAGGATGTTGTGATCATCGGTGGTGGGAACTCGGCTGTGGATGAGGGGACTTACCTGGCTGGCATTGTTAACCACCTCACCATCGTTACTGACTTTGACCTGACTGCTGATCCTGCTTCCTGTGACTACCTGCGTTCCCTAGACAATGTGACCGTTTACCCTTACAAGGCGGTACAAAGCTTCGAAGCCAATGAAGACGGCAGCCTCAAAGGGGTTAAATTCGCTGATAAGGAAACTGGCGAAAACGAACAAGTTGTTGAATGTGACGGGGTTTTTGAATACATCGGTGCAGTCCCAAGTACGGAATTCATCCAAGACCTAGGCATTACCGAATCACACGGTTATGTGGAAACCGATGCCCATATGGCGACCGCTGTACCTGGTATCTATGGGGCCGGTGACTCTAACAGTAAATTCTTACGTCAAATCGTGACTGCTACTTCAGACGGTGCGACCGCAGCCCAAGAAGCCAGTGGCTATATCAAGAAATTACGGGCAGAAGGCAAGTACGAATAAGAAGTCGCTGCTTTTATGATAAAGTATAATTATGAATAAATAAGGAGTGACTCTGAGTGATCAAAGAATTAGAAAAAGACACCTTCAAAGAAGATTTACAAAATGGAACCGTTTTGGTGGACTTCTATTCCAAAACCTGTGGCCCCTGCAAGATGCTATCCTTTATCCTAGATGACGTGGATAAAACCAAAGGCGATGACCTCTCCATCATCAAAATTCCCTTTGAAGAAAACCCTGACTTAGTCGAAGAATATGGCGTTGAAGGCTACCCAACCTTAATCGCCTTTAAAGATGGAGAAGAAGTTACCCGTAAAGCCGGCCTCCAACAAAAACCAGTCATCCTAAAAATGATCGAAGAAGCAGAATAAAAGGTAGAGTGCGACAAGTGCAATAAGAGGGGAGAGCGTTGGAAGGAGTACGCAGAAAATCTTCAAAGAGGATTTTCAAGGACTTCTGAAACGCAGCTCCCCTCGCACTTGGAGCAGGTTTGAAAAGGATGAGAGGAAGGATCAGGGAGGGCGATTCCTTGGAAGAAAAGGGGATAAGATCAGCCTGCTGATCGTTCAACTTTTCTGAAAGAACATCCCCTCACCTTTTCGAACTCAACTGTAGAGTGCGACAAGCGCAAGAAGAGAGAGCTGGGGTTTCCCTCAGCTCCTTTTTTAATAGAAAAGAGTGAGTTGATGAATAATCAAGCCATTGGTGATTTAATGCTCAACTGGGCTGAAGTGGCTAAAGGACAAGTGACAGCTGGCTTAGACCAGGACTTAGGCGTCAAGGAAAAGTCCAGTGCCCGGGACCTGGTAACCGTATTAGACGGTCAGCTGGAGCGTTTTTATCGTAGTCAAATACGAAAATACTTTCCCCATGACCGTATCCTAGGAGAAGAGGGTCAGGGCGACCAGGCCAAGTCCTTAGACGGGGCGGTCTGGATCATTGATCCCATCGACGGCACCCTGAATTTTGTTAAGCAGCGGGCCCATTATGTGACCATGCTGGCCCGCTATGTTGATGGGGTCGGACAAGTGGGTGTGATCTATGCTTTAGACACGGGCCAGTCACTCTTAGCCTTGGCTGGCCAAGGCGCTTATTTAAACGGCCAAGCCCTGGACCTGACAGGACCAAGTGACCTAGCCGAAGCTAGTTTAGACCAGGTCCTGATGTCAACGGAAGCCTTGCCTTTAGATGGGGACTTAGCCCTCTATCAGCTGTCTAAACAGAGCCTGGGTTTAAGAATTTTTGGTTGTGCTGGCTTGGATGCGGTTCATTTGGCACTAGGTCGGACCGGTTTGTACCTCAACCATCTCTACCCTTGGGATAATGCTGTTGCTCTCATCTTGGCTGAAGTCTGTGGCTTTAAGGTGACCGATTTTCAGGGTCAGCCACTTAACTTGTTGGACCGCCAATATGTCCTCATGGCCTATCCTAAGATTCATGACCAAGTACTCAACTATCTAAAAGACCGCCAATAACAACAAGTCGCGCTGAGTCAGGAATTTTCCTGTCGCTCAGCGCTTTTTTAATGGGTAATGGGTTCAAAGAAGGAACCTTGTCTCTGGCTGAAGAGTTGGATGAAGTCCTTAGCGGCAGAAGAGAGTTGGGCCTTGGCCTTGTAGATCAGGTAGGTTTCCCGGTAGAGTTCCATGTCACGAACCTCTAGATATTTAACCTGGGGGTAGGTCCGGCTAGCGGATTTGGTAGTTAAACTAATGCCGAAGCCGGACTGGACTAAGGAGATGATAGAGGCGTCGTTCATGACCTTGTGGCGGATAGAGATATCCGTGTAATGGATGTCTCCCGTTGAGCGACCGTATTTTTCCATGGCCAGTTTGCGCAGGTGTTCCGAATCATAAGTGCGAAAGAAGGTTTCTCCCTGGATTTGCTGGAAAGTGATGGCGTCAAAGTGGGCCAAAGGATGATCTATAGGCACCAAGATCCCTAGTCGTTCTTTGAGCAGGCGGAAAGTCTTTAGACCGGGAGTAGCCAGGTCAAATTCTTCGCCTGTCAAGCAGGCCAAGTCGTAACTCCCGTCCATTATCCCCATGACCACTTCTTGGCTGAGGACCTCGGTGTAGTTAATGGCAGTGTTAGGGTATTGGTCCTTAGAGACCTTGAGTAATTCCGGGATAACAAAGTAAGTGGTGGAAAATAAATTCGATGAACACAGTGACAGACTATCGGTGCTTTGGGCCAGTTCTTCCTGGACTTCACGAATACTATCATTAATATAGGTCATCCCTTGACTCAGGCGCTGGGCTAACTTGCGACCAGCATAGGTGATTTGAATCTCGCGTCCGGCTTTAACAATCAGGGGAATGCGGAGATTTTTTTCCAGTTTGGCGATGGCCTTAGACAGGGTCGAAGGGGACAGGTAGAGTTGGGCGGCAGCCTTAGTCAGACTTTCACATTCTACCACCTTGATAAAGTAAGCCAAGTGCTGCCAGTTAAGTTCTTTCATGATTTTATCCTTTCTATTGTTGAAAAATATTCACTGATAAGAGAATTTATTTCATTTTATCTTTTGCCTGGAATAATGTATGATTAATCACAAGAGGGTCGGTAACCGCTTCCATAATGGCACGGCTTTTACTTTAAGTCAAGGGCGGACTTTTCTCTCTAGCAAGCAACTTGTGACTTAATTATGAATATTTTTCACTTAAAAGGGATGACGAACGAGAAAGGAGCTGGAGAATGTTTGACAATTTACTTTATGAAATAAATCACCAGGTGGCGACCATCACTATGAATCGCCCGGATTCTGCCAATGGCATGGACCAAGGGATGATTAAGGACCTTGTAGCCGCCTTTCGCCAGGTAGAGACGGAGCCTGACGTCCGGGTAGTGGTGCTTAGGGCCAAGGGTAAGCTCTTCTCCGGTGGGGGCGACATGAGCTGGATGAATGAGATGATCGACCAGGGGCAGACCTTTGACTCCAGTGACATCTACCGGGCCAATCAAATCGCCCAAGCCATCCGCAATGTCTCTAAACCCGTTGTGGCTGCTGTTCACGGTACCGTGGCAGGTGGAGCAGCAGGAATTATCATGGCCTGTGACTTCCGCATTATGAGTGACAAGGCCAAGATCGTGCCAGCCTTCTCCAATATCGGTTTGAGTGGCGACACCGGTTTGATTTATTCCTTGATGTTGTCTTTAGGCTTTAGCCGGACCTATGAAATCATGGCCCTAGGACAAATCATTTCGGCCCAAGAAGCCAATGATTGGGGCCTAGTCACCCGCTTAGCCAGTCCGGAAGACTTTGAAAACACGGTGGCTGATTTTATCGAGCTCTTAAAGAACCGCCCTACCCTGGCCTTGGCGAGACAGAAACAAGCCATGAATGCATTCTTCTACCAAGACCTGGCCAAATTCGGTCTCAGCGAAGCCGTAAACATTCCTTACCTTTCTGGTACAGAGGACTTCAAGCAAGCCATTAAAGGCTTTGTCAATAAGGAAGAGGTTCACTTTCAAGGCAAGTAGCTTAAAAAAGTTGTGAATTAAAAAATGATAAAAACTAAGGAGGATCTATCAATGACAGATGTATGTGAAATGTTAGGCATTAAATACCCAATCTTTTGTGGCGCTATGGGGGGGATTTCCCGTCCAGAATTAGTGGCTGCCGTATCCAATGCTGGCGGCATGGGGATCTTGATGACTGCTGGGATGAAGGATGAAGAAAAAATTCGCCAAGCGGTCCAAAAAACCCGGGAATTAACCGACAAACCCTTCGGCGCTAACGTGGCCATTATTTCTGGTAACGCTAAAGAAGTGCTGGAAGTCCTCATTGACGAAGGCGTGAAATTCTTTACCACTGGCGCTGGAGACCCGATTCCTTATATTGACATGATCCACCAAGCCGGCGGAAAGATCTTCCCAGTGGTACCAAGTGCCCGGGTAGTCCGTAAGGTGGAAGACGCTGGTGCAGACGGTGTGGTTGTTGAAGGGATGGAAGCCGGTGGCCACGTCGGTCAAGCGACAACCATGACCCTGACCCGCCAAGCCGTTGAAGCGGTTGACCATGTCCCTGTTATTGCAGCGGGTGGGATTGCGGACGGCCACGGTTTAGCGGCTGCTTATGCCCTCGGTGCTGACGGCGTCCAAGTCGGAACCGTCCTCGTTGCTTCTACCGAAGCGCCGATCCATGATAACTACAAACAAGCCATCGTGGATGCTAACGATACCGCCACCTTTGTGTCAGGTTCCATGACCGGCGCACCGATCCGGATTGAAAAGAATGCTGCCGCTCAAAAACACCACGACATGGATATGGACCCAGAAGTGGACGTCAAAGCCATCGAAGCTTACACCATTCCTTCCCTAACCAAGGCGGCGGCTGAAGGGGACGTGAAGGAAGAAATCGTGACATACGGGCAAATCGCTGGTTTAGTCCATGAAGTCCGCCCGGTGAAAGAAATCATCGATTCCATCTTCCAAGAAGCTAATGAAGTCATTGACGCCTTAGCTGCTAAGAAGATTTAAAGAAGAGAGTGTGACAGTCACAAAATAGGACGAGAGCGCTGGAGCTAAAGGGCGAAAGAATTCTCAAAAAGGATGGGAGGGCGCCGTCAAAGATTTGAATCACTGGAGGAAAATACCATAAGCACAGGACACTGTGCGTTGGCATTTTCTGAAGTGACTTCAAAGCTGGCGCCCGAGTTCAACTAGAGAATTTGTTGACCTTTAGTAAAGCGGACGTTCGTCCTGTGACTGGAACAGGTTTTGAAAAGAGACTAGGACTTTTGACCTAGCCTTATCACTTAAAAAAGTAAAAATATTTCAAGGAGGAAAATGAAAGCATGAGTGAAACACGTAAAGACTTAATTCCCGAATACGGCCCCTTACATGGGGTAAGAATCCTGGGTTTAGGGTCCATTGTGGCCATGCCACATGCCGGTAACCTCTTAGCCGACTTAGGGGCAGAATTTATCCAAATTGAACGCCCCGGCATGGGAGATTCATTACGGATGTTGGCACCTTTTTCCAAGAAAACCAAGGTATCCAACGGCTGGATGCAAGATGCCCGAAACCGTCTAAGCATTACCTTAGAATCCAACCTCAACAATGAAGAGGCCAAGGCAGTTTTCTTAGACCTGATCAAAGAAGTCGACATCTTCATGGACAACATGGTTTGGTTGAAGAAATTAGGGATTGATGATGAAGAAATGTTGGCAGCCAATCCCAAATTAGTTATCTGCCACGTGTCTGGTTTCGGGCAAGAAGCCTTTGGTGGGGCAGAAGGCGTTTCTGGCCGGGCATCCTTTGACATGATCGGTCAAGCTTACGGTGGTTTCTTGAACTTGAATGGGGAACCTGACCAAGCACCAATGATTGTGAAACCTTACTTAAACGACTATGTGTCTGCCTTAAACGCTACCTATGGGGTATTAGCAGCTTATATTCACGCCCAAAAGACCGGCAAAGGCCAAGTGGTGGATGTGGCCCAATATGAAGCCATGGCCCGGATTTTGTCCGATACCTTCGTCACCTATACCGAAAACGGGGAAGACAAAGAACGGACCGGCAACAAGACCACTGCCTTCCAACCATACGGCCTCTTCTTTGACAAGAATGGAGAATACGTCGTTGTTGGTGCCTTTGGGCGGAACGTCTACAACCGTTTCTTGGAAGCAGTTGGCTTCGATAAAGAATACTTCGCCTATGAAGTGGCCGGTAACGGGGTAGAAGCCGTGATGTCTGAACGTGGCCAAGAGCTCGACCAAAAGATTAAGGAATGGTGTAGCCAACGGACCGCTAAGGAAATCGAAGAAACCCTCAACGCTCACCGGGTACCAGCTTCCAAGGTTAACAAGGCCTCAGACGCGCTCAATTCCGAACACTTCAAGGCCCGTAACAACTTCGTCACCTATACCGACCAAACCAGTGGTGAAGAAGTCACTGCCTTTGGTGTCGTGCCTCACATGAGCGAAACCCCAGGGAAAGTATGGCGGGGCGCTCCAGCCATGGGTCAAGACAACGAACTCGTTTATGGCGAGCTCTTAGGTTACTCTGAAGACAAGATCGCCGAATTAAAAGAAAAAGGGCTTATCTAGAAATAAGGATGTGAGGGCGCCACAAGAAACTTGAATCAATGGAGGAAAATACTATAAGCACAGGAAGCTGTGCGTTGGAATTTTCTGAAGCAACTTCAAGGCTAGCGTACGAACTCAACTATTAGAGTGTGACAAGCGCACCAGTTTATAAAAACAGCTCCCTCTTAAGTGATAGTACTTAGGGGGAGCTGTTTTTGTATGGTTAATGGAGATTAGCGAGGACTTTGATGAATTTAGCCACCTGGTCATTGGGCTCCTTGGAATAGATAATACCGTAGGGAACCCCAGGGCCAGACCAAGCCAGGGGGATAGTGATGAGGGAAGGGTGGATGTCTTCCCAAACATCTAAGGACAAGAGAATGGCTCCTGTCTGCTCACAACGGTTAAAGGTCGAAAGATCATAATAGTAAGCCGCATCGATAATATGGATACTGCGGTAGTGAGACTTGAGATAGCTTCTTAGGGCGTCATTACTTTGACTATGGCCCTCCTTTACCATAATTAAATCCTGATCGTTGAGGTCTTCAAGTTGGATACAGGCCTTGCCTTTGAGGGGATGGTTTTTAGCCATAGCACAGGTCAGCTTAGCTTCTTTCAAGGGCAAGAGCTGGACGTATTCTAGCCATTTCAAGGAATCGCAAGCCCCCACCATGAGGTCAAAGCCTTGGCCTAGGTGTTTAATGGTCTCGAGAATGCTTTGCTGGTTATCTTCAAAGGGCACGACTTCCAGTTTAAATTGGGGGTAGTGTTGGTTGAAACGATGCCACAAAGGAAAAAAGTCCTGGGCAGGATTTAAAAAGGACCGCCCCAAACGAATCAGGTAAGGCGATTTTTGGGCGATTTGCTTGGCTCGGTGTATGGCTTTTTGACTTTGGTCAATAAGAGCGAGACTATCCTGGTAGAAACTGTGACCCGCTTCGGTGAGCTTAACCCCGCGACTGGAGCGTTGGAAAAGATCGAGACCCAGGAGATCTTCTAAGCGGTCGATTTGTTTCTTAACAGCAGTCGGACTGATATACAAACGTTGAGCTGCCTGGCTGAAGGACCCTTCTTGGGCCACGGCAATGAATATTTCTAACTTGCGACTATACATCCTTAACCTCCTGTCTACTCGCTTTAACTTCTGGTTAATACTATTATAACCTTTTTGAACTGTTAAGGCAGCGCTTTTTAGGGGATAATACTAGTGAAACAGAGTGATTTGCTTAGGATTTGTGAAAAAAGAAAGGAAAGGAAAGGAAAAAATGAACAAGATTACTTTAAGTAATGGTGTCCAAATGCCGCAACTGGGTTTTGGTGTCTATCAGATTGAGGATTTGGACCTCTGCCAAGCAGCGGTAGAACATGCCTTAAAAACCGGCTACCGTCTGATCGATACCGCTGCCGCTTACTTTAACGAAGAAGCCGTGGGCAAGGCGATTCAAGCCTCTGATGTGCCACGCCAAGACATCTTCCTAGTCAGCAAGGTCTGGATCCAAGATTATGGCTATGAAGCGACCAAGGCAGCTTTTAATCGGTCCTTAGAGAAACTCCAAACCGATTATTTGGACTTATACCTGATCCACCAGGCCTATAATGACTATTACGGCGCTTGGCGGGCCATGGAAGAACTCTATGAAGCCGGCAAGGTCAAGGCCATCGGGGTATGTAACTTCAATAGTCGCCAATTGGTTGACTTAATTAGCTATAACCAGATCAAGCCCCATGTGGTCCAAGTCGAATTTAACCCACTCTTCCAACAAGAGGGCTTTAGACAAGTCCTAAATGACTACGACATTCAATTGATGGCTTGGGGACCCTTTGCGGAAGGACAGGGCAATCTATTTAATCACGAGGTCTTAAAAGCTATTGGCGACCAATACGATAAGACCCCGGCTCAAGTGATGTTACGCTGGAATTTGGACCAAGGCTCAGTCACGATCCCTAAGTCTGTACATAAGGAGCGAATCGAAGAGAACTTTGCGATTGGGGACTTTACTTTGAGCGCAGAGGACCAAGACAAGATCAAAGCCTTAGACCAAGGGAAGAGCATCGTTATTGATTTTGATGACCCTGAAACTGTGAAAGCCTTAAGCCAGTTTAAGATCCACGATTAAGAGTTCACTAGTCTAGCTGAGAAGAAGGCTAGCCGTGACTTGTGGGTCCAGGGGAGAAATAGAGGAGTACAAGCATGAAAAAAATTATTCAAACAGCCGGTCGGGACGCTTTAGGCGACTTTGCGCCAGAATTTGCCCATTTTAATGATGATATTCTCTTTGGTGAGAATTGGAATAATGAATCGATCTCTATCAAAACCCGGTGCATCATTACCTTAGTCGCCTTGATGAGCATGGGAATCACGGACTCTTCTTTAGTTTACCATCTCGAAAATGCTAAAAAGCATGGTGTCAGCCAAAGAGAAATTGCTGGCATCATCACCCACCTAGGCTTCTATGTGGGTTGGCCCAAAGCCTGGGCCGTCTTTAACCTGGCCAAAGATATCTGGGCCATCCATGAGGGCGACTCGACCTACTCAAACCCGGCCATGGCTGCCCATGCTAAACGGATGCCCTTCCCAATTGGAGAAGAGAATACCGCCTTTGCTCAGTATTTTATTGGCAAGAGTTACCTGGCTCCTTTATCAAGTCAACAAGTGGATATCCATAATGTGACTTTCGAACCGGGATGTCGCAATCACTGGCATATTCACCATGCTAGTCAGGGTGGGGGACAGATACTGATTGCGGTTGCTGGGACCGGTTACTACCAAGAGTGGGGACAAGACCCAATTAAACTAGAACCTGGTCATGTCATTAATGTGGGCGCCGGCGTCAAGCATTGGCATGGGGCCAGCAAAGAGGACTGGTTTTCCCATATCGCCATCGCCGTCCCTGGCCAAGATACCAGCAATGAATGGTGTGAACCCGTGGATGACGACTATTACCAACAATTAAAGTAAAAGCGGACAATTTTAAAATAAAACCAGGTCCCCAATAAGTCTCAATACTTAGAGGGAGCTGGTTTTCTGATGGAGAGAAAGTTAAGGGATAAAGGGAAATCAAATGCAATGTACTAGTCTTCACTCACCAAGGCATAGACTCTGGCCGGGAAACTCGGGGCGCCTTTGACCTTTAGCGGGGCAACGACAATGACTGCGCCTTGGGTCGGTAGGGCGGAGAGGTTATTTAAGACTTCGACCTGATAGCGGTCTTGGTCCAGCCAGTAAAATTCACCCGGTAAGGCTTCTTGGTCGTGGTAGACGTGGCCGGGATCGGTATCCAGGTTTTCATGGCCAATGGCTTTGACGTCGCGTTCGTGGGCTAAGAATTCCAAAGCCTCAACGGTCCAACCGGGGGTGTGGGCAATACCGTTTTCGTCTTCATTATAGAAGGCTTTTGGGTCATCCCAGCGCTTGGACCAGTCGCTAGCAAAGGCTACAAAGGTCCCGGCTGGAATCTTACCGTGGTCGGCTTCGTAGTCAAGGATAACGTCTTTAGTCACTGAAAAGTCGGGATCGGCAGCGACTTCTTTTTCCAGGTGGAGGACATAGAGCGGCAAGATCAATTCATCCAGGCCCACCCCATCTAGGAGCCGCTTCCCGGCGGCAAAGTGGCCGGGCGAATCGATATGGGTCCCGTAGGAAGTGGCCAGGGTGTATTCCTTAGCATAGAAACCATCTTCTTCGATGGTATTTAGGGTTTTCTCTTGTATGGGAGAGAAGGCATTGAAGAGAGGAATATTTTCGTGTAATTCATGGGACAGGTCGATGCGTTTAGCATTTAATAATTGAGAAAGATCTTGTGACATAGGGCATAGCTCCTTTTTATTCCTTAGTGACTAGTGACTTACTTTAGTTCTTTTGATGTGTTTTTATCTTAGAAAAGAGCAGGGAGAAATGCAAGGGTTTAGTCGCTAAGACTCGCCACTTAGGGGGTAGGCTTGCTGTGATGACGGGCTTTTAGGAGGTGTACAGAATAGTGATCACTAGTGATTTGAAGCCTGAGGAGACTCTTCTCTTATGCGGCGATGCTTCCTTTCATATCAGCACTTATCGCTTGAAGCGATTAAAAATCGGGGAGAGGCTGCCTTGACTGGGGTTCGCTTGTAACAATCAATTGTTAAGTAAAAAGCCCATCAAAGCAGGGATTGACAGGCTTAGATAAAGGGACTATGATGGACCCACAATAACTTATAACTAATGAAAGTGCGGGAGCAGAGCTTGACTAGGCATTTAGTCCCATCTGACTGAAAGACCGTAGTCAATCCTCCCGCGACCTTCAAGCATTGTTAAACGTCGACTGTCGCAACGCATCCGAGCAAACCTCCATTTAGGTTGCTGAATGGCTTGTGGCGGGACCGTGAAAGAGGTGGTTAAGCGAAAAATGATCAGTCGAATGTTACCCAATAGAAAAAGGGACTTGATAAAGAAAGCCTTGAATCAGTGACTTCTCTGGAAAAGAAGAACTGGATCAAGGCTTTTTTATTGGCTGTTAAAAGGCGGTGAAAATCTTTAGCGTTTCAATTTTTGAATGGTTTCAATGACTTGGTCCGGCTGATTGGGCTCTACAGCAATTCGCTGGGTCGCTTGGGCCATTTTATAGGTTTCATGGATGTAAGTTGACTCTGGAATGGCGGAAAAGTCAGGGAGATCGAAACGCAAGGGGATATTATAAAGGTTAATGGTCCCATCATGATTGCTGGAATAGGTTACCACCCCATCGATGAGCCGATTGCCAGTCAATTGGGTCACGGTTTCTGGGTATCTTGCCCCATTGGCTAGGTAGGGGTTAATGAGCGTGCCCTGAGGGATAATATGGACATTGATGGTGTCCGCGTCTTGGTTAGGGCCTAGTTGGAGCCAGATGCGGGCGTATTCAATGGCTAAGGGGTCATAAGCTGCTAGGGGATCAGTGTTAGAGGCGGAGGCATGGCCTTCATCGCTCTTTTCTTCACTGCTAGCGGTCGCACTGTCCACTTGCTTTGGACTAGGGGCAAGTGCTTGCTCAGAATTATCCTGGGAAGTGTCTGCAGACTCCTTAGCTGGACTTTGAGAGTGGCTCATGGATTGACTAGAATCTTGTTCAGGCGCTGAGGAAGTCTCCTTGGATTCTTTGGATGGCGAACAGGAACAGCCAAGTAGAGTGGCAGCTATTAGTGCCAATGACAGATAGTTTTTCCATTTCATGACGTTTCACCTCTTTAGTTAATTATATCATATAATGAATACAATTAAGCGCTTTCTAGTGAATGAGAGGAGTAGTCACGGTCCAGGACGACATGAATCCAGAGAAAAAAGTGAGCCTATGCTATACTAAGTCAAACCCAAATGAAAAAGAGATGATAAAATGACCACCATCAGACCGATCCAAGCTAAAGATGATAGGCAACTGGCTAAAATTATTAGACATTCATTAGAATCGGTAGGCTTAGACCAACCAGGAACGGCCTACTATGACCCAGAACTAGATCATTTAAGCCAGTTTTACCAAGCCAAGCCTGAAAGTCGCGGCTATTTTGTCGCTGTAGATGACAATGACCAGGTTCTTGGTGGGGTAGGCTTTTCGGCATGTGAGCTTTTCGACCAATCCGCTGAGCTACAAAAGATTTACCTAGCCCCAGGAGTCCGAGGTCTGGGCTTAGGCCAGGCTTTGATGGAAGAATTGATCCGGCAAGTCAAGTCAGCCGGCTACCGCCAATTGTATTTAGAGACCCATTTCTCCTTAAAAGCAGCCATTGGTCTCTATCAAAAATACGGCTTTAAGGAAATTCCTCAACCGGAAAATTTGATTCATACGACTATGGATCGTTTTTTCTTGAAAGATTTAGAGGATTAGCCCCTGGGAGAAATCCTGATAACAAGGAAAAGACACAGAGAGCTGTTAAACAAAGAACAGTTTTCTGTGTCTTTTTTTAGTTTTTATTGGAAGAGGTAGACTTTAATCGACCCGGTAATAAAATCTTTCGGGGGATTCAATATAACCCATATCCTGTGTCACGATGAGACGGTCACGGCTTTGATCCGAGGCATCAGTATATTGATGGAAGACAATCTGACTGCCTGCAGGAGCAACGATTAAGCCAGACCCAAATGAACCAGCGAGCAGGTTGGCCCATAAAATTTGCCCTTCAATTCTTGCAGTCGTCGTCTGTACGATTTCTCCAGTACTTACTTGGCCGTTTTGGCCAATAGTCATCTCCTCACCCAGACCATTACGCCAAGTTCCTGCTAGTGTAGACAGATCTCCTGCTTGGATTTGCTTGATGTCTACGCCCTGATGGCTAGCAGAGGGCGCCGGCTCACTGGCGGCTGTTGAGCTAGGTTGGCTGGCTTTTGGTGCTAATTTTTGCCAAGGCAAAGAGTCGATATCCAGTTTTTTGTCATTTTCTAGGCCCAGTAAGGGGGCAGGGTCCTTGGTCTCTTGTAAGTCGTAGGCCACTTTCTTAACTTCTTCGACTTGCCCATCCTTAGTGATGCGATAATTGGTCGCCTGGGCATCGGGACTTGGGGAGTGGAAAGTGTTGAAGACAAAGCTACCGTTGTCATAGAGAGTAAGGAGCCGACGTTCGCCACCAGAACCCGCAACGCCACCCTCCTTGGCCAGTATGGGTTTATCGCCTTGCAGGGTATAGATGGCAATAATGGTATACTGGTCTCGTAAGATTAATTCATCTTGGCCATCCTTATTGATGTCATAAAAAGCATATTGGATGTTTTCCCCATTGGAATCATTAATAATAAAAGCCACGTAAGAAGTTTCAGGGTCTTCGATAGTCGCTTTTTGGATGTCATGGTTCTTGGCCAGGTTAACGATTTCTTGATACCAATCGAGAGTGGCTTGGTAGAGTTGATGGACTTGCTCTGGTGTTTTACTTTCGGGCTTTTCAGCCTTATCGTCTTGATGCCCTTCTTTTTCTTTACTGTCCGCTTTTTCTGAGCTAGCTTCAGAAGTCACTGCCTCTTGGCTTTGGGAAGTGGCTGTTGACTGGTTACTGTCTTTTTGGCAGCCGACTACAAATAGGCTGACTAAGACGGATAAAGCGAGGAGAGATCGCTTTTGTTGGTGGATTCGTGCTAGCATGGTGGTTTTTGGTAAATTGATTTTCTTCATATGTCCTCCCTAAGGTTAAAATTTGACAAGTATTAGGATGGTTAATCCTATCATCTTATGCATTGAAAACCCTTTCCTTAATTAAAGACCTTGGGGATGCCTTTGTCAAGGGGATTTGGGGGAGTTTAGAGAGGATGTTTTGCTATGATTATTGCAAAGATCTGGATTATAAAATCAGGCGATTAATCAAAATATTTTCCACTACTGATATAAGTGAGTAATAAAAGACATTATATTTTATTTCCATACTATCTAAGACCAGCCAGCTTATATTTACGAGCTGGCTATTTTTTTCGACTAAGCCATTTATCCATAACAAGAAGTAAATGATTACTATTGATCGTTTACGGGAAAGCTTTTTCTGATTGAAGCTGTCGATCAAACACCACCTTAAGTTGAAAAAGCTGAATTGACGCCTTTTTTAGCAATAAAGCCAATAGGGCAAATGCATTTTTAACTCCTTAATAGCAAAAGACCTAAAGCGCCGATTATAACTGATAGTGAATGGGTATCTTGGTCGTATTGCTAGACCAAGAAAGATTATGCTAAACTTCCAAACTAATAACTGCCTAGTTATTAAATAAATCCTTGAAGAGAAACTGACGAGCCCAGTGCCCGTATTTTTCTTGGATAGAGATAAAACGAATGACCTTTGGAGGTAAATCTATGAAAAAAATTGTTTTGTCACTTGTTGCTATCGCCCTAGTTGCTGCGGGTTTTCTATATTTTTCTCACCAACAAGAAGAGAAGAAGGTAGTTCTCGGTGTTAGCGGACAGAGTGCAGGAATGGTTAAATACGTTGAACAAGCCTTGAATGAAAAAGGCTACAAGCTGGAACTGTCTGTTGCAGAGAGTACTATTGCAAGTAATGAAGGCCTGATGGATGGGTCAGTCGATGTCAATATCATGCAACATGAAGCTTATATGAATCAATTTAATAAAGACCGTGGTGCGAGCTTAGTCAAAGCCGGAAAGCCTCTCTTTGAACAATTTATTGGTGTTTACAGTAGAAAGTATAAATCCCTGGATGAGCTTCCTGATGGGGCCAAAGTAGCTATTCAAAATGATGCCTCAAATATTCAACGAGCCCTCCGTGTCTTAGAGCAGGCCAAATTAATTGAAGTCAAACAAGATATTCCTAAAGGGGAAACACTAACGCCGCTCGATGTGACCTCTAATCCGAAAAATCTGGAATTTGTGGAATTAGGTGGCGGGACCTTGATCGAGTCCCTGGATGAAGTGGATATTGCGGTTTTCTGTGGTCTAGCAGCAAATAAGGCCGGCTTTAAGACCGAAGATGCCCTGTATAAATTTGAACCCAAAGATTTAAAGGCCAATGCCCTTATCCTAGCCACCAAGGATGGTAACCAAGATAAAGAGGCGGTCAAGATTATCCATGACGCCTTTGAATCCAAGGAATCCGTCGAACTGGTCAAAGAGGTCAGCGGCGGGACCTGGTTCCCTTATACAGGTGATTAAGATGACTGAGCCTTTAGTAGAAATCAAACATTTGCGCAAGTTCTATGGAAATTTTGAAGTCTTATCGGATATTAACCTGACTATCAATGAAGGGGATATCTATGGCCTAGTTGGCAAGAGTGGGGCCGGCAAGTCGACCTTGCTGCGCTGCATCAACGGTTTGGAAAGTTTTGATGCGGGATCTATTCAAGTCCTCGGTGAGGATATTCAAAGCTTATCAGGCAATTCTCTTAGATACCTGCAAAAAGAAATTGGCATGATTTTCCAGCAATTTGAGTTAATTAATCGCAAAACGGTCCGTGACAATGTCGCCCTGCCCTTAAAATTATGGAATATTGAAGAGAATGACCAGCGGATCCAGAGTTTATTAGACTTAGTGGATATGTCGGCCAAGGCAGACGCCTATCCCAGCAAGCTATCCGGTGGCCAAAAACAGCGGGTAGGTATTGCTAGAGCTTTGTCCTTGAACCCTAAGCTTCTCCTCTCTGACGAAGCCACTTCCGCTCTGGACCCCTCAATTACCCGGTCAATCATTGACCTCTTACAGAAGATCAACCAAAAATTGAAGCTAACCATTATCGTGGTCACCCATGAAATTGAAGTGGTGAAAAAGATCTGCAATAAAGTCGCCATTCTAGAAAATGGCAAGATTGTTGCCGCAGGGAATACGGTGGATCTATTCCTTGACCAACCACCCGCTTTAAGGCGCTTAATGGGACTTGAAGCCGAGACCGAACCCCAAGTGGAAGCTGGGCACTTTGCCTTTAAGTTGGTTCTCCCTGATGTTGACCAGCAAAAGGACCTCTTATCGCGAATTTTTTCCGACTTACAAATTCCTTACACGATTGAGGACGCCCATTATGAGGAAATTAATGACCGAACTACCGCTTATTTTAAAATTCAGGTCGCTGCCCAGCACCGACCACTTGTGGAAGCCTATTTGAAAGACCATCAGATTGAATGGAGGGAATAAGATGGAAGCGAGCTTAATAAAATTATCAGCAATTTTAGGGCCATCGGTTTTTGACACGGCTTATATGGTGTTTTTTACCATGATTTTATCGACCGCCTTAGGTTTTATCATCGCGGTGGCCTTGTATTATACCGATAAGGAAGGGCTGCGACCCAATGCTCTTATTTATGGCATTTTGGATGCCTTCATTAATATTGTCCGGTCCTTTCCCTTCATTATCCTGGTCGTGGCTGTCATCCCCTTAACCCGAAGCATTGTTGGCGGGGTTATCGGGCGCACAGCAGCCTTGGTGCCCTTAACCATCAGTGGAACCGCAACCGTGGCGCGCCTATTAGAGAATTCCTTCCGTGAGGTCGGGCGATCCTTAATTGAGGCCATCCGCTCATTTGGCGCCAGTGACTACCAAATCATGAAGGAAGTCGTCTTAGTGGAAGCGGCGCCCCTGGTGATTGTGAACTTAACCGTGGCCATTATTGGAATTATCGGGACGACTTCAGCTGCCGGAACGGTTGGCGCTGGAGGACTGGGGTCAGTGGCCATTAACTATGGCTACAATAGCTTTGACTCAGTCATTATGTACGGGACCATCCTCGTAATTATCCTCCTGGTTCACTGTGCCCAATTTGTTGGCAACTACCTCTATAAACAGTCTCTAAGATAGCCCCCTGTAAAATGAATATAATGGAGAAAACAAAGATGAGTAAAATTGAATTAATCAGAAAAGTTATTAATAAAGAAGTCACTGACTATGTTCCCTTTTCCTTTAAGTCACACCTGCCTCAAGTCGACCATGATCCGGTAAAATATGCTCAAGCGCTGGCAGAAAAAGTTAAGCAATATGACCTGGATTATGCTGGTCACAGCAGTAACGGGCTGTTTACGGTGGAGGACTATGTGGATGAGGTGGACCATTCGCCGGTTTATAAAGGAGGCGTATCCAGAGTGGTTAAGACCCCTTATAACCAGCCAGGAGATTTAAAAAAGCTACCCCATAACCTCGATATTAGTACAGCCAGCTACCAGCGCGAGTTAAAATCGCTGACTTACCTATTAGATCTTCTTGGTGACCAGGTGCCGGTTACGGTGATTTCCTTCAGTCCGCTGACGATTCTGGATAAGTTGACCCAGGGTCGGGCGGTCGAATTTATCCGGAGTGAAGAAAAGGAGCTCATTCATCAAACGCTGGAAAACTTGACCAATGTCCAAGTCCAATATGTTCAGGCAGCCTTGGACTTGGGAGCCGCTGGCGTCTACCTGGCTTCTCAGTTTATTCGCTATGACCGGGTAACGGAGGAAGAATACTTAGAATTTGGTAAACCCTATGACTTAAAGATATTAGAAGCTTCCAAGGCGGGTTGGTTTAACAGCTTCCATGCCCATGGGACTAATATTATGTTTGACCTGATCAAGGATTATCCCATCCAAGTCTTTAACTGGCATGCCTTTGAGTCCTTACCCAGCGTAGAGGAAGTCTTCCGGTATAGCGATTTCGTCCTGAATTGTGGGGTTGACCGCTTTAGCTTCAACGACTTCAACCGGAACCTCATCCGTGATCAAATCTACCAAATCTACAAAGCCACCCAGGGGCAACGCTTATTACTTAGCCCCTCTTGTGGGACCAATAGCTTCTTTGACCCTGAGCTGATTTACTATATCAAGAAAGTCAAGGCGGAAACTGACCGCGTTTTTAATTTAAGGACTGAGGCTTAGTGGTTTGTTGGTGTTTATAGATAAAAATGATGTAGAATTTAAAAGGCACAGCAGTCCGCTAGTCATTGAAGGGATTGCTGTGCCTTTTTGTGAGTTGAAATTTTAGGTTTAGTCTACACGATAAAAGAATTCATTTGGGTATTCGATCATGTCATAAGTGTGTCCTCCAAGCAAGCGGTCACGGCTTTTATCTGAGGCATCAACTAGGTGATCCATAGAGTTATAAACTTCTACTCCTGCCGGAATAATGTAAAAGGCTGCTCCACCAATATAACCATCTGTGGCTCTAAGATCTGCCACTAAAAATTGACCTTCCCTTTTGCTACCATCCAAATTGATGAAGCTGTGGGGCTCGACATAGCCGTCTTCATGAATGACAAATTCCTGTCCGCGACCATTACGCCAAGTTCCTACCAGAGTGGAAAAATCCCCTGCTTGGATTTGATCGATATCAATACCTTGCTGGTCAGAATCAGTCGTCTGATCCTCAAGACTTGTGGCGGTGGACTCATTGGCTGAGCTTTCAGATTCAGTCTCTTCCGCTTGGCTTTCACTTTCAGCCTTTTCTTCCTTGGCAGCTTTTTCTGCTTTTTCCTCCTCTTGTTTGCTCTCAGACTCTTCTTTGTTGGATTCTTTTTCCTTGGCTTCTTCTTTTTCTGAACTGGATTCAGAACTTACCGATTCCTGGCTTTCGCTGGTGTCAGTGGCTTGGTCAGGATTGTTTTGGCAGCCGACAAGGAATAAGGCAAGTAGGGCGGTTAGATATAGGAATCCTTGTGGTCGTTTCTTCATATTATTTCCTCCATTAAGATATTGTTTGATAGTTGATTGTCTCGTTATAAAATACAATGAAAACACTTTCTTTAATTAAATCCGGTTAGAATGGATTTGTCAAGGGGATTGGGGTGAATTTGTCTTTAATAGAATGATAAACATAGGATAATTGATAAATTATTAAAAATAGAAAGCATTGAGCGATTTAATATTTTTTTAAAGTAAAAAATAAAACAACACTACCGCAATCACTAAATTAGCCTTATTCTTTGTTATACTTAAAAGAGTTAAAGTTTTTAAAGGAATTAGGTGTATTTATGGACGGTAGTATTCAAAATTTAGCTAACTTTCTGAAACGGTCTTCAAAGATCATTATCCCTGTTTACCAACGTAACTATGATTGGAAGTTAGATAACTGTAAACGTTTATTTTCCGATTTGATGAGTATTCATGAGGAAGGACGCCGGACCCATTTCTTCGGGTCCATTGTTGTAAAACCAGGCACCCTGATAGATGAAACCATTGTTATTGACGGTCAACAGCGGATTACTACGGTTTCTTTACTATTTCTAGCTTTGTGTAATTGGATGGACGATAACAATGTCAGTGAGGGGTCCTTCACGAGTGAGAATATCCGTGATGAATACTTGGTGAACCGCTTGTCTAATGAAGCTGATAAATATAAATTACGGCTGAATATTGAAGACGATAAAATTTATAAATTATTACTGACAGATCCCAAACATGCAGAGCGGGCAGTTGATGTTGGTAATACCAATGTGCTGGACAATTATAATTATTTTTACCAACAAGTAGAGCAAACGTCGCTGTCTATTGTTGATCTGATACAAGTGATTTCCAGGCTTGAAGTGATGGGGGTTAATTTGAGTTCGCCGGATGATGATGCTCAATTAATTTTCGAAAGCCTTAACTCAACTGGAGTGGATCTTACTGAAGCGGATAAGATACGGAATTTCCTCTTAATGAATGAAAACCAGGAAGACCAAAATCGTTATTTTATCACTTACTGGCATCCAATAGAAAAACGGACCCAATATGATTTAAGCTTATTTTTCTGGTATTACATGGCCATTAAGCAAGGCAAGTATCCAGTTAAATCGCGCTTATATGAAGATTTCAAAAGGTTTTATGAGAATAATTTCACGGACAAGGAAAGATTTTTTAAAGAAATTAATGATTATTCCTATGCCTTTCAGGAAGTGGTATCAGCCAATACAGGACACCATGCCATTGATGATATTCTATTCCGCCTTAGTCAAATCGATCTAACAGTAATGCGGCCTTTCTTGATGTCATTGATCCTGGCCTATAATAAGGGAGAACTATTGGAGGATGAGGCGGTTGCTATGTTAGAACTGATCGAATCCTTTACTGCTCGTCACATTATCATTAAATCCTCAACAAACCTATTTAATAAATTCTATTCTTCCTTATACCGTGATTTTCAACGGATCTATAAGCAGGCTAAAGAAGAAGGCCAATCCGTAGAAAAAGTCGAAGTTCTAGGCGCTTTACTGGTTAATAAGTCGAAAAATATAGCCTTCCCTAAAGATGAAGAAGTCTTACCTGACTTACGGATGAGGGATTTCTATAATATTCGCCCTAATTATCGGACTTATCTCTTTGAGCGATTAGAAAATTATAATCATCATGAGATTTTGAATATTTATCAAGGGATAGAGGAAGGAAATTATTCGATTGAGCATATCATGCCACAAAAGTTAAGTAAAACTTGGATAAATGAACTAGGTCCTAACTATGAGGCGATTCATGAAAGTTACCTAAATCGTTTAGGCAATTTAACTATCACTGGTTATAATTCCAAATATAGTAACAAGTCCTTTCAAACCAAGAAGACCATGGACAAAGGCTTTAATGAGAGCCATTTCGTATACCTTAATGCCTTGCCTAGGGAAGTGGACCATTGGAATGAAGAAACCATTAAGGAAAGAACACGTCTCTTAGCGGATAAAGCCTTGGAAGTATGGCCCTATCCGGACGTTGATTTTGAAATTAAAACGGAGAGCCAAGATGGATTAGAAACTTATGACGGGGAAAAAGATTTTAATAGCTATCAGATTAAAGGCTATATCTTTCGGGACCAGGAATATCGGCCGGTCAAAAATTGGAAAACCTTGTTGATTGAAGTTTTACAAGAACTTGCTTATCTGGACTATCAAACCCTTTATCAAATAGCAGAGGAACAAAAATCACGGGGCTGGCAAACGCGTTTGTCAACGAGTGAAGGTGAATGGCGTAATCAGGTCACTAAAGATATCTATATTGATACGGGCATTAATAATTGGAATAAGATGAACATTATTCGCCATCTTTTCGATATTTATGACATTGAATACAGTGAATTGCAGGTAGACGTACGTCCGCCTAAAAATAAGCGATAAAATTGAAAATAAAGGCTGAGACGATGGTCAAAGCCTTTTTTGATTTAGTGAAAGCTTAAAGCTAGTCAAGGATCTTTTGGGTTTTTTACTGGTTTACAGTATAATTAGAATTAAAAACTTTTTTATTATTTGAAGGTGGAGTGACTATTAATGTCTGAACAAGTAACGACCATTCAACAGGCTCTATGGAATTCGGCGAATGTGCTGCGTTCAAAGATGGATGCCAACGAATATAAGAACTATACCTTAGGAATTATTTTCTATAAGTTTCTATCCGACCAACTATTAGAAAAGACCTGTGATTTGATGGGGGAAGACTTTGTCGACCTTAACCAAGCGCAAGCCCTATACGAGGAAACTTATTATGATGAAGAGGACGGTGAAGATCTCCTTAATGAATTAAGATACACCTATTCTTACACCATTCATCCTGACTTTACCTTTACCAAGTTTATGGAAAAGATTAATGATAATAACTTTATGCTGGAAGAGTTAGCTCAGGGTTTCCGTGATATTGAACGGTCCCATCCTGATTTCGAGAACTTATTTGAAGACGTGGACCTCATGTCGCGCCGCTTGGGCCCAACACCTCAGAAACGTAACCAAACCATTACAGCGGTGATGAAGGAATTAGCGGGACTGAACTTTGCTAAAAATGCGGACCTCTTAGGGGATGCCTATGAATTCTTACTGGGTCAGTTTGCCTCTGAATCCGGGAAGAAAGCGGGAGAATTCTATACGCCCCAACCCGTCTCAGAATTAATGACCCGGATTGCTATCCAAGGAAAAGAAGACAAGCTAGGATTGACGGCTTATGACCCAACCATGGGGTCAGGATCTCTGCTCTTAAACACCAAGAAGTACGCTGATGAGAACGTGGAGAATTCCATTCGTTACTTTGGTCAAGAAATCAATACCTCAACCTACAACTTGGCCAAGATGAATATGATGCTCCACGGAGTGCCAACTGACCATCAGAAGTTACGCAATGGGGATACCTTGGACGCTGACTGGCCCACAGATGAACCAACTAACTTTGATATTGTCTTAATGAATCCACCATACTCCCAGAAGTGGTCGGCAGATAAGGGCTTTTTAGACGATCCGCGTTTTGCTGCCTATGGGGTCTTACCGCCTAAGTCACGGGCTGATTTCGCCTTCTTACTCCATGGTTTCTACCACTTGCGTACTGATGGAACCATGTGTATCGTCCTGCCGCACGGCGTCCTCTTCCGGGGTGCCTCTGAAGGTAAGTTGCGTCAGGCCATGCTTGAGAATGGGTATATTGATACGGTGATTGGGCTCCCTGAAAATCTCTTCTATAACACCAGCATTCCAACCACGATTATTGTTTTGAAGAAGAATCGGACCAGCCGTGATGTCTTCTTTATCGATGCGTCCAAAGAGTTTGAAAAAGTAAAAACACAAAATATCTTAACGAAAGAACATATTGATAAAATTATTGATACCTATAATAAGCGGGAAGACGTTGACAAATATGCCCATAAAGCAAGCTATGAAGAGATTCAAGAGAATGATTACAACCTCAATATTCCGCGCTATGTGGATACCTTCGAAGAACCTGAACCTATCGATATCGTCCAAGTCAGCAAGGACATGCAAGAAATTAACCAAGAACTTGAGCAAACCACAGCCGAATTCTTAGAAATGGTGGATGACTTGCAGGTGACAGATGAAACTGCGGAACTCATTCAAGCGATAAAGGATGTGTTTAAATAATGGCAGAAGAAAGAAAACAACCCGAGCTTAGGTTCAAGGGATTCACGGATGATTGGATTCAGGATAAGTTACATGAACTAACAGTAATTAATTCTGGAAAAGATTATAAAAATCTTTCTGAAGGACACATTCCAGTATATGGTACAGGTGGTTACATGTTATCGGTAAATAAGAGTTTATCCGATATAGATGCTGTAGGTTTGGGCAGAAAAGGAACTATAGATAATCCAATTTATTTAAAAGCTCCATTTTGGACAGTAGATACTTTATTCTATATAACAACACAGCAACAAAATAATATAATGTTTTTTTACTATCTATTTAAGACCATTAATTGGAAAAAGTATAATGAAGCCTCGGGTGTTCCCAGTTTATCAAAGCAAACAATATATTCAATTTCTGTAAAAGTCCCAAATACATTTGAACAATCTAAAATCTCTAAACTTTTCTATTCTTTAGATAGAATTATTACTCTTGAGCAACAAAAAATCGAGAAGTTAGAACTCCTGAAACAGTATTTGTTGCAGAATATGTTTGCTGATGAGAGCGGATATCCTAGAGTTAGATTTAAAGGTTATAATAACAAATGGGAAAGAAGTAAATTAAATACAATTAGCGATAGTTATTCAGGACTATCCGGTAAGACAAAAGAAGATTTTGGAAAGGGTGAAGCTAGATACATAGAATATAAAAATGTTTTTGATAACCCTGTAGCAAAACTTGATGGAACTGACGCAATTGATATCGACTATAAGCAAAACGAAGTTAAGAAAGGTGACTTTCTTTTCACAACTTCTTCTGAAACCCCTGAGGAAGTAGGAATGTCATCGTTATGGGATTACGATCTTAATAATATATATTTAAATAGTTTCTGTTTTGGAGTTCGGATAAAAGAAAAGATAGATTCTTATTATTTAGCTTACTATTTTAGATCTCCAGAATTTCGTTCAAGAGTTATGAAATTAGCTCAAGGGATCTCACGTTATAATATTTCTAAAAACAAATTTTGTGAATTGAAAATTTCTGTTCCTTCTTATGAAGAAGGAGTACGTATTGGTAGATTATTAAAATCAACAACTGATTTAATTGATTTGGAAGAAAACAAATTAAAAGAATTTAAGCTGATAAAATCCAAGCTCCTCCAATCATTATTTATTTAACATCTCCATAAACTTCCTGATAATAAGAAGGTTCGCTAGAACAAATATTATCAGGAGGTTTTATTATGGCAAGAAAACGAAAGATTGTTTTTCATGAATATTTTAAGGAGTGGTTTGAGCTATATAAGTTAGGGGCGGTGCGTGATGTGACTCTGAGGAAATACGACCTAACCTGGCGGCATTTGAAACACTTAGCGCCAAACTTAACTTTAGACCAGTTGACTAAGAAGAACTATCAAGCTTTACTTAATCAATTTGCCCAAAGTCATGAGAAACAAACGACTTTAGACTTTCATCATTTAGTGAAAGGAGCGATTCTGGAGGCTTATGACGAGGGATTAATTGATCGCGATCCGACGCGAAAAGTTGTGATTAAAGGCGTCAAAGGGAAGATTAAAAAGGCCAAGTATCTAAACCAGGAAGATTTGCATAAGTTATTAAATCAACTACACTTGCAGACAGAGATTTCTTATGATTGGCTCATCCTCTTAGTTGCCAAAACAGGCTTACGTTTCAGTGAGGCCTTGGGTGTTACACCTTCAGATTTCAATTTCAGCCAGCACATGCTCTCGATTAATAAGACCTGGGACTACAAGAAGGATGAAGGCGGCTTTGTGCCGACTAAGAATGCTTCTTCGGTGCGCAAGCTACGTCTAGATTGGCAGTTGACTCTACAATTCCAACAACTCATTCAAAATTATCCTCAACAAAAGCCGATCTTCGTTCAGGGACGGATCCATAATTCAACAGTCAATCAACGCTTGGCTAAACTCTGCCAACAGGCTGGAATTCCAGAGATCACTATTCATGCCCTCCGCCATACGCACGCTTCTATGCTGCTTTATGGTGGTGTGTCAATTGCAAGTGTGGCTAAACGCTTGGGCCATGCCAACATGGCGACGACTCAAAAAACCTATCTCCATATTATTCAAGAGTTAGAGGATAAGGATAATAACAAGATGATGGAGATTCTATGTCAGTTATAGCTTTGAATTGAAAGGTTGTACAAATTATTGTGCAATAGTGGTGAGGTGAGCACGATGGAAGTAACCAATTATAGTGATTTCAGACAGAATATGAAGAAATACATGGACCAGATTAATGAAGATGCTATTGAATATACTGTAACCTCTCAGAATGGGAATGATGTGGTTGTTATGGCCAAATCAGATTTTGACAGTCTGATGGAGACTTACCATCTCTTATCGAGCCGCGCCAACCGTGAAAACCTCTACCAAGCCATGGATGAGCTCGATCGTGGCGATTATGAAGTTGAGGAAATCTAATGAAAGTTCATTGGAGTCGGGGGTCTGTTATCGAACGTGACGTTTGGAAAGAAAATGACCGAAAAGTCTATGATAAGATCTATCGCTTATTACGAGCCATCAAAGAAGCCCCCTACCAAGGACTAGGTAAGCCGGAACCTTTAAAATATGATCTATCGGGTTATTGGTCAAGGCGACTGACTAGACAAGATCGTTTAGTTTACCGTGTCACAGATGACGCGATTGAAGTCCTATCGTGTAAATACCATTACTAAAGTAAATCGCCCCTGCTCAATCAGCTAGCAGAGGCGATTTTATTGATTTTAGATAAACAGGGAAGACAGGAGTTTTTGTTTTAGAGAGGTTAAGTTTTCTAATTTAGTTGTTCTGAGATTAATAAGAGAATCTAATGAAAATAATAATTTGGCGATTTTATTCTGTTCACTTAATGATGGAAAATTAATATTCAAAGTGCAAAAATCAGAAAAATTTATAGTTCTTCCATCTCTAATACCATAAGTTACTTTCTCTAATAGTAAAATAAAGTGATCATTTGCAAAGTAAAACTTCCAATAGATATCATTATGTTCGTTAGTATTTATAAAATCGAATATAGTATAAGCTGGAGAAGTTATACCTAAATAATTGGAGTGTGCAAACCCTCCCTGAAATGAACGTAAATGAACAACAAATTGACCAGGTCTTACAACTTTGTAATTAGAGAGGTTTTTTCTATCGTACTGTAGCCTTTCATTGAATTCATCTCTTAGCACCATGCCTTTATCTTGTGTTGCCGATAAGACAGGAAGATGGGCTTGTTTTTTTTCTGTAATCTTTTTAAATATATTTTTCCCTTTATTTTTGAACCAAGGACCGGTATAACCTCTAAACCTTAAGTTAGGATATCCACTCTCATCGGCAAACATATTCTGCAACAAATACTGTTTCAGGAGCTCTAACTTTTCGATTTTTTGTTGCTCAAGAGTAATAATAAAGTCTAATCGATTCAACAATTCACCTATCTTTATTTGCTCTAATTGTTTTTTAGGATAATGAATTATTACCTTAGACATTTCAGCTGAAGTTATTGCTGGGTAGCTGGTCCCTGTGCACATACTTAGGACCTTTAATACGAATTTATCTGTTTGCAATAAGTAAAAAAGAAACTTATTATTTATTATATTTGTCCTAATCTGTGCATAGCCAGTTGAAAAAACAAACTCATTATCATCTTCATTAAAAAGTAAATTATTTCTTTGATATGGTCGAACTGTTTGATAAAAAATATCACCTTTCTTAGCTAATCTTTTAGCTCGTGAAGGTGCCTCTTCCTTACTCATGAATTTATAATCGACTAATTGAGTACCACAAACAGACTCTAAATCCACATAGAAAAATTGCGAAGGCAATTCAGCATTTGGATTAAAGCTGCTGATGTTCCCCAACTTATCCTGAATCCAAAAATCTCTATTTTCAAAATTCCATTTTGCTTACTTAGCAATATTTCTATCCCCAGCCCCATCTTTTATACACACACACCGTTCTCTTGTAAAAAAATTCACTGAAAGCCTTTATTTTCTTTGCTATACTGGAAGTATTATAAAATGATAAAGACAATTAAAAGCTATGTTTTAGGTGAAGAAAAGCAATAGGATAAGTGATCATATGCCAAAAATTTTTACTCAAGAGCAGCAAATGGAAGAACGCTTAATAGAACTGTTAACGAAAAGGGAATCGCAGTGGACTTATCGTTCTGACTTGAAAACAGCGGACGATTTATGGGAGAACTTCTTCCAACAGCTAGAGGCTAATAATACGGCCAAATTAGATGGCGTTCCCCTAACTAGTCAGGAGAAGCTTTCGATTAAATCGCAATTGGACTTTCCGTCATTCTATGTCGCGGGAGAATGGTTAAGCGGTGAGAATGGGGTGGCCCAAGTAGAGCTTCATCGCGAGGATGCCTCGCTTGGCGCTTGCCAGTTAATGGTGATTAACGGAAATGAAATTGCAGGAGGCAGCTCTCATTATGAAGTGATTAATCAATTTCGCAGTGAAAAACGTGATTTTCTTGACCAAGACGGACGTTTTGATGTGACTTTGATGATTAATGGTATCCCTCTGATTCAAATTGAATTGAAGAATCGTTCGGAAGGCTATAAGAAAGCCTTTAACCAAATTGACCGCTATATCAAAACTGGAAAATACCATGGGATTTTCTCCATGCTACAAATGTTTGTGGTCTCGAATGGTGTTGATACCAAATACATTGCCGCTAATAGTAGGTTGAATGCTAAATTCTTAACGGGCTGGGTGGACCAAGAGAACCAACCCGTAACTAACTTAGAAGATTTTACGACTTCTGCGCTCTCAATTCCAGAAGCCCATGAAATGATTGCTAATTACTCAGTCTTGGATAAGTCCAGTAAGTCGGTAATCCTTTTACGCCCTTATCAAATTCATGCCATTAAGGCGATTCGCCAAGCGAGTTACCAACAAAAGGGAGGCTATGTTTGGCATACGACAGGGTCAGGGAAGACGTTAACCTCCTATAAGGTTGCGCGTAACCTTCTTAAAATTGCTTCCATTGATAAGACCATCTTTATTGTTGACCGCAGAGACCTTGACCAACAAACCACCAATGCTTTCACTTCATATGCTGAGGCGGATTTTGTCGCTGTGGATGAAACCGCTAATGTCAATGACTTGATCAAACGGTTAACGTCTAAGGATCGGTCCTTAGTGATTACCACAATCCAGAAATTAAACCATGTCATGAAACGTTACCAGCAAAATCCTGATAATAAACGTTTAAATAAACTCAGAGATTTAAGACTTGCCGTCGTTGTTGATGAATGTCATCGCGCGGTGACACCGCAGAAGCAATTTGAACTCGAAAAGTTTTTCAAATATTCGCTTTGGTATGGTTTTACGGGAACACCTCTCTTTGCTGAAAATGCTCGGGATGCCTTTGGTGACTTAGCTCGGACGACGGAAGAACAGTATGGGGAATGTCTACATAAGTATACCGTTCAAGAGGCCATGCATGATCAGGCGGTCTTAGGCTTTCAAATTGAATACAAGCAAACTTTTAGTGATTTTCAACTCGATCAACTGGTAGCTGATCAGTTTCCTAAGACGAACCTTTCAGCGATTGATAAGAAGGAAAAGGAAGTCCAACTAGATTCAGCCATCTTTGACCATCCTGATCATATGGAAGAGGTCGTTGATTCCATTATTAATAAGTCACAAAATAAATTTGGCTTCAATAATGGAGTAGGGAAGACCTATGATGCCATTTTAACGACCACATCAATTGATAAAGCCATTGCCTACTACAAACTCTTTAAAGAAGTTAAAACAGGTCAGCATCCGCGCGTATCCATTAGTGAGACGACTAAACGCGCTGTCTTGGATTTTCCTAAGGTCGCGATTACCTTCTCGATTTCTGACAATGAACACGATTCTCAAGACCGTAAAGAAGCGATGAAAGAGATTTTAGCAGATTATAACCAAGAATTTGGTATGAACTTTTCGCTTGAAACTTTGAATGCTTATAACCAGAACTTAAACCAGCGTTTGGCGCGTAAGTCAGATACTTATAAGGTGCGTTCCGAACAAGTCGACTTGGTGATTGTTGTCGATCGCTTACTCACAGGCTTTGATGCTCCTTGTCTATCGACCTTATTTATGGATCGACCACCCATGAAACCTCACCACTTGATCCAAGCTTTCTCGCGGACTAATCGTCTCTTCGATGACCATAAGAAATATGGGCAAATTGTTACCTTTCAAACCCCAGCGATCTTTGAAGAAGCCGTTAAGGAGGCTCTCTTACTCTATTCCAATGGTGGAGAAGATCAGATTCAAGCGCCAAGCTATGAAGAATCTAAGCAAGAGCTGGATGAAGCGGTTAAAGAATTAAGAACTCTGGTGCCAAGTGTGGAGAGTTTCAACAATTACACGGACTTAGCTGAAATGAAGCGGGTAGCCAAGGCCTTTCAACGTTTTGATAGTATTTACCGGACCATTGAGGTCTATAGTGATTTTAGTGAAGCGGAATTTGTGGCTCAATACGGTTTTGATCGTAAAGAATTTGAAGACTATACCGGTGCTTATAAGAATCTCATCGAACGGATTAAGGAAGAAATGAATGATGAGGATGAGCTTGAGGAAGATTATCCAATTGATATCGAATATGAGATTGAATCGGTTCGGACAGAGCAGATTGATTATGATTACCTCGTCCTTCTGATTGACCGTTACCGTGAATCAACGGAAGAACAAGACAAAGAGAAATTCAAACAGGAAGCTGAAAAGACCATTGATGAATTTGGCCGCCGTAAACCTGAATTGAGTGAAAAAATTCGTGATATTTTCCAAGCCATTATCTCAAGTCCGGAAAAATATAAAAATCAGTCCACGGATGAAATATTAGCCAATGAGATTAATGGTTACAAGGAACGCGTATTAGAAGACTATGCCAAGGCAGAATTTCTAAATGAAGAGTTATTGAAATACGTCGCCGCTAACTATGATGAAGACCGTGAAGGCCCACAAATTGGCGAAAGTGAAATGATTAATACAGCTGATTTTGAAGCTTATAAGGAAAACACTCAGAATCCTAAGTCCAAATTACAGTATCGTAAAAAAATACGTCATGGCTATAAAGACCTGATTAAAGAGAAAATTATGCCTTATGATGTGTAGCGACTTTTGGGGGGTTAGAACGTAGAGTTTAGATGGAAAGGAAGACTATAATGAGCGATAAGAATAAAAATTTGAAAAAGAACCAGTTTATTGGTGAAGATGGAAAATTATATGAAAGTGTGCAGGTGAAACCTTGGTATAAGAAGTGGTATGTATGGACTATAATCGTATTAGCTGGTCTATTATTACTTGCAATTGTACCTGTAGATCATTCCAATAATCATCCGGCAGAGAGTTCTTCTCAGGCTGCGTCACAAGACTCACAAGGGGAACATCCTACAGATTCCGAAGCAAATAAGAAACCGATTAGTAAGGCTAATGAAGAAGTTATTTTAGAAACTGCTGATGGAAATAAGGCATCATTAACGATAAAGTCCGCTAGTGCTAATCCTGATAGTTTGCCTAATTATATGCATAATAGTGATTATTTCGATTCGAGTAGAATTGTTGTGATTAATTTTAGTTATAAAAATTATGATTTACCGAAGAATTTTGTAGTAAATACCCATGATCTCCAAGTTTATGATGAAGAAGGGCATGCCTTGGAGCGCATTAGTAAACAAACAGGTTATGACGAAATAGCTCCTGGCAGATCAGCAGATTCACAAGTCTATTTTATGTATGCAGATCAAGAACATAAACCACAAAAAATTCAAATTGATTATGTTCCGATGAATTCAACAAATCCTTCTCCAGTCGCAACCATCGAAGTGGACGTTGAACAATAAGGGATTACTATTACCTATTGCGGGAAGATAGATATGCAGTCTTAAATAAATTAAAAAATATAAAAAGTAATTCAAGAAGGGCAGGCCATTTATAGTAAAGTGGCTTGCCCTTTTATTATAGAACCTTTCTTTACAGGTGATAATCAAGCTGTCGCTTGCTGTAGAGCATGCGACGGATTTTTATCACGGAGTCAATCACAACATAGAAGATAGAATAGTTAGAGACTAGTAAGGACATTCTCGTTTGAGCGTTTTCAATTGCTGCAAGTGTTTTCTACAAGATTCATAGCTGCAGCTGACTTGGATAATGTTAAAACAATTTAAGCGACAATTGATTTAAACCTTCTTCAAAGCTTGGAAGAATACGAATGTGATACTTAGGCATGCTGGTTAATACCTTCCTTGATGCGTTCAACCACTTCATCGAGACTATATCTTGTATCTGTGGACGCTGTCAGATGATCCGCTTCATCGAGCCTGATTTCAATATCTTGAGTCATGAATTCGTGTTGGTCATTACTCATCAGTACCATGGTGCTATAGCCATTTTTAGTTAAAAAGACAGGGCGGCCAGATTTAGGACTTCCTCTTCAACTTCAGGAAATTGGTTTATCAAATCTGAAACAGAATGAATATTCATAAGAAAACCTCCTATTCTTTTTATTGTAATTTTATCGTTAGCCTATCAATGAGACAACCTTCTATAATAAATGCCCCACCTCGTAAGACTAAGGCTTGGTCTAGCGGAAGCCATGATGAGAGCTTGCGTTACATAAGAATAATAAATCCTATTTCCCTCTTTCCTTCTATGAGAGAAAACTATAAACTATATGTAAGAGCTTACAAATATAATTCATAGGAGGTATGAGGGAGATGTCGAGAAATTGGAAGTCTTTTATAGCGGTTGTTCTAGTTTTTGTGGCCTTGTTATCGGGGTGTACGTCAAAAGAAGAAAGGGCAGCAATTGATAGTTTCAAAGAGGTGTCGGGTAAAGTAGAAAAAATGAATACGGACCTCGATAAACAAATCGCTGATGCGGAAGATTTAGTGAAAAAGAATGAGAAAGCACTCGATGAACAGGCGATTGGCAAGCTTGAAACAGCGGTATCTCAGGCAAAATCAGCTAAAGTAGAGGTTCCTGAACAGCCCAAGAAACTAGAAGAACTAAAAAGTGAAACAGAAAAACTCAACAAGGCAGACTACACAAGTGTCACTCAAGAAATCGCAGACACCAAGAAAGCTTATGAGGATAGCGTGAAGCAACTCAAACAAGTAACCGCTCCAGAAGAAAAATTTGTGATCGAACGGATACAGTCTGTTGAAGGCGTGACAGGTATTTCTGCCGTTACGGAAGATAATGATCCTAATAAACAGCTTGGAAAGCAAGGCGGTTATACCGCACAAGTCTATTTCTCCTACAATTTGGTCAATCAAGAGGAAGTCTTCGGAAATAGTTTGATTGACAAGGGAACAGAGGCTGGTGGCAGTATAGAAGTGTATCAAACTGCAGAAGACGCAGAAAAGCGAAACACTTATCTGGGTGCCTTTGACGGCAGTCCTATTTCACCTGGATCTCATCGTGTGGTGGGGACCGTAATTGTCAGAGTTTCCAACCAACTGACCGCTTCTCAACAAAAAGAATTAGAGGAGAAACTCATTGCGAGTTTGACGGAAATAAAATAGCGGCAAATGACATAAGCGACGCACGGAAAGGAGCCCTGTATGTTAAAAGGCGCTGATAACTTTAGAAAGCTAGAAGATCAATTGGAAGAAAATGGTATCATCGAGAATTTTGAAAAAGAAAATGGTCCGATTCTTGGACGTGTCATGATTGATTTGGGTGAAATACCTAACAATTTAAGATCCGAAGTGCTAAAGAATCATACGGAAGAAGAGATCTATGTCTTTGATTGTAGCTTTGATTTTTACGATATTCTGATAGGGATGGCGATTGATAAAGACACCTTTGAACCTGTTTCAAAAATTTGGTTTACTGAGCAAGCTGAAAATGCAGAGCATCCTGATGAAGTGTGGATTAAGTTCTTTGTCGAGATGCTCGCTGAAAATATTCTTTCTGTCATTAAAGCTGGAGAAGGGTTTGGTATTCCAGTTTGTATCTTGGTGAATGATGATTCTGAATTAGTGGCTGTTCCAAGTGCATAGCGACCTTTAAGCATCTACATCTTGTAGGTGCTTTTCTTATGCACATTTTTAGGGGACGATCTTATCGGATTATTTAATTGTTTATTCAAATCACGAGATCAGCAAAAAGATGAAAAGCAGATGGCGACTTCAGTCTTTCTTCTTTGGTCGAAATAAATTTTGATAAATAACACTTATTAACTTATAGTCGAAATAGATTTTGAAGGATTGCGTATTTCGTGTATAATTGAAGTAAATTTAATTTTTTTACTTTTATCGATTATAATCGAAAGGAGAGGGTTCCATGAATTATGTCAAGCGTGATAAATATCTTGGTAAAATAGCCCCCTTCGTTGATCAGCCTGTTGTTAAGGTATTGACAGGAATGAGACGAGTGGGAAAGTCCACCCTATTGCAGATGATCCAAGAAGAATTATTGCCCCAAGTGAATCCTCAAAATATGATTTCTATTAACCTAGAATCTGGTCAATACCTACAAATTAAAGACGGGGTTGATTTCTATAGCTATATTCAAAAGCAGGTCAAGGATTTAACAGGTAAGCTTTATTTCTTTATTGATGAAGTTCAGTTGGTTGATAGTTGGGAGCGAGTAATCAATGCTTTACGTGTTGATTATGAGTGTGATATTTACCTTACAGGTTCTAATTCAAGTTTGCTCTCTAGTGACTTATCGACTCTTCTGGCGGGGCGCTATGTCAGTTTTGAAATTCAACCCTTTACTTTTTCTGAATTTATCCATTTATACCGAGATCTTAATCTCGATAAGGAAGAATTATTTCAACAATTTATTTCTCTAGGAGGAATGCCTTCCCTACGTTACTTCCAAGGTGAAAAAGAAGCCAGCTACAAATATCTGAACGATATCTATAATACCGTGGTCGTTAAAGATATTCTTGAATACCAGGCGATCCGTGACGTTGATTTATTCAATCGCATTTTACGCTTTTGTTTAGAAAATATCGGGCAGACCTTTTCGGCCAATAGCCTCAGAAAATACTTCGCTAGTCAAGGCCGTAAAGTATCGGTGGATACGGTTTTGAATTACCTAACCTTCTGTCAGCGAGCCTATCTCCTCAAAAAAGTCGAGCGATATGATACCATTGGCAAGAAAATTTTAACAGTAGATGAAAAATATTATCTGACCGACCATGGTTTTAGACAAGCTGTGGGATTCTCTAATGAAAAAGCCATCGAACGTGTCTTGGAAAATATCGTTTATATTGAACTCCTGTCACGTGGATATCAGGTTCAGATTGGGCGGGTTCGTGATAAGGAAATTGACTTCATTGCAAGTAAGCAGGGACAAATCAGCTATTACCAAGTTTCCTACTTAATGGAAAGTAAAGAAACGCGAGATCGCGAATTTTCTGTCTATAGCCAGATAAAGGATAACTTCCCTAAGTACGTCTTATCTCTTGATTCCTTCGATTTTTCCCAGGATGGCGTTATCCATAAAAATCTTATCGATTTTTTATTGGGGGAGTAAGATGGTTCAACAATCATTAGTATAAGTAAAATATAGTATTAAATCTTTCAAGTACAGTGATCAATTAATAAAGTCCTTCCTAGTCCCATTCCTTAGCTAAAACTTTTCTAATAGGTAAACAAAGAAAAGGCGAATAAAGCCAAAATCGGTTATAATAAAACAAAAAGCACTAGGCGAGGACAGAAAAATAGAAGATGAGAAGAAAAATTCTAAACGAAGGGGTTGCTCGGGGAATATTTCCCTTTTGGTTGTTTTGCTTGCGCTTACCGCCATGTACTATTTCCTATATCGGACCTATCAACAACCGGATTATCCAGCCGCCAGCCAAGAATATTACGTGTCGGACTACAGTCAGCGCTTGAATGACTTCACCACCCAGCACATTATGACCGAGGGCTACAAGTTGGACCAATTCACCCAGGCCAAGCTAGCGGTGGCCGTTCTCCCAACGACTGAAAAACTCAATCGGTCAAAGTATAGCCAAACACTGGCCAGTCAGTGGGGGATGACGGATGAGCCTCAAAATGAATGGGCCCTTCTCCTCTTTAGAACGGACGCCTCTTATCCAAGAGAAACGAGCGTGGACAATCCTTACATGCATTTAGAAATTGGCGGGGGCTTAAAGGACGAGCTGACTAAGCAAGAGATTGAGGAAGTGGTCGAGCACTATGATAATGATATTTACCATAATCAAAATAACTATGACCAGGCGGCCTTTGATACTTTTAATGCTCTAGCTCGTCAAATCTACCAGGCCCACCAGTTAGAAGTTCCCGAATCTCTGACTCAGACTTATGAGGAAGCGGCCCAGGATCCGGCCAACCAAAGTAAGATCAATAGTCAGCTCATGCAGGCGGACCTCAAACAAGCCGAGTCCCAAACCCTAAGGAATCCCCGACCCCTTTATCGTCAGTTAGCGAATGCTTTCTTTGCGACGGTTGGCACCTTACTGGCTCTAGTGGTCGTTTCTGTCGTCTGTTTCTTTTTTGCAGCTGGATTTCTGGCTCTTGATAAATTCATCTCAAGAATATTTCATTGGGATAAGAAATAGGCGGATTTTCCCAAAAACCTTAGCTTATAGGGTATTAAATGAGAACTGTATGATACAGATATCATAATCAGCCGCCCACACACTTAGAAACCACACAAAAACACCGTTCCACCGGCTTTTATTCCAGCTGGAACGGTGTTTTTCTTATACTCTCCCCAAATGCGCAAAGACTCTTCCTAAGACTTCAAAGTCGTCACTGTCTCTGACTTCAGTTTTATCCCCCAGGGGCAGATAGAGTGGCAGGTCCTGGTAAACTTGGTATTTGGCTAATTTCAAGTGTCCGGAGTCCTTATCGGCCAGGCACAAGATATCGCCTGCCTTGACTTCAGCTAGGGGGTCGACTAGGGCATAGTCCTTTTTACTGAGCAGGGATTGGATGGATGGGTCATTAATTCTGACCGCAAAGATTTCCTCATTAGGGAGGCCCATGGAGGCAAGTTCGAAGAAGTGCTTTTTCTTAGCGGCTTTGAGCTTGCCTTTTTTGTATTTCTTATAGACTGGTACTTCAATAACATCGGCGCTCTTCATATCGGAAAAGCCGCGTAAGTAGAGCTCGGACACCCCATAAAGTTCGGCTAACTTGGTCAAGCTTTCCTGGTTGACTTCGGATTTTCCTTGTTCGTAGCGCCAGACGGTTGATACGGATTTACCGATTTTTTCACTGACTGCCTCAATGGTCAGTCCGGCCGCTTCACGGGCTGATTTGAGCCGGTTGGCAAGTGTAGGCATGGTCTTTCCTCCTTTGGCCATGAGATAATGGCAATTTTCTCATTTTTTATGAAATCCATCGATAGCTTTTCCACCATCATGGAAATGTTGCTTTTTGGGAACGTTTTTTTAACTTTCATATATTATACCGAAAAACGAGAGTAAATGCCCACAATTGTAATAGAAAAAGGGTAGAAATCTTAACAAACGTAGATAAGTCATTCACAAATGTGAACCGTTTATTTACATTTGTTATATTAAATTCTAAAATCTCAACCATCACAGATTGCTCTTATATTACATTTTGTATACTACTTTAAGTAGAAAACTTAGAAAAAAGTCTACTCAGAGTAGAATCTGAAAATAATATCGAAATATGAATATATCATAGGAATAGAATTTATGCAAAATATTATAAAAAGCCTTGCTTTTTTACATTGTATATAATATCTTTAAAAATGGAAAGGGGCAGACAGCTTCTTTCAATGCCGCAATGCTGGGATTTATAGGGAGGAAGGAGGGCCTTTTATCGAGATTTTTTTATGGTGACACAAGCCGACAGAAAGTGTCATTTCTTGCATAGTGAGGGGCCGACTTTTAAAGTCGCCTAGAAAATAAGTCAGTATTTTGGTCTGGTGAGATTGATTGAAGATTTTTAAGAGTTTTTTCAAACACTATAAGCAAAAATAACAACCAAGGAGGTCATAATGACAGTAAGACGTGTGGTTCCAACCAGCTTTTGGCGGTCGCTGGAAGCTTTGGACCATTATAGCCAGGAAGACCGTTATTTTGCCTTGTATTTGATGACCAATCCCAAGTGTAGCCAGGTGGGGATCTATAGTTTGCCCAAGCGGCTGATTGCCTTTGAGACGGGCTTTTCCATGGACCAGGTGGAGCTTTTATTAGAGCGTTTTAGCCGAGATTTTAAGAAGATTATCTATTCTAACCGCCACCAGGAAGTGACTCTCTTACACTCCCTGTCTTATTCCATCTTTGTGGGTGGGGGCCGGTGATGGATTTACTGGAGAAGGAGTTGTCCCTGGTCCAAGATAGCCAGCTTATTGAGGCCACCTTTGAAGCTATGCGCGACTTTTGGTTGAAGTCCAGTCGTCGGGTTGACCAGGCCATCATGCAACTTTTCGTCAAGGAGATCAAAAAACGCCGCTATGTGACCCAAGGCGATGAGAATGACAAAGCGACCGAGAGTGATAAAGAGAGTGGGGATGAAATCCACAATGAAAAGTCGGCCACCGAGTCGTCATTGCCGGAAAAACTCCAAACCCCAGCCTACCAAGACGACTATGAAGGTCAGGTGCTGGAGCGGATCACCAATCGCTATCAGATCCTCTTCAATGAAGCCATGCCTGAAGACGACCAGGACAAGTTAAAGGCTTATTGTCTGCTCTTTGAAGGCAAGCTCTTAGAAGAAGCCCTCTACCGGGCCAAGGACGCCAAGCACCCCTTGTCTTATTACTTCAAGATTTTAGAGCGCTGGGACAAGGACCATATTTACCGGCTGAGTGACCTAGCGGCGAATGGTGAGGAGGAGAAAAAGTTCAAAGCTAAATCTTTCAAAAAGAGCGGCTACCAGGAGCTAGAGCCCGCTTGGTTTAAGAGCCAGGCCAAATAAAGGGGAGAAGACCAGGCTTGTCAGAATTTTGGACTGGCAGAGGGATGTAAGTGGCTAGTTGAAGTCAGCCTGGATTACACATTCCTATAAATAAGTCGGCTGTTGAAAAGGATTAAAAGAAAAGGAGCAAAAATGAAGTTAACAAACACCCTGCATTTAGTTGAACATTACAACCGCCTCTATGGCTTTGATTTGTTGGATGCTTATGACCATTGTGTCTTGGTTTTGACCAAGTTTGCGCTTTTAAACCGGGTCCAAAACCAAGAGCCTTGTCAAGTCAAGTTGGCTTTAGCGGATGCCTATATGGCTTGTGTCATGATGGCAGATTCCTATGCCCGCTGTGCCAATTTGCGGCCGGATTCTTGGGATCAGCTGCCTTCGCTAGCCCAAGCCTTTACCAGTTTGGCGCTGGATGTTAGTGTTGACCGCGACTTGGGGCCGGCTATTTCTGACTTGGTGGCCCACTTGTGGGGAATTGGAGAAGACTTGGGTTATGACCTGGGCCAATGTTTGATTGAACGAGTAGCAGGACTATTAGACCAGGAGGAGATGGATTATGCGTCAATGGCTTAAGGATTTTATTGTGGCAATTTTAGCGATTTTACTTTTTCAATTACGGGGCTTTTTAGTGTCCTTTGGTATGGTTATTCCCTTACTCCTCTGCGCCACTTTGGCCGTCCTTGTCATGGCCCTCTATGAAAGTGTCAAAGACTAGGGAATTGGCTTGAGTCATGGTTGATTTTGCCCCAGGACTTGTTTCAATTAAGGAAGAAAGGAAGACAGCATGAGACTTGATAAATTATACGCCGACCGCTTATTACGTGAATTTGAAGCCCTGATCCACCGAACTTTGGCCGACCTAAATATTAGAAAGTGTCATGGCGACTACCAGGACTACGCCCAGGAATTGCGGCTTAAGCTCCTGGATGTGGTGGACCGCTTTGAGGGCGATCCCTTGGCTGAGGACCGCTACCGTTTTGTCGCCTATGCGGGTCGTTACTTGCGCTGGTCTTTACTGGACCTCTTGCGACAGACTAGCCGCTTGCCCCAGCTGACCCTGTCCGACCACCAGGACTGGTTGACGGAGTCTGAGAGTGCCGAGGATTTTGAGGCGGGAGCGGCCGACTTCCTCCAGGCGGCCCAAGATACTTTGTCAGAGCGTGACTACCAGTTGACCTTAGCCTTGGCGGAAGGGGACTTTTCCATTGCTGATATTGCCCGGACCTTTGGTGTGGCTAGAAAAACCATCTACCAATGGAAAGACCGCCTGGCCCAACGCCTGCTTCCCTTTAAGGATTTACTGGAAGACTAGTTCTTGACTAATATGAATTTTTTCACTGGCTCACCTTTGCGTGGGCTTTTTTGTGTCGGGGTAAAAAAATTTTGCTTTTCAGGTAACACTTGGCTGCCTTCAATCCGTATATAGGGTGTAGCTAGCTACTAAAGCAAAAAAAGGAGTGATTGAGATGCAAGAATTTATCGACAACAAGTTAGTGGTTAAGGTGACCAACTTTGAAACGGACACAGAAATCAAGACTACCTTCAAAGACCTGGTGGAAGAACCTGCCTTAGAAGCTGTCTTTGCGGTCCGGGATGCGGTGGCGAGTCTGGCTAAGGACCCCGTAACCGAAGTGGAAAGCATCTGCCGCCACATCTATGTCTAAGGCCTTGTGGATTAGTTAGGAGGAAGAACCATGCAAGAAACTTTAAACTTAGAACTCTTATTCAAGACTGAAGAGGGAAAAACTAAGAAAGTAACCATTAAAGAACCCAAAGAAGATGTTTCTAGCGAAGTGGCCCAAGCGGCCTTAGCGGCTATTGTAGGTGCCGACATTTTCTTCAATGAAGATGGCCTGGACCCTTATGCCCAAGCGACCGGCGCTCGTTATGTCCGCCGCGCGGTCCAAGACATCTACCAAGTCCAAGCCTAAGTTAGGGATTGACCTCCCAAGCCCTGCCTAGCGGGGCTTTTTTTATGAGAAAGTGCTAAGGAAAAGATGAAGAAAAGGAAATAAACAAGGGAAGGAGTGAAGGGGATGACCCTGATTGAAATGGGAGGACTGGCCTCCGCCTTTGTGGCCATTATCACCCTGGTCAGTAAAATCATCCAGTTGATTACGGCTATCCAGCGCTTGATCACTCGTTTGGACGTGATGGCTGAGGAATTGAACCAACAAAAAGACCGGCAAGAGGCTCTCCATGAGCGGATCCAAGTGGTGGAGAAGACCTTAATGGAGACCGCCTTTCGCTTCCAGGCAGTGGATAAGCAGTTGACAACTTTAGTTGAAAGGGTAAAGGAGATGATGGCAGAATGCTTTTGAGTAATCAGACCTATGACCGCTTAAAGTGGGTCGCCTTGGTCTTGATGCCGGCCTTGGCGGTTTTAGTCAAGGGACTGGGCCAGGCCTATGGTTTTGTGGGAACGGATACAGTAGTCGTGACCTTGAATTTACTGGCGATCTTCTTGGGATCGCTCTTGCAATTGTCTAGTGAGGACTACCATAAGGGAGGTGGGGGCTATGGTTACCGCCCAGCAAGTGCTTAAAACGGCGCAAAAGTACCTGGGCATGACCATGGGGTCGACGTCCCATCGTGCTATGGTGGACCGCTATAACCGGGTCCTGCCCCGGCCGGTAGGGTATGTGGCCAAGTATAGTGACGACTGGTGTGATATTTTTGTAACGGCAGTCGGGGATGAAGCGGGAGCGACAGATTTGATTGGACGGGAATGCGGGGTTCAGCGCCATATTCATGTCTTTGCCGGCCTTGGCATCTGGCTGGGCCAGGTTTATCCCCAAGCCGGAGACATTGTTTGCTTTGACTGGGATGGAGGTGGATTTGCTGATCATATTGGTTTTGTCGAGGCCGTGACCGGGTCGACCATTACCACCATTGAGGGTAATGCCAGTCGCCGGGTGGCCAGGAACCGCTTTGCCTGGAATGATTGGCAGATCAAGGGCTATGCCCGGCCTAAGTATGGAAGGGTCAGGAAGGGGGCCGATAAAACCGTCGACCAGTTGGCTCAAGAAGTCCTGGACCGCCAGTGGGGTAACGGGGCTGACCGGAAACAGCGCTTAGAGTCCGCAGGTTATGATTACCAGCTGGTCCAAGACCGGGTCAACCAGCTCGTGGCTCAGCGTAACCTTGGTGAAGGCAAGACTGAGTCGGTGGAGGTTGGGGCTTCCGTTCGAGTCGCTGATTGGGCGACCCACTGGCAAACCGGGCAAAAAATCGCTGACTGGGTCAAGGGCCAGGTCTTTGCCGTGATGGCGCGTAAGCCGATCGACCACCCGCAGAGTGACTGGGCTTACTTGTTAAGTAACCGGGGAGTTGCCATTGGCTGGCTCTTAAGTCAGGATGTCGCGGCGTAGAAGATCGGTAGAGGAGGAAAGCAGCCTGTAGGGGCTGCTTTTTTTGAGTTAATCAATATTTAAAAAATCGGGTTTTACTATATCTAATTTAGTGTTTAAATCATCTAATTGATAATCTAAGTTATCCAATAGAATTTCTAAAATAATATAAGCGGCACCTTTTACATAAATTTTAAGAGCAAATAACTGTGTTTCACTTAACTTTTCATGATGATGATTATAATAGTACTTCTCACTAAAAGAGAAGAAATTATCAGATACATATCTAATAAAGTCATTGGGGTTGTGCTTGTAATAATTTAAGATCATAGCACGATACTTATCCTTTAATAATAATTCACCATGTAAATACATGATTTCATAATATGTCATCTCTTTTGAATTAAGGAAAATAATATCTGCCTGATATTGATAAAAAGAAATAACCAAATCATCAATATTTTGAAAAAAGCGATAGAATGTTGTTCTTGATATGTTTGAGAATTCACAAAAAGACTTTACAGTAGCATCCTGGTAAGTATCGTCTAAATAATCTTCAAAACGACTAAATAGATATAGGCGCGTGTTCATTGTGATCAACCTCATTTAATTTATTTGTGATTGAACATTTAAGCAGAAATGTTCATATTTGTAACATTTGAAATCATGTGAAGCTTTACACTTATTTTGCTTATATTATCATTATATCTGTAAAGATAGCTGATATAAAGACTTTAGAAACTGGAAATGGTGATGAAGTAAAATTAGTAACTCATTGAAAGGCATCCTGCTCAAAACGCCTATGAAGAAAAGAATGGTAAATAATTATTTTTAGGAGGTATACACATGGAGACGAAAGTGGTAAGTGACCAAGGAGAAGCGATCAATGAAACCTATGATACCGATATCTTGGTGGTCGGCGGAGGAATTTCTGGTTTAGCTGCTGCAGTAGAGGCAGGGCATCAAGAGGGCGTTGAAGTCCTTTTAGTTGAATCTAACGCTTATTGCGGTGGGAATGGAATGGGCGTTGAAGGGATGCTCGGTGTGGACTCAGTTATGCAAAAAGAAGCTGATATCCATTTGGATCCAGTTGAATTGATCGGCTATGAACATCAACAAGCCCAATATACCCCAAACGGGTCTTTATGGTTGGATTTAATATATAACTCAGCAGAAAATGTGCAGTGGTGTCTTGATCAAGGAGTGGAATATGATAAGGTAGATGACTATCATGGTACCTGTGTAGCGCCAACTTTCCACTGGTTTAAGGGTGGCGTTGCTTCCAAGGGCTATGTTCCGCAAATGAAGAAAAGAGCTGAGGAATTAGGTGTGAAATTCTTATTAGAAACTCCAGTTACTGGTCTAATCGAGGAAGATGGAAAAGTAGTAGGTGCCTATTCAAAAACTAAAAATAAAAATATTAAAATTAATGCAAAGGCTGTCATACTGGCAACTGGTGGTATCGGCGGTGATAAGGACTTAGTTCATCGTGCTGGTTGGAAGTTAGAAAATACGGTATTGACAGGTATGCCTAGCGTTAAAGGTGATGGTTATAAATTAGCTATGAGCGCAGGCGCTATGGATACCATTACCAACTCGTGTCAGTTGATTGTGAATTATATTCAAGCTTTGCCTTATGAAGGGGTTTACCCACACTATGATCTATTGAATGGAATGATGGGTCTACCTGCCGGAGGGCCGTTCTTATGGGTAAATCAAGATGGCGATCGCTTTGTTAATGAAAATATTCGTCAAACCAATATTATGTTACAGTCATTAGCCATTAACAGTAATAAAGTGGCATATATGATTTTTGATCAAGAAATCTATGACAATTTTACGAAAGATATCGAAAATGCTAAAGAAGTTTTAGAAAAAGCTGTTGAAGAAAATAAGGGGAATTCTTTATATAAAGCAGATACCTTTGAAGAATTAGCAGAAAAGGTTGGCTTACCTAAGGAAGAATTCTTAAGAACTGTTGATCATTACAATGAAATGGCTGCAGAAGGAAGAGATATTGATTTTGGTAAAGAAACAGATAAGTTAATACCAATAAATAAGGCGCCATATTATATTGCTCGGTTAGACTTTAACTATATCGTTGGTATTGGTGGGATCGGTAGCAATAAGTGGTTTGAGGTAATTGATGATCAATTTGATCCAATTCCTGGCCTATACGTAGCAGGAATGGATACAGCAATGCAATATCATGACGTCTATACCATTAATGTCGGTGGATCAGCTTGTGCCCATAATGTTAACTCAGGCCGTACCGCTGTTAAGAGTGCTAAACAATATATTGATTCTTTATAAGAGGTGTGAGTATGCTAAAAGATGGAGTTTATACTGAAACCGAGAAAGGTCAAATGAGTGATGTTACTGTAGAGGTGACCTTAGGCAATAATACAATTGAAACAGTTAAAATTCTAGAAGAAAATGAAACGCCGGGAATTGGAGATATTGCTTTAGAAAGAATTCCTCAAGCTATTATCGAAAAACAGTCCGTTGAAATCGATACTGTCTCGGGAGCAACAGTAACTTCTCAGGCCATTCTTTCTGCTGTAAAAAAAGTGTTAGAAAAAGCAAATGAATAGCGATATTAGGAAAATGATTTAATACTGTATCATGTTTGGCGCCAAAACCTAGTAAATGATGTTTTGGCGCCATTTTATTTTAAGGACCACTATCCTTTAAAATAACTGAAATGATTTTAGGTAAATTTTGTTGAAAGAAATGCTAAGGTCCCGTAATCGCTTTCTTTGTTAATTTTCCTTATAATGAAAGTATTACTAATGTTTTGAATGGAGGAATGTATATGTTTGATTTATCCAATCGTGTGGCCGTGGTGACTGGAGGTGGAACTGGAATTGGCAAGCAATTTGCGACCGCCTTGGCTAGTCAAGGGGCCAAAGTGGCTATCTTATCTAGACGTCAAGAAGTGCTCGACGAAGCCGCTAAAGAAATTGCAGAAAAGACCGGTTCTGAAATCTTCCCGATTTCAACCGATGTGACCGATCCTGAATCGATCAAGGAAACCCACCAAGCTATCTTAGATAAGTTTGGCAAGGTAGATATCTTAGTCAACAATGCGGGTGGCGGGAATAACGCGCCCCTGGCTGAAATTACCGATGAGGCTTGGCACAAGACCTTCAATTTGGATGTGGACGGGATGATGTACATGACCCGCGAATTTGGAGCCAAGATGGTGGAAAATGGCTACGGCCGTGTGATCAACATTGCCTCCATTCTCGGCTTTGGTGGCTTACCCGAGCTTCCGATTATTGACTATGCGGCGGCTAAGGGTGCGGTGGTTAACTTCACTCGGGCAGCGGCAACGGAATGGGCCACTACTGGTGTGACGGTTAACGCCATCGCCCCTGGTTTCTTCGCTTCTGAAGCCAACAATCCTGAGGCCATGGAGGCCATGAGTGACTTTATTGAAGTCAGAACCCCAATGAAGCGTCCAGGTAAACCTGGGGAATTAGCTAGTGCGGTGGTCTTCTTAGCAGCCGACGAATCCACTTATGTCACTGGTCAAATTGTTGGTGTTGATGGGGGCTGGACAGCGATTTAATTAGAGGTTTTGGTCCTATCTATTCTTTGTAGGAGATCTTGAAAAAAGCATTCGTTTGAAAACATGAAGAAGCCTTACTTGAAAATGATTACAAGTAAGGCTTTTTGTGACTGTTAAATATTCTCCGTCAGAAAACGCGGCGTATAGATATCTATGATCAATTCGCCTGTACACTGACTATTAATAGCGGAGAGAATGCTGATGCGTTTCTTCCGACTACCGGTGATACACATCTTGCGTTCAATTTGGGCAAAGTCTTTTTGTGCAACACTGATGCGGCGTTCTTCTAGTGTCCCTCAATTAGGGGAGTGAAGAGGGTCCTCTTATTAAGATTACTCTAGCAATGCTTGGTCAATTCTTGTAGGGCCTTTCCTCAGCCCACAGTGATCGTGTCACCTTCTTCAAGAATAGTATTTAATCAATAGAATCCTCCCTCTCCATTCATAATAAATATCAATGGATAAAAGCGCATTCATTCTTATTTTTAATCAATTCTCCATGTATAATAGAATTGATAATGTGAAATATATAATTTGTGAGAGGAGTCGACAGACAATGGGAGAAAATATTCAATTTACCCCAGGGAAATACAAAACAAAGGCGAAAGGACATAATAGCGTCTTAGATATGCTGGTGACTTTTTCAGATTCAGCGATCCAAACTATAGATATCGATCAGTCATCCGAGTCGGAAGGACTCTCAGATAAGGTCTTTGAAATCATCCCCCAACAAATTGTTGATTACCAAACTTTAAATGTTGATACTGTGTCAGGAGCGACAATTTCTAGTTTGGGAATAATTGAAGGGGTTTCAGAAGCGGTCAAAGAAGCAGCTGGAGACCAGGCTGTGGAAGTCTTAAAAAATCGTCCTAAACCAGTCATTGAAAAATCTGATGAAAGTATCGAAAAAAATACCGACCTGGTCGTTGTTGGTGGGGGAGCAGCCGGTATCAGTGCTGCGCTTAGGGCCTCACAGCTGGGACTTAAAGTTATCCTTGTTGAGAAACAAAGTTTCATCGGTGGAGCCATCTCGATTAGTGGGGGGAATCAAGTCGTTTATGGCTCACATCTACAGAAAGACTTAGGCGTTACTGAAGATAGTGCAGAAGCCATGGTTGAAGATTTTAAAGCCAACGGTAACTATGAAAATATCGACGAATTGATTGAACTTTTGGCCAACAATGTTGGTGAAACCACCGACTGGCTCAATCAAGATATCGGCGTTCAATACGATACCGAAGAAGGACTGCATAACCTACCTGAGTATGCCTATGACCGTGAGCTTGCCTATGAAGACGGTGGTCACGGTTTTGCAACCACTGCCCGTCAAGCCTTAGAAGCTAGTGATGTTTTTGTGCTCAAAGAGACTCGAATGAAAGAACTCTTACTGGATCAAGCCGATGCTGTTTCCTCTGCTTCCGTAAGTGGGGACTCTGACTCTGCCATTCCGCAAGTTGTTGGTGTTAAAGCCCTTGCTGAAGACGGAACTACTTATATTCTTCATGCTAAGAATGTCATTTTAGCTAGCGGAGGCTACGGAAATAACAAAGAGCTTCTCTCTGAAGAATTAAAAGAAGTCCTTTATTATGGCCCCGCATCTTCAACTGGAGATGCGATTAAAGTCACCGAAGCTGTGGATGCTGGGACTAGAATGATGAATTACGGGAAAATTTATCCGAATGGGATCGAAGTTTCTCCGGGACGTGCTAAATCTACTATTGGAGGAAATATTCCGGTCTTAAAAATGAACGGTATCTTAGTTAATGACCAGGGGCAACGGGTGATTAACGAGAGAGCCACTAACCATGACGTTTTAAATGCTTTAATGGCAGAAGACCATAAGATTCTTTATCTCTTACTGGATGCCGAGCGTTTTGCTATTTTCCAAGAGGGAGTGGCTGAAGGTGGGATATCTAAGGCAGATATCGACAATTGGCTGGCCCAAGATGGTGAATCGACTCCCTTCTTCATTAAAAGGGACTCTTTACAGGAGCTTGAAGACAAGCTAGATTTTCCAGAAAATAATTTAGTTGAAACGGTTAAGGCCTTTAACCAAGCTGTCGAAACGAAAGAGGACCCTCTAGGCCGAGAAGAGATATTCTTAGAAGAAAAGATCTCCAATGAAGGCCCTTACTACCTTATTGAACAAAAACCGCGCTTTGCGACCACCATGGGTGGGCTAGTCGTCAACAGTCGACTACAAGTTGAAAATAAGGATGGTAAGGTAATCCCAGGACTTTACGCAGCTGGTGAAGTGGTTGGTGGAGTAATGGGTACCGACTCGCCTTCAGGAGCCAATAATGCCTGGGCCTTAACTTCAGGGAAATTAGCTGCAGAAGCGGTTGCTGAATAATTTAAAAGGACTAGCAATTAGACAGTTCTCCTTACGATTAGGGGGAACTGTTTTTTTAATAGTTCTTTTTGGATATTTTATAGTGAGACTTCCTTTATATATGTAATAAAATCTTCGACGACAGGGGCATGATAAATATCATTGCGGTAGACCATATAGTAGGAACGTTTATAGTCGAAATTCTTAATTGGGAGTATGGCTAAAGGATAGTTATTCAATACCTTATTATTAGCGATATAAGCAATGCCAAATCCTTCTGCGACCAGTCCGGCGACAGTTTCATCCTCATCGACTTCCAAAGAAATACCAATACTATCCCGGATGTTTAAATCGTTGGTAATTTTATCAATAATTGTTCGCATCCCTGCTTTTTTAGAGAACCATATCTGAGGATAGGCTAGAGTTTCAAAGATATTGACCGCTTTTTTTGCGGCTAAGGGATGGTCTTTAGATGTGATAAGAACAATATTTTCTTCAGCAATTTTGACAAAGGAGAGGCTGGGATCATTAACATTAATCTTTGTACAAAAGGCCAAATCGGTCTTTTTATTTTGGACATTTTTTATCATTTCACCGCTTAGTCCGTGAGCATTACTAAATTCAAAGCTGATATTTTTTTCGGGATTTTGATCAATGAATTGTCTTGCTAAATGAGGAACTAAGTTACTTAGAACTCTTAGTAAATTTAGACGCACTAATCCCTCACCATGGCCCTCCTTTTCTGCCTTGGTGATAGCTAAGTCAAGAATAGCTAATAATTCAGTCACATGTCTAAGAAAGTTATTACCTACTCGTGTGATTTTGACATTACGACCGTCTTTTTCAAATAGTTGAATACCTAACTCTGTTTCTAAGGACTTAATAGCATTACTGAGTGTGGGCTGAGTGATACGTAATTCCTTAGCAGCTAAGGTGTAGTGTTCATATTTAGCGAGGGTAACGAAATATTTTAGATGGTAAAGATTCATAACTAATCACTTTCTATTGTACTTTTATTCACTAACTTTTTAAAAGAAATTAAATTTATTAGATGATATAAAACCGACTCAGCTTAAGCGGTTACAATATTAAAAATAAAGAACATAGCATATTATAACTTCTTTCTATAATTTAGCATGATTCATTCAATAAATCTATAGATTAAAGGGTTATTATCAATTTGTTATTTGTGAATGTGAAAACTATAATTTGAATAGAAAGTAAATTATGAAAAAAGAGAAAGAGGTTATACGAATGACAGAACGTTTAGACGGACATACCTTATTAATTTCCTTATTAGCAACACCTATTAGACATAGTAAATCACCAACGATGCATAACGAAGCCTTTGCCAAGCTAAAACTTCCTTATGCCTATCTTGCTTTTGAAGTAGGAAATGACGAATTAGCCGATGCGATTCAAGGTATCCGGGCTTTAGGGATTCGCGGTTCAAATATTTCTATGCCTAATAAGCAAAAAGTTATTCCTCTCTTAGATGAACTTGATGAAAGTGCTGAATTGATTGGTGCTGTTAATACAGTAACCAATAAAGATGGGAAAGGGCACCTCGTTGGCTATAACACAGATGGTGTTGGAGCGATGAAGGCTTTAGCTGAAGAAGGCGTTGAAGTCAAAGATGCTACAGTAACCTTAGTTGGATGTGGTGGTGCAGGGACAGCTATTGCGGTACAAGGCGCTCTAGATGGAATTAAAGAATTACATATCTTCAACCAAGATGATGAATTCTACCCTAACGCAGTGAGTGTGGCTGAACGAATTAATCAAAAAACGAACTGTAAAGCGACTGTTGAATACTTAGAAAATCGTGAAGCGCTGAAAGAAGCCATGGATAAGAGCAGTATCTATATTGATGCCAGTGGAGTAGGGATGCATCCGCTTGAAAATGAGTCCGTGATTACTGATCCAAGCTTCTTACGTGAAGACTTAGTGGTCTTTGATACTGTTTATTCACCTGCAGAAACAGAATTATTAAAATTTGCCAAGGAACATGGCGTTAAAAAAGCAATCAATGGTTTAGGCATGATGCTTTATCAAGGAGCAGTAGCTTTCAAACACTTCTGTGGTGAAGACATGCCAGTTGAATATATCCACGAATTACTCTTTAAGGATAATTAAATGCTACTTTAATGAAGAAAGTGAGGAAGTAAAATGAGAAATAATCGTTACTTGCCCACAGCCTTAGGATTATATATTAACTATATTATCCATGGTATGGGGGTAATCATCATTTCCCAGAACCAGAACATGCTCATGGAGCAATGGGGTACTGATTTAGCGGGTATCGGTTCAGTGATTGGTTGGTTAGGTATTGGTCGTTTGATAGCTATTGTTATTTCTGGACCACTCTCAGATAGATTTGGGCGGAAACCTTTTGTTTATTTGGGAATGGCAACCTACATGGCTTATTTCTTAGGACTTATTTATAGCCATAGCGTAGCCATGGCCTCTGTTTTTGCCTTAATTGCTGGTTTATCTAACTCATTCCTAGATTCAGGAACATATCCAGCTTTAATGGAATCCTTCCCTGAAAATGCTGGGACAGCAAACGTTTTGATTAAAGCTTTTGTACAAATTGGTCAATTCCTCTTGCCATTGATCATTGGTTTCTTAACCAATAACTCCCTATGGTTCGGTTGGTCATTTATTATTGCCGTAGCTGTTTTAGGAATTAATATGTTAACCATGTGGAGAATGCCTTTCCCGGATGAGGATGCTAAAGAACAAGCGGAAGAAACCGGTGGCGATGACTTTGTTTCTGCAGTTAAATTTAAATCAAAACCTAAATGGTATATAGAAGGAATCGCCTTTGTAATCTATGGCTTTATTTCCCAAGCTACCTTTTACTTAATTTCGCAATCATTAAATACTTATGGACAAATGGCAGCGGGTTTATCAATGAATGAAGCCAATGCTTTGATGTCTTATTACTCAGTAGGATCCTTACTCTGTGTCTTCGTGACAGCTGTTGTCGCGACAAAAGTACGTTCAGTAAAACTTGTTGCAGGCTATACTTTCATGTCTTTAGTTGCTGCCGTTTTGATGTGGCTATACCCAACGCCATTGATGCTTAAAGTTGGTGCCGCAATGATTGGATTCTTTGCTGCTGGTGGTGTTATGCAGTTAGGCTTAACGGTTATGGGAGAAATGTTCCCTCAAGGAAAAGGTACCGTCACCAGTATCTTCTATACCTTTGGGAGTGTCGCTTCATGGCTCATCCCTAATATCAGTCCTTGGTTAATTGAAAATTATGATATAAGCGCTGTGATGTTATTTGAAGTCATTATCGCTGCGATCGGATTTATCATCGGTGTGATTATCTTTATCCGTTACTATCAAGTCGTTGATACTAGCGAAATGCCAGAATAAAAGAAGGAGCAATTATGAAAGAAGTAGTCGTTAAAGACGTTACTATCGGAAAGGGTCGGCCTAAGGTCATTATTCCAGTAGTAGCTAATAGCGAGAAAGCAATTATCGATACTTTCTCAAAGATCAACCAAGAACCCTGCGATTTAATTGAATGGCGAATTGACCATTTCGATGACGTCTTAGAAGAAGGCGCTGTGGCTGCTCTAAGTCACAAATTGAAAGGAGCTTGTCCCAAGCCATTGTTAATTACTTTCCGTACGCAACATGAAGGCGGCGCATGCCAATTGGATGATGAGGGCTATCAAAAACTCTATCAGACCATTATTGCAGAAGCAGATTTTGAATTATTGGATATCGAAATGATGATGCCTGAAGACATGGTAACTACACTTATTGATCGGGCTCATCAAAAAGGGATTAAAGTGATTCTAAGTAATCATGATTTTGACAAAACACCGAAAAAGGAAACCATTATCGATCGCCTATCAAGGATGGAAGAAAAAGGTGCTGATATCGCAAAAATTGCGGTTATGCCTAATGAAAATGCAGATGTCGTGACTCTGCTTAATGCCACCTTTGAGCGTTATCAAGTTGCTGAAACACCTTTAATCACCATGTCTATGGGGCAACTAGGGATGGTCAGTCGTTTAGCTGGCGAACTCTTTGGGTCTCAAGCAAGTTTTGGTGCCCTAGGCCAGGTTTCCGCGCCGGGCCAAGCACCCGTAGAAGATTTGCATAATGTTCTTAATTTATTGACATTAAATGCGGAATAATCCATGCAAGTAAAAGCCGCTTTCTTATGGAGAGCGGCTTTTTGGGGAAGGAGGAAGAATTGTGTTAGCCATTATTGCCTTATTGATGATTTGTACCTTTGTTTATTTCCTATTAAGTCAAAAATTAACAGTTGTTGGGTCCTTACTCATTATTCCTTTGGTGTTTGGACTTGGAATCGTTTTATTTACTGATAGTGGATTAGAAGCAGTCTTTAAGTGGATCTATGAAGGGGTATTCTATAGTATCGATGATGTGACTGGTGAAATTGTTTCCGGGGTTGCACCAGCGGTCTTCTTGATATTATTTGCTATTTTCTATTTTAATATGATGCTAGACGTAGGTCTCTTCGATCCTATTATTGAATTTTTTATTAAAGAAATGCGTGGGGACCCTTTACGAGTAACTATACTGACCGTTTGTTCATCGATTGCTGTTTCATCGACAGGGGACACCACTACGGCAGTTATCATTTTACTGGCTGCTTTTGTGGACTTGTATAAACAAATGGAGATGCGTTTACCTATACTGGCTTTATTAATAATTGGGCCTAATACTATTCTCAATATGCTTCCTTGGGGCGGACCGGCTGCGGTCATTTCCTCAGCTTTAAATATTGAATTAATGGATCTTTCTTTTGCTCTGTTTCCAGGGATGACTGGGGGTATCTTGTATACCATTTGTCTGGCCTTCTATTTCGGTTGTAAGGAACGTCAACGCCTCAATTTTGATAAGGAGGACAAGCTAGATGAAGGCCAAAAAGAAAAAATGCTGGCTTCTATTCGTAATCGTCGAGTAGAGTACAAACGCCCTCACTTGTATTGGGTGAATTTATTATTAACTTTAACTATTATTGGACTACTCATGCTAGGCTATGGGCATGGTTCAGTTCTCTTTCTTTTAGGAAGTATCATTGGAGCAACAATCAACTTTGGAGATTCTAAAATTGTTATGGATCGGATTCGTGAATATGTAGCTGGTGCCATTGCTCCACCAATGGCGACATTAGGTGCAGGTGCCTTTAGTGGGATTCTCTATGGTTCTGGAATGTCTCAGGCCTTAGCTTTCGGAGTAATTAAGGCGATTCCAAGGTTCTTAGGCCAGCATATGGCCTTAGTATATACTTTAATTACCATTCCAGGTTTAGTCTTCCTACCGCAAGAAGCTTATTATTTTGGAATTTCGAGTGTGATGGTAAATGTTATGGAACAATTCGGCGTTACACCTTTACAAACGGGAGTAGCTTCTATGATTCCTCAAGCTTTTGGGATGATATCTCCAATTATTCCTGCCCTGTATATTTTAACCGCACAAACCCAACAAACTTTCTTTGAATACCAAAAACGCTACATTAAATATCTCTGGCCTATTTTCGCTATCTTCTGCATCATCTATATATTAACTGGTAGTTTACCGGTATAAAGAATAACCGATAAGTACTGAGCGAAGCGGTACTTATCGGTTTTTTAGTTTTGATAACTTAAAATATATTTTAATTATATGTAAAATTTTTCCTGTAATATGTTAAGTTTATTGAAATACTTTTCCGCTAACGTATCATTATAAATGTAAGCGTTTTAAAAGATAGAGGAAAAGATGTTTGGGTTTTCTGTTTATTTAAATAGTAATTTAAGTCATGAAGATAGAGCATATATTGGAAGCATGAAACAGGGAGGTTTTCAAGGAGTTTTACTTCGATACAGATTCCAGAGGGAAATCAAGAAAAGTATTTCAAACGGCTGCAAGATTTAGCTAGCCTTTGTAAAACGCTACAGCTTAGTTTAATGGTAGATATGTCATTAGCTTCATTAGAGAAGATTGGCATCAGTTTGGACAAGGTTGAAGTTTTAACTCAATGGGGAATTACTGGAATACGATTAGATGATAGATTTTCTAACGAAGTCATTGCAAAATTGACTCACAAAATTCATTTAGGGATAAATGCTTCAACTATTGAAGAAAATGATATCAAGGAAATTATTGCCAACGGAGCAGATAAAGAGTATATCGCTGCTTGGCAAAATTACTATCCTCGTCCTTATACCGGACTCGGAGAGGATTACTTTATGCAAAAAAACTAGCTGTTTCATCAGTATGGTTTAACGGTGCAAGCCTTCGTTCCTGGAAATCAACCTTATCATGGACCGGTATACCAGGGTTTACCTACCCTTGAGAGGTTAAGAGGGAAGAAACCTTTTGTGGTTAGTTTAACTATGCTTAAACAATATAATGTTGACCAGGTTTATCTAAGCGATCCTTATTTATCAAAGCAAAATTTAGAACAATTTTCCTATTATATAAAAGATGGAATTATTCTCTTACAAGGCTCTTATGATGATAATTATAAAAGCGCTAAGGACCCCTACTTTCAAGAGGTTTAGATGTGTCGTCCAGATGTTAGTGAATACGTAGTCAGGAGTCAATGTGCTAGAGGAAAAATTACAGATTCTATTGAACCTTCCAATCAAACCTTTCGAAACAAGGGGAGCATCACGGTCGATAACAACTTAGCTGGTAGGTATGAAGGGGAATTTGAAATTATCAAGAAAGATCTACCTAGTACCCCTTCGTGCCCCTTCAGTCAATGTGATCGGATTGATTACTTCGGAAGATACTCCCCTAATCCAATTTATCGGCAGTAAGCAAAAGTATTTAATCCAATGGAGATGATTTCATGTCTAAGGAAGATTTAGCAAAATTAACTACAGAAACAAGAATAAGTCTACTTTTAGTCTTGATAAGTTATCTGTGTTAGAAGTATTAAAAACTATGAACACGAAAAATGATAATGTTCAGAGCGCCATAAGCAGGGTCTTGCCCAAGATTGAAGCAGCTATTCAAATGATTGTTGATTCCTTTAATCATGATGGACGCTTAATCTATATGGGCGCTGGGACGAGTGAACGGCTTGGGGTTTTAGATGCGGCAGAATGTGTCCCTACCTTTGGAACCTCTCCTGATATGGTGGCTGGTCTCATTGCTGGGGGCGAACGAGTAATGACAAAAGGCGTTGAAGGAGCCGAAGATGATGAAAAGTTAGGAAAAAATGATTTAAAAGATATTAAGCTAAGTCCGCTAGACACTGTAGTAGGGATCAGTGCCAGTGGAAGAACGCCCTATGTTATGGGCGGTTTAAAATATGCCAATCAGCTTGGCGCTAAGACGATTGCGCTCTCTTGCAATGATGAATCAGTAATTTCTGCACTAGCTAAAATAAGTATTGAAGTAATCGTTGGACCAGAAATATTAACTGGATCTACTCGACTCAAAGCAGGAACAGCACAGAAATTGGTTTTGAATATGTTATCAACGGTTTCAATGATCCAAATTGGTAAGGTTTACCAGAATTTAATGATCGATATTAATGTCACCAATGAAAAATTAGAAGATCGGGCGACAAGAATTATCAGTAATATTACTGAAGCTTCTTATGAGCAAGCACATGAGGCATTAGTAGCTAGTCATTTTAATGTGAAGAATGCGGTCGTGATGTTAGCTGAAAAAGTTTCTTTTGAAGAATCTCAAAATTTACTCCAAAAAGCAGATGGTTTTATATACAAAATTATTGAAGGCGAGGCTAGGGAAAAATGAGTAAAGAAGAACGCTTAGCAAAGAATATTTTTGAATATATTGGTGGAAAGCAAAATACAAATAAAATCTATAATTGCATGACACGGATTCGGATTGATATTAAGGATTTTCAAGCAGTGAACCTATCAGCCCTAGAAGAAGAGGAGGGCATCTTAGGAATAGTTAAGGACGACAATACGCTTCAAATTGTTGTTGGCCCCGGTATCTCACAAAAAGTAGCTGATGAAATGAACGAATTAAGTGGAATTTCACATACGGAAAGGATTGATGAAAATTTAGATCCTCATTTGACTAGTAATCGCTCTCATTCAGAAGAAATTGCTAATCAAAATAAGAAAAAAATAAACCTTCGTATTTTAAATCTTTTACTAGTACCATAGCGAGTGTCTTTGTTCCGCTAATTCCTGCTTTTGTAGGTGCCGGTATTATTGGGGGGATTGCCTCGGTATTTCAAAATCTCATAACTGCCGGTAATTTAGATGCGGCGACTTGGGGTAGTGCTGTAACCATACTAAATATTATTAAAAATGGCCTCTTTGCCTATCTCAATATTTATGTGGGGATTAATGCAGCCAAAGTATTTGGGGCTACTGAAGGTTTAGGGGGAATTGTTGCTGGAATCATTTATCTAACAGGAATGACGCCAGAAAATCCCTTAAAGAATATATTTACCGGTCAAACCCTAGCTCCAGGACAAGGGGGGATTATTGGGGTACTTTTAGCTGTATTCCTACTATCAATCGTTGAAAAGCAATTGCGGAAGTTTGTTCCAGATTCCCTAGATATTATTGTTACGCCAACGCTTTCCCTATTAACAGTAGGCTTAATGACGATCTTTTTAATTATGCCAATCGCTGGTTGGGTTTCAGCTGGCTTAGTGGGTGTGGTGAATTGGGTACTCAATGTTGGAGGAGCCTTTAGTGGCTTTATTCTCGGGGCCATCTTCTTACCTTTAGTGATGTTTGGACTACACCAAATACTCACACCAATCCATATTGAAATGATCAATGCACCTGGATCCACACAGCTCTTGCCAGTATTAGCGATGGCAGGTGCAGGTCAAGTTGGAGCTGCTTTAGCGCTATGGCTTAAATGTCGTCGTAATGGTCGATTAGTCAATATTATTAAAGGGAGCCTACCTGTCGGGATTTTAGGTATTGGTGAACCCTTGATTTATGCCGTCACCTTACCGTTAGGTCGTCCTTTTATCACTGCATGTATTGGTGATGGTATCGGAGGTGCTGTTGTTGGAAGAATAGGCAGTGTTGGTGCGACAGCAATTGGTCCTAGTGGTGTCGCATTGATCCCATTAATTGCTGATGGAAAATGGATGGCTTATGCTTTAGGCTTGCTCGCTGCTTATGCTGGAGGCTTCGTGGCGACTTACTTTTTTGGTGTGCCGAAAGAGGCACAGAATGCTGATTCATTTAGTAAAAACGCTAAGATAACGGGTAGATAGTCATGTCCAATTATTTTTTATTAGGTATTGAAGAAAAATTGACTAAGCTGTCGGGGTCTGAAGCTCAGGTTGGGAGATATATTATTGAACATGCTGATGACGTCATTCAAATGAATGTCAAAGAACTCGCCAGAGAGTCTGGTCCCAGTATCTCTACTGTGGTACGCTTTTGTCAGTCTATTGGGACTGAAGGGCTATTCGCAGTTAAAAATAAAACTGTCTTCAGAGAGTCAATTAGTTGTTGAAGAGGGACTAACGGATATTAAACCTGGGGAAAATTTAGAAAATATCATGACAATGTTATTGAAAGAGTCTTATTATAATTTTAGAGAAACCAGTCAATTAATTAATGAAGATGCTTTAGATCAAATTATTCATCTGATGATTAATGCACCGATTATTTATTGCTATGGTTTGGGTGCTTCACATCTTGTCGGTGAAGATTTAGTGCAGAAATTTGCTCGAGTAGGAAAAACAATATTAAATTATGAGGATTCCCATCAATTGGCTTCAGCCATGGGAACGGCCTTTAAGGATTCTCTTTTTCTACTCATTTCCTATTCTGGTCAAACCCACGAAGTGATTGAATTAGCTAATCTGGCTCATGAATTAAATATCAAAGTCATTGTAATGACATCAAGCTCAGGGAATAACTTACAAAAACAAGCAGATTACCAGCTCTTAGTCGCTCAATATCGTGAAGCGTCTCTGCGTGCTGGAGCAATGATCTCCTTACTGAATCATCTATTCTTAAATGATATCTTATTTCTATATTTCCTATCGACTACGTATAAAAAACTCTTACTAGTTTAGAAACCAGTCGTCATGGAGTAGAGGAGCTAGTGAATATACGTCGTCAAAAGTGATTAAATATTTTTTATATATAATACATTTAAATAAAAAGCTATGAATATGATATTTACGTCTCTAGGGGTATGAGGGTAGATAATGACATAGCTTTTTTGTGTTTTAGAGGTTAAGAAATTATTTCATTCAATGGTGTTTTATTTTATTATAATATATAGTTTTGCTGATAAAGATTAACCCAGCCAGGTGATTCATATGCTCTCTCTAAGAAAAACTTTTCATAAACATAAGCTGCTGCTTCGACTCCTATACATGACCTTTACTTTAGTGATTGTTACCTTATTAATCATGTTTTTTATCTTAACTCGGTCCAGTAAGCAGACCATTGTCGATTCTCAAGCGGACATGTTGTTAAAAGTGGGCCATGAAATTGCGGACGATCCCTTTATCCAGTCCTCTGCTGAAGATACGCATTTTTCCCAGCAGATTATCGACTATGCCTCTGCTGAAGAAGCTCGCTTTGGCTTGGATTATGTGGTGATAATGACTAAGGATAGTACCCGACTAACCCACCCCAACCGTCATTTAATTGGAAGTCCCTTCCAGGGAGAACAAGACCAGTATGATGCCCTCAATGGTAAATCCTATACCCGGACAGGGCAAGGCCCTATGGGGCGGTCGATGCGTGCCTTTGTCCCTATCCTCAATCAAGAGAATCAAGTGGTAGGCGCAGTAGCTTTAGGGATCATGTTGCCCAAGTTAAATCTCTTATTCGATCAGGCTAGACACACAGTGATCAGTTCTATCTTGGTCGCCTTTCTTGTGGCAGGGATAATGGCCATTTGGTTGGCTTATTCCTTAAAGAACCGCATGTTGGGAATGGAACCTGAAGAAATTGCCCAGGTAGTGGAAGAGCGCAATGCCATGTTTAATTATACCGATATGGCTATCCTAATCACTGATCCAAAAGGGAAAATCCGTTTTGAGAATAATAGTGCAATCACCTATATTGGCAACTATCTCAACCAACCTTATTCTGCAATTTTCCCTAATTTAAAGGTAAAGGACAAGGCATTTATGTCTTTGATTAAGTCGGTCAACGAGGATGAATATGTCGGTTCTGTGGCTCCGATTATTGTCAACCGGGAGAAACGAGGCTATCTTTTTATATTACGTAATGCTTTAGAAGTGATTGATTTAGTTAACCAGCTGGAGAATTCCCACTACTTTGCCAAGCAATTAGTCAAGCAGAACCATGATTTTCTCAATAAAGTTCATGTTATCTATGGCCTAACTGATTTAGGGGAATATAAGGAATTAAAGAGTTATTTGCAAGACTTAATTAGTGATAAGAGCCACTTCAATCAAAATGTGCAGCTATTGATTAACAATCCCACCATAGCGGGCTATTTACTCCTAGGCGCTAATCACTATTCCACTTATCGGCAGATCACTGTGAAGGATGAAATTCCCGAAGCCCAAAATTTTAGTCAGAATAATGAATGGCTGAAAATCACCAATACGATTGAAGAAAGCTTAAACCAGCTTCAAGACACGGTGAAAATTGACATTGAACTGGAATATGTCAATGATCATTTATTGACTTCATTCTATTTATATCCTGACCAAGGTCTTTACCATAAAGTCGCTAAGGTCTTAGATCAAGTACACAATGATTTTGATAAGGTGAAAATAAATAATAAGAGAAACTACTTTGTTTTAAGCTATCAAGTGCAATATGGAGGCTAAGTGATGTATAAAGTAATGCTTGTTGAAGATGACCGCATGGTTCAAGCCATTAACAAACAATATGTCGAAAAAGTGTCAGGCTTTGAAGTAACTGCGGTGACAGAAAGTTACCAAGAGGCCCTTGATCAGTTAGCTGAGGACCATTTCGACCTTTTGTTAATTGATGATCATTTGGACGATTTCCAATCACCCGGTATGCAGCTGGTTGAATATTTGGCTACTCGTGACCAGCATCCGGGAGTAATCATGTTAACGGCTCAAAACGCCAAATCAGCCATTCAAAAGGGCTTAAATTTAGGGGTGCAGGACTATATTCTCAAACCCTTTACCTTTGAACGCTTAGAAAGTAGTTTGCTTCGGTTTAAAAAGGAAAGAGAGTTATTAAATCAAGAGGAGGAGATTGACCAAGACATCTTGGACCAATTATATGGTTATCCGGATGACTTAGGTGCCGACAACCGTTTAGCGGAGTCTGCTAATATGGAAATGAGTGATAGTATCGAAAAGGGTCTGACCTTTTCCACCATGGAAGTCATTGCCGCGTCCATCGAAAGCCAAGATTGTGAATCTTTTACTATTCCCCAAATCACTCAGAAAAGCCAACTCTCCCATGTGACGGTGCGTAAATATATCCATTATCTGGTTAAAAAGGGCTATCTGAAGACCTTCCAATACTATGGAACAACTGGGCGGTCTACTATTCATTACCAACAAGTCCACCCCTTGGATAGAAGTTTGTGAAAAGTCTCTTAAATTACTTAAAAAACTTTCATTTAATTAAATAATATTTCCTAGCTCCTCTATATAAACTAGAATTCAACTATAGAGTTTATCGATAAGTTCTTGTGAATTTTTTATTATAGAGGAGCTATTTTTATGTCGTTTGGTGAAATATTGATAGCTACCCTGACAAATATGAAGTTTATTTCGGCAATTACTTCGACGATTGGGATTATCTTGATTGGTTATATTTGCAGACGTCGTGGCATCTTTAACCAACATGTTTCTAAAGTCTTGTCAACGGTAGTTTTAAAGTTAGCGATTCCATGTATGGCCTTCAATGCCTTTATGCAAGATTTGAATGTCCAACAACTCCACCAAAGTATGAGTGTTTTGGTATGGGGCCTGTTAATTTATTTAGTTTTTATTGTTATTACCCGTCTTACTTATGCGCGTTATGAGGGGGACACCCAACTTGTTTTACGCATGTTAACGATTTTTGGCTCGACAACCTTTTTTGGGATTCCAATTGTGTCAGCGGTTTACGGGGCTGACGGGGTCATTTACGCCAATGTTTTTAACATCGGTTACCGGATCTTCTTATATTCCTATTGCTATATCTTGATGAGTGGTTTGCAATTTAAAAAGAGCAACCTCAAAAGTATCTTCCTCAATCCGACGATCTTATTTACCTTGGCGGGTTTACTGATTTGGGCTATGCAGGCTTATCTGCCCCATGTCACGGTGGAAACCCTGGCCAAGACTGGAGAAATGGTTGAGCGTCAAGCCCCAATTCTCCGCTTTGACTTAACCCTACCTTGGTTATACCAATTGATGAACTATTTATCTAAATTGGCTTCACCATTGGCCTGGTTATCAATCGGGGCAACTCTTGGTGAAAGTGAAATTACCGAAGCGGTTAAGGACAACAAGGTGTGGTACTACGCCTTTAATAAAATGCTTATTGTTCCATTGATTACTTTAGTCTGTGGGATTTTATTCACGGTGACGAACACTCTCCCAATGGATTATGCCGCAATTGGGACGACTGTAGTGATGATGGCGACTCCACCGGCCAGTGTGGCGGTCTCCTATGCGATTGGTTTTGGACGTGAAAGTAAGCTAGCCTCGAACGCCTCTTTTGTAACCACCTTAACGGCTACCCTAGCCATCCCAATTTGGCTGGTGGTAATTGAAATCTTAAAAACCAGTGGGATTATTTAAATTTTTTGAGTGAACGTGCATTAAAAATTAATAAATATGAGTAAAAAGAATAAGGAGAGATTGTAATGACTTTTAAAGTAGCTTGCTATGGGGTACGGTCGAACAAAGTGGATATTTTTAACCAATATAATAAGTATAATTATGACCTAACTTTAATTGAAGAATTATTGACTGAAGATAATATTGAAACCGCTAAAAGCCATGATGCTGTCCTACTCAGAGGAAACTGTGTGGCCAATCGGAAAAACCTGGAATTACTGAAATCCTGGGGCATTGATTTAGTTTTCACCCGGACTGTGGGAATTAACCACATCGATATGGACGCTATCCGCGACTTAGGCCAAGTGGTCGCTCGAGTACCAGGCTATTCTCCGAATGCCATTGCCGAATTAGCAGTGACCCTGGCCATGAGTTTGTTGCGTAATGTGCCTTATACTACTGAAGCGACCGCTAAGGCATACGATTTCCGTGTGAAACCTCGTATGTTTAGTCGCGAAGTGAGAAATTGTACGGTGGGAATCATTGGTTGCGGACGTATTGGCGTGACCGAAGCTAAACTCTTCCAAGGTTTAGGAGCTAGGGTGATTGGTTATGATATCTATCAATCTGATGCGGCCAAAGAAGTCGTTGAATTTAAAGACACCCAAGACGAACTCTTAAAAGAGGCTGATATTGTAAGTATTCACTCGGCCTACATTGAAGGTGAAAATGACAAGATGATTAACCGTCATTTTATCGAAACCATGAAAGATGACGCTATCTTAGTCAATACTGCCCGAGGAGAACTCCAAGACAACCAAGCCATTATCGATGCCCTTAAAGCAGATAAATTGTATGGCTTTGCGGCCGATGTGCTCCCCAATGAAGGACCAATTTTCTTCCACAACTTCGATCGTTTAGAAGATGTTCCTGATGAAACGGTTCAAGAATTGATTAAGTTATATCCAAGAGTCCTGCTAACTCCTCATGTAGGTTCCAACACCGATGAAGCAGTCAAAAACATGGTGGAATATTCCATGGATAATTTTGAAGAATACCTTACCACTGGGAAAGTTGCTAATTTGGTGGAGTAAGGGTAAGTCATACCCAAAAAGTAAAAACTCCTTCCAATGAAAATAGGCCTATGATGAAAGGAAAGTCGTCATAGGCCTTTTAAGTCGATCTGCTGTTGTTAAGTCGCTAAATATTCTCCGTCAAGAACCGGGCCGTATCAATATCTGTAATCAATTCATCAACATACTGACTCTTAATGGCGGAGAGAATACTTATATGTTTTTTTCGCCCGCCAGCGATACAGATTTTACGGTCAATTTGAGCAAAGGCCTTTTGGGAGACGCTGATGCGGCGTTCTTCTAACTCTTGAAGGATTTCTTTACCTTCTTGGTTAAGGAAAATAATGGAGGCAATATCACTCGTGGTATCACTTTCCTTGATGAGGGCTGTCTCTTTTTCGGACAGGTAGCCGGTCGAGATAATATTATTTTCTTCGTCATTAGGGTTACCGATACTGAAGATGGCGATGTTGGCTTGACTGCTTCTATCAATAGTGGCCAAGACGTTGGGGTCGTGCATGTACATGTCGGCAGCAACTTGGCTTTGGGCGAAGGCTGGGGCTAGGATGGTAGCTGACTTGGCCAGATAGTTTTCGGCAAATTGGTTGGCGATGGAATTGGAATGGCGGTTGAAGTTCTTATCTCCGTGACCGCCGATCAGGGGAGTGAAGAGCGTCTTTTTATTCAGATTGCCGTAGCAATACTTGGTCAATTCTTGTAGGGTCTTTCCCCATCCCACAGCGATCGTGTCGCCTTCTTCAAGAATAGTATTTAAATAAGAGCCAGCCATTTGGGCTAGGGATCCGCGGACGTCATGGTTATGGATATCCGTAATCATGACGTTTTTAAGTTGAAAACTTTCTTTAATGGTGCGTTCAACATGCTCGTAGTTAGGGGTGTCATTAACAACGACGGTTATAATACCCATATCACGGGCTTTTTTGAGCATACGGGAGACTTTGATGCGAGAAATGCCCACCTGGTCAGCGATTTCTTCCTGGGTCAGGTTGTGGTAGTAGTAGAGTTTAGCCACTCGAATAAGATCTTTTTTACTGTTCATGTGTTCACCTCGTGGTATATATAACAATGATACGGGAAGAAGAGAAAGAAAGGCAAGAAATTTATAAATAATTTTTTAGTGACAGAAAATTATTAATTTTTCTATGGGGTTAATGGGTGTAGAAATAAATAATTATCTCCAATGAGTAAAATGTGTTTATATTTTGCAGGAAAGTGCTTTCTGCTATAATATGATTTATCGTGAATGGTTAACTAAGGAGGTGTATTGATGGAAACCAACATAGCAGAACTGATTAAGCAAAAGTATAATCATTTGCCCAATTCACAGAGAAAAGTCGCTGATTATATTTTAAATCATGGTGGTGAGGTCATGAATCATACTTTGTCTGATTTAGCGGCTAAATCGGGAGTTAGTATTCCTAGTGTGGTTCGTTTTACGCACACCATTGGCTACTCTGGCTTCAGTGAATTTAAGAAGGCTATCTTACTAGAAACGGGTCAACAACAGAACCAAGACAATGGCTTTGAGAAAAATTCTCGTGTCAATCTCGATTTTTCGCCTAAAGATTCCTTAAGTGATGTTCCCAAGATGGTGGTGGACAAGTCTATACGAGGCATGCAGGATACCTTGAACTTGCTAGATAGGAATGATTTTGAAGAGGCCATTACAAAAATTATTTCAGCCAAACGGGTAAGTATCTATGGAATAGGAACGTCTTCCAGTGTTGCTTTAGACTTTGTCAGCCGTCTGATCCGTATCGGCATACCAGCGACTTATTATTCAGATATTCATTTACAGCAATTGGCTGTTCACTCCTACACAGAGGATGATTTATTGATCGGGATTTCTCATTCTGGAGCCACAATGGATGCCGTGGATACCCTGAAATTAGCAAAGTCAAGAGGGGTACAAACGATTGCTTTGACTAACTATAAATCCCATTTTATTAATGAATATGCTGATATTTCTCTTCTCACCGGTGATAATGAAACCTCTTTATACAGTGAGACCATGGTTTCACGTATTTCGCTTTTGACTCTGATCGATATGTTATATATTGGAATCATTTTGAGTGACTATGATCACTATACCCAACAGCTTGAACAAATTAGTCATTTCGTCGATAGTAAAAATTACTAATACGGTCTCTTTTTTTACGACTATATGTATAAATTATACAGTTAGGAGAATAGATAATAATTTTTATACCACTCCAAATGCCTTCAACACGGGCGATTGGAGTGGTTTTTATATTCTCCAAGCATAAACACTGAAAAAATAGTAAAGAAAGCGCTTTACAAATGTATGTATTAATTATACAATACAAGTGAGAAAAAGATAAAAATATACAAAAGGAGGAAATGTAATGGCGCTCAACTTATATCCAATGATTTTTGAAGATAATTATAAACATCATATTTGGGGCAATGTCAACCGCCCAGAGCACAATAAAGTTTCTGACCAAGAGGAAGGATTTTCAGAAAGTTGGGAGTTATCGACTCATCCTAACGGCCCTAGTGTGATCGCTAACGGTGACCTAGCTGGTAAACAATTAGTCGATGTATTTAATGAGGATAAGACAGGGATTTTAGGAAGCTTCGCTGATAGCTTTGACGAGTTTCCATTATTGATTAAATTTCTAAATACCAAAACCCGTCCTTCAGTTCAAGTTCACCCTAATGATGAGCAGGCCCAAGAATTAGAAGATTACCCCTATGGTAAGGGTGAACTCTGGTACTTCCTAGACAAGGACCAAGATACCTTTGCGGTCTGTGGTGTTAAACCAGGAGTAACTAAGGAAGAATTAAAGGCAAACTCTAAAAATATTTTTGATTATCTAGGTAAATACCCGATTGAAAAGGATTCATTCTTTAATTTACCACCTGGGACTGTGCATTCTCCAGGTGAGGGGTGTCAGTTTATTGAGATTCAACAATCGAGTGATATCACCTATCGGATTTATGACTACGACCGCTTAGGTAAGGACGGTAAGCCGAGAGAATTGCATCTTGATAAAGGCATTGAATGTATCGACCTGAACTATCAGCCGGATACGGGCGATCCCAAGATTTTAGAAGAAAACGACCACTATAGCGAAGCTAAGATTGCTGACCAAAAATATTTTGAAGTCAACCGTGTCCAAGTGAAAGACAGCATCAAGGAAACAACGGATGGCGGCCCTGTTATCTTAATCTTTATTGAAGGTAGTGCCACCATCGAGGACGCTGGGAAAAATCTGGCTGTTGAACAGATTGAAACCGTTCTTATTCCTGCGTCACTAGATGAAGTAACCATTAAGGGAGATTGTACTTATCTGAAAGTAACTATCCCTGACGCATTAAAGGCATAATAAAAAATAAAAAGGAGAATACTAACAATGACTGCAAAATTACAACTCGCTTTAGATGATATTAGTTTAGAAAAAGGCTTAGAACTCGTAAAACAAGTGAAAGATTATATTGATATTGTTGAAATCGGGACCCCATTTATGATGGAGTACGGTATGGAAGCGGTTCGCCAAGTCAAAGCAGCTGTGCCTGAAGTTGAAGTCCTCTGCGATGCTAAGATTATGGATGCGGGTTACCTTGAAGCTAAGGAAACCTTTGATGCTGGGGCCGATTACGTGACTGTCTTAGGGGTAACAGACAACTTAACCATCAAAGACGTTGTTAAAGCGGCTAAAGAAGCCAATGCTAAAGTCATGGTCGATATGATTACCATTACCGATATTGCTAAACGGGTTGCTGAAGTAGAAGAATTAGGAGTCGATGTGGTTGCTGTTCACACGGGTGTTGACGCTCAAGCAGCGGGCCGTACCCCACTAGAAGACTTAGCAGAGATGAGTAAACACGTCGATAACACCGTTACTGCTGTTGCCGGTGGAATTAAAGTAGACACGGTTGCTGATTACATGCAATACAATCCTCAAATAATCATTGTCGGTGGAGGTATCCTACACGCCGATGACCCCGTTCAAGCAGCAAAAGAATTGAAAGAACAAATGGAGGCTTAATCATGAGTGCAAAAAATTATGTTAAAGAAATTTTAGAAGAATTACTACACAACGTTGCCTATGAAAATGATGATCAATTAAATGACCTGGTGGAAGCTATCCTAAAGGCCAACCATATCTTCTTAACCGGGGCTGGGCGGTCAGGAGTAGGCATTCGTGGCTTTGCTAACCGTTTGATGCACTTAGGTTTCTCTGTCAGTGTGATTGGAGAAATTACTAACCCCCACACCCATGAAGGAGACTTATTAATTGTTGGTTCTGGATCCGGTGAAACCGATAGCTTGGTATCCACTGCCAAGAAGGCGAAAAAGAATGGCGTTAAGATTGCGATTTTAACTATGGATGTGGAATCGACCATTGCTAAATTAGCCGATGTTGTGGTCTTACTTCCTGGGGTATCCCCTAAATTACAACATTCTGGAATGGATATTACTTCCATCCAACCCATGGGCTCAGCCTTTGAACAGTTACTCTTCTTAACTGGTGACGGGATCATCCTGGAATTAATGGATCGGACGGGTGAAACTTCAGATTCTATGTTTGCTCGTCATGCCGATTTAGAATAGTGAAGAAAAAGAAGGAGGATGACATGGAAAATCAAATCGATGCTATTGTTCCTCAAGCAATGATCTTATTAGACGAAGAAGTTGAAAATAGAGATGCAGCCATCCATCATCTGGTCAGCCAAGCCAAGGAAGCTAACTTAGTCAATGATGTGAAACAAATGGAAGAAGCGGTCTTAGCACGTGAAGCTGAGGTTTCGACTGCTGTAGGCTATCAAGTAGCTATTCCTCATGGTAAATCTGAGGCGGTCAACCGACCCTTTATCGGTTTTCTTCGTTTGAAGGATACCATGCTATGGAATGATAGTGATGAAGTGAAATTAATCTTCTTAATTGGCGTCCCTGAAAGTAATGTGGATAATATTCATTTACGCTTTATCGCCCAATTAAGTAAAAACTTATTAAATGAAAACTTTAGAGCCTTTATTTCTAAAGAAAGTAGTCAAGACAAATTGTATGAATTTTTTAAAGAAATTGATTTTAGTGTGAATAGAGATTAGGGAGGATTCACCATGAAAGTTGTCGGAGTATCAGCTTGTCCAACGGGCATTGCCCATACTTATATGGCCCAGGAAGCAATCGAAAAAGAAGCTAAAGCGAGAGGCTATGAATGCAAAGTGGAAACCCAAGGGAGCATGGGGATTGAAAATGAGTTAAGTCAAGAGGAAATTGATGCAGCGGATGTAGTTATTTTTGCAGTAGCCATTGAAGTTGAAGACGAAGAACGCTTTGAAGAAAAAGAAAATCAAAATAAAGTACTCACCGTAGAACCCGGTGAAGTCATTAAAAACCCTCAAGCTATCTTTGACCAATTAGAAGAATTATAGCTAGGGGGAGAAGAGAATGAAAGATAATAAAATTTGGAAAGACCTAAAGAAAGCTTTTAATACAGGTGTTTCCTATATGCTTCCCGCAGTGGTTGTGGGGGGGATCTTTTTAGCCGTTGCTTTATCAACGGGTACAGCGACAGACGCTGGTTTAGAAATCACCAATCCTTTCATGAGAAATTTGAACGAATTAGGGAATGCCGGCTTTGCCATGATGATCCCCTTGCTAGCAGGCTATATTGCCCATAGTCTGGCCGGTAAACCGGGCTTAGTGCCAGGGATGATTTTAGGGTATGTTGCTAATAATCCTATTGGCGCTAATCAAGTAAAAACGGGTTTTCTAGGAGCTATGATTCTAGGCGTCTTAGCGGGTTACTTTGTTCGTTGGCCTAAGACTTGGAAAGTTCCACAAATGTTAAAAACCATCATGCCTATCCTAATTGTTCCTATTGCAACGGTTTTTGTGATTGGGATGCTTTATGTCTACCTCATTGCTACTCCAATTGGAGCCTTTATGGATGCCTTAGTCAGATTACTATCAGATATGCAGGGAGGAAGTTCACTGCTTCTGGGAGTCTTGATTGGCGCTATGACAGCGGTTGATATGGGTGGACCAATTAATAAAACGGCCACAGCCTTTACCATCGCTCTCATGGCAGAAGGTGTTTATGCGCCAAATGGTACCCATCGGATTGCTTGTGCAATTCCCCCGTTGGCCCTTGCTATTTCTACTTTTATTGATGGGAAGAAATATGACGAATCGGACCGGAATTTAGGTCTATCGACCTTCTTTATGGGCCTTATCGGCATCACTGAAGGGGCTATTCCCTTCGCTGTAAAAGATATGAAGAGTGTCTTACCGGCAATTATTATTGGTAGTGCAATAGGTGGTGCCATTGGAATGATGAATGGGGTTGAATGTTTAGTCCCTCATGGCGGCTTAATCGTCCTACCTGTTGTTAATGGTAAGCTCTGGTATACACTAGCTATTTTTATCGGCGCTATTGTTGCAGCAATCATTCTTCATTTCACTAAGAAAAATATCAATCAGGAAAATATTTAGCAAACACTCCCACAAATAACTGTAGGTACAATTAGGCCACAGTTATTGGTTGGGAGTTTGTTTTTAATAAGGAAGGGAGTAAGTCGATGACGGCAAAAAAACTATGCTTAGTTTGGGATTTAGATGACACCCTCTATCAAAAGAGTGATATTTTTAAGAAGGCTAATGAGAAATTTAAGGAGGTAAGACGGGACTTTGACCCTGATCAGCTCGATTATCAAGTATTTAAAAGGATGAGTAATCTAGCCTATGATCGAGCAGCTCAAGGGGATTACTCTAATCAAGAGATGTGGCGGGACCGCATTCAATTAGCTATGAAAGAAATAGGGATTCAAATAAGTGATGAGGAGGCTGATCACTGGCAACACTTATACAGTCAAAGTCAAGCGACCATGAGCCTTTCTCCCAAATTGGAACAAGTCTTTTATTGGTTGATTGATCAGGGCGTTCCTTTAGGGATTATTACTAATGGATTAAGTGACCGCCAATGGCAGAAAGCGCGCTATTTAGACCTAGGTCGCTGGTTTTCCTCAAATCGCATTGTTGTCTCGGGAGACATTGGTATCGAAAAGCCTGACCCGCGAATCTTTGATTATATGAAGCAAATTATTGGCGAAGATTATGATTATTGGTACATTGGTGACTCTTACCAGCATGATATTAGAGGGGCTCATGCTGCGGGCTGGCACAGCATCTGGTTAAATTACCATCAACAAGATCAAGCAGATAGCCAAGCCGACCTATCAGTAAACGATGAAGGCCAGCTACAGGCGGCGATTGAGAATTTGCTTAAATAAAAAATGATAGAATCCTTAAAATCACTTCAGTCATGGAGTGATTTTTCTTTGCCAAAAATGTATTGGGAGATGGTATACTTTAGGGTGGAGATAAAAGGGTTTTCATATAGAAAGGAGACTATCGAGAAAAGTTTAGCGCTATAATTTATTTATTATCAATAGAAAGAAGGATAGAAGGATGGCTAAGAAAGTTTTAGCGATCACTTCCTGCCCAACCGGAGTTGCTCATACCTATATGGCTGCCGAAAATTTGGAGGAAGCAGGGAAGAAAATGGGGGTTGACGTTAAGGTTGAAACCCATGGATCGATAGGTGTTGAAAATGATTTCACATATCAGGAAATTGAAGAAGCTGAAGGAATAATTATTGCAGCGGATACCGATATTGACAAGTCACGCTTTGCGGGGAAAAGAGTCATTGAAGTGGCTGTTAGACAAGGGATTGATCGCCCGGAAGAATTAATTCAATCCATCTTAGATGGCAAGGGCAAAGTAATGAAAGGTCAAGCCGTCAAAAGTGAAGAAAAAGAGGAAATGGGTGTTGGAAAAACTATCTACCGGAGTATCATGAATGGGGTTTCCTTTATGATTCCTTTTGTTGTTACCGGCGGGCTCCTCATTGCTATAGCCCTATCCCTAGGCGGAGAAGCGACTCCAGAAGGCTTCGTGATTCCTGAAGATAGTATTTGGTTCCATGTCAATAATATTGGTGGAGCAGCCATGTCCTTTATGGTTCCTATCCTAGCTGCTTATACGGCCTACGGAATTGCTGAACGTCCCGGTTTAGTACCAGGTATGGTCGGTGGTTATATTGCAGTCAATGGGAGCTTTTATGGGAGTGAAGCTAACACTGGATTTATTGGTGGTATTATTGCCGGTATTATTGCTGGTTACGTGGCTAAATGGATCAAATCGATCAAGGTGCCAAAGGCCATGCAAACAGTGATGCCCATTATCTTTATTCCGATTATTTCAAGTTTAGTGGTTGGATTTATCTTTATTTTCCTAATTGGAGCACCAATTGCCGCAATGTTTGATGCCATGACCCATTGGTTAGCTTCCCTACAAGGTAGTAGTAAGATCTTTTTGGGTGCCATTATTGGAGCAATGATTTCCTTCGACATGGGTGGTCCCTTTAATAAAACGGCCTTTCTTTTTGGTTCAGGCTTAATCGCTGAAGGATCCTATAGTGTCATGGGTGCCAATGCGGTAGCTATTTGTATCCCTCCACTAGCCATGGGGATTTCTGCACACCTCTATAAGAAGAAATTTACTGAAGTTGACCGGCAAACGGGTACAGCTTCCTTTTTAATGGGACTATTTGGGATTACTGAAGGAGCCATTCCTTTTGCTGCTCAAGACCCCTTCCGTGTGATTCCGTCTATCATGGGTGGTTCCATCGTTGGGGCTATCATTGCCATGATGACCGGTGTTGGCGACCACGTGGCTCATGGAGGCCCTATTGTTGCAGTGCTAGGAGCAGTGGATAATGTCGGCTGGTTTACTATTGCTGTTTTGATTGGGGTCGCTGTCAGTGTGGCCTTAATCGGACTATTGAAGCAAAATATTGCAGATAATCCGGGCCTGGCCACTGCTGAAGTTGAAAGTGCTGCAGCTAGTGAAAGTGATCAAGAAACGACAGAAAGCCAAGGAGCAGTAAACAGTATTCATGATTTAACGGATATTACTGAAGAACATTTAATGGATCTCAATCTTAAGGCAAGTACAAAAACTGAAGCCTTTAAGGAAATGTTAGCTTTTAAGGGAATCGATCAATTTATCAATGATAAGGAAACCGTCCTCGAAGCCCTAGAAGCCCGCGAAGCAGAGAGCACCACCGGAGTCGGTCAGCAATTAGCCATTCCCCACGCCAAATCAGCGGCAATTGACCAAGTAAAAGTGCTTTACGGTTATTCTGAAAAGGGGATCGACTGGGATAGTATGGACGGCCAACCCGCTAATATGGTCTTTATGATCTTAGTTCCTGAACACGAAAAAGGGAACACCCACCTCAAAATCTTACAAATGCTATCGCGGAAGCTAATGAATGATGATTTCCGGACTGCAGTGATGAATGCAAAGACAAAAGAAGAACTCTATCAATTGTTTAAAGAAATCACAGTAGAATAGACCCTGCTGATTGATAGTTAGTGAGTCAGTAATAAAGGAGAAACAAGCGTTATGGATGTTATATTTTTACAAGCTGCCCTGCATGAAAAAATTTGGGGTGGGACCAAGTTACGTGATGACTATCATTTTGATATTCCCTCTGAGACAACAGGGGAAGCATGGGTAATCAGTGCCCATCCTAATGGGCCAGCAACCGTTATTGGAGGAGAATTTGCTGGTTTAACTCTGCAAGAGCTCTATGATAAAGAACCTGAACTCTTTGGCAGAAAAGAGGGTGGGAAATTCCCTTTATTGGTAAAAATTATCGATGCTAAGGATGACCTATCTGTCCAACTTCATCCTAACGATGCCTATGCCTTAGAGCATGAGAATGAACTCGGCAAAACTGAAAGTTGGTATATCTTAGCAGCCGAGCCTGGGGCCCAAATTGTCTATGGACATAATGCCCAAAGTAGAGCAGAGTTTGAAGAGATGATAAAAGATCATAAATGGAAGGAACTCTTGCATTATGTGGATGTAAAGCCAGGCGAATTCTACTATGTGCCGGCAGGAACTATTCACGCTATTGGTAAGGGGATCACTATCTTAGAAACCCAACAAAATTCAGATACCACTTATCGAGTGTATGATTATGACCGTAAAGATAAGGATGGTAAGCTCCGCGACCTCCATCTCAAGCAATCTTTGGATGTTGCTCAGGTTCCTCATCAAGATCCTGAATTAGATGAATGGGAAAAGAAATATGGGAAGAGTTCCATCAAACATTTTGTCACTGGTAAGGATTTTGCTGTCTACCGTTGGCATGTGGATGGCGAATTAAAGGTTGATTTACCTGAAGATTATTATTTAGCTACTGTGGTTGAGGGCCAGGGGAAACTGTTTGTTAATGACAATGGCTACTCCATTAAAAAAGGACAATCCTTCATTTTACCGTATGAAGTGACGGAAGTAAGGCTTGAAGGCCAAGTGGAATTGATTGTTTCGCATGTGGTGAAGTAGGAATAGATATAGGATCTTTTTAATAAGCACTGAAAGTTTATCTTTTGGTGCTTTTTTCATTATGTATAGTAATAGATGGTCAAATATAATAAACTGAATTATATATAATTGATAGAATATAAAAAATTAAGATTAATTTATTAATAAGTTGAATTTACTCCACCTAATATTTGTAAAAAATAATAACCGATTGAAACTCTATCAAGCTATGGATTTTTGATTTAGGATAGGTATTTAATAAAATATGTATGACAATTCAAATATTTAAGTGAACTTAAATGTATATTCTAATGAAATAGGGAACCTATAGATGCAATAAGCAACTATAGGTTCCCTTATTCTATTCTTTTAATGAAAATTTAGTAAATATTATTTAAAAATACTTAATTTTATAGTTTTGTAGAAATAGGAAATTTCTTATTAAGGATGCCTAAATAATGATTTATACTAAAAATAACTAATAATATATATTAGAAGATCATAATAGATAGTGGTTATATAATAAATACTAAATTGTATAGGCTATCTCTTAGTATAACCATTTTAATGGATATTTACTTATTATCAACAATCAATGTTGAAAAAGCTGTAATCGCCTTCATTAGGTGTAGATGCTAGGATATATTTAAAGAAGATCTAGCTAGTAAAGGATGAGAGTTATGAATAGTAGACAGTTAAAACTACTGAAATCGATGCTTAGTGAACATAGCTATCAACCTGCTTCTTATTATGCAAAAAGAATGTCTGTATCAGCACGGACAATCTATTCGGATTTAGATATTATAAATGAGTTTATTAAAAAAAATGGAGGAGAAGTCCAAAGAAAACCATCAGCAGGAGTTAAAATTGTTGGAGATATATCTATAATACAAACAAACTTATTAAGCAGCAATTTATTGGATTGTGATATTTACGATCCTTCTAATAGACGCTTAATAATAATTAAATTACTAGCTTTCACAAATCAAGATATCAGTCTGGACTACCTTTCTGAAGCTTTTATTGTGAGTAAAACTTCGATCTATAAAGATATTCATGTATTAAATGAGATCATTGATGGCACAGACTCGTATATTGAATCCTCTAAACACGAACTGGCACTCATTGGGAACGAGGAGACTCTTCAAAAAGCAATTAAAGCAATTGTCTTTTATTTTTCAAACAATGAATCTGATCTATCTTTTACGCAAGTGATTAAGTTATTATTCGATGAAGAATCGATACAGTATGTTGATTCATTGCTTAAGGATGAAATTGATGGTTTCGCTAGAGATGCATCCAACTATTATTATCGATCTTTGGTTAGTGTCTTACTTATTCATTTGTCAAGGATACAGATTGATCATCAGATTCAGTCGCAGGAAGAACTTTTATTAGATTCAATTAAATATTTAGAAGTCTATCCAATAGCGGAAAGTTTAGTCAATAAGCTTTCACAGACCTTTGAAATTGAATATCAGATCGAAGATAAAACTTATATTACAAGACAACTTTATGCTCATAGAATACAAAAAAATATAGTAAATATCGATGATAATATCAAGAATTCCGTAAAAATCTTAATTAATGAAGTCAGTATGATAGAGGATATTAATTTAATGGAGGATAGACATTTGCTATTTTCGTTATACCAACACTTTCCTCCAATGCTGATGAGATTAGAAAAGGGAATACAAATTGAGAATCCATTGCTAGATTCTATAAAAATTCAATATATGGAGCTTTTTAGCATTTTATGGTATTTACTTGGAGATTTTGAGAAAAAATATAATGTTTCATTCAATGATCATGAAGTTTCTCTAATTTTAATTCATTTTCAAATTGCATTAGAGAAACAGTCAGAGTCTAAAAATATTTTAATTATATGTCAGTATGGTATGTCTTCTGCGCAACTTATTTACCAAAAAGTAAAACGGATTTTACCAAACCAAGATAATATTGAAATTGCTAATGCTAATAAGTTACACAAGGTTAACTTAAAAAATGTTGATTTAATAATAACTACCATTGATTTAGGAGATTTTAAAAGGAATTATATTAAAGTTTCGCCTATATTTTCTTCACAAGATTATAAAAGCATTTTAAATGCATACAGTTTACTACTTAGTGAACAAAACAACTACAGTCCATCTGAAAAAATAAAAGCTCCTACTTTATTAGAATTTATGAATAAAGACCTAATAAATCTTCATATAGATTCTACAAGTAAAGAAGAACTACTAGATTTTATGATTACTCAATTAGAACAGAAGAAGATGGTAAAAAAAGAATTTAGACAGTCAATCTTTGAAAGAGAAAAATTAGGGGATACTAATTTAGAAAATGGAATTGCGTTACCTCACGCAAATCCAAACACTGTTATAGAATCTTCTATATCTTTTACAACATTAAATAAACCAATTAAATGGGGAAAAGGAAAAGTGCAATTAATAGTTATGATTACCTTTAATGATCAAGATACTAACAAGATAAAATTAGTTATCGAAGAACTGTTTCCAGTAATTAATAACAAAAAATTAGTTGATGAACTCCTAGAAATAAAAGATAAGACGCAATGGATAAATCGATTTATTAATTAGGAGGGAAAATATGTATTTAGACAAAAACTTAGGAATATTACATGTAAAACAAAAAAATTCAAAAGAATTAATGAATAATTTAATTGATATTCTTGAAGAAAACAACATTGTTAAGGGTTCTTTTAGAAATGCTATTCTCGAAAGAGAAGATAATTATCCTACTGGCTTAGAAATAAATGGGTATGGATTTGCTATTCCTCATACTGATGGTGCGCATGTTAATAAATCTCAAATATGTTATGCGACTTTAGTAGAACCCGTAGAATTTCGTAGTATGACAGATCCTAATCAAATTATTAATGTTCAAATGGTATTTATGATCACTATGAAGGAGGCCCATGAGCAACTTGAAATGCTACAGAATTTAATGTCTCTATTTCAAAATAAAAATGAAGTTCATGATTTATTGAGGATTGAAGATAAAGAAATATTTAAAAATAAATTGATCAGTCTTGGAATTCAATAGAAAGAGGGAGAATTATGGATATTATATTAAATGCATTTGAATGGTTCATTTCATTAGGATCAAATGTATTTTTACCTATAATTATATTTATTATTGGTTTATTATTTGGGCTAAAGCCTGGAAAAGCTTTTATTTCTGGAATCACAGTAGGTATTGGTAGTATCGGCCTTGGCTTAGTTTTAGATTTATTATCAAACAGTCTCGGAGCTGCAATTCAAGATATGGGGCAGCAATATGGTGCATCATTGAATATATTAGATATTGGTGTTGGTGTAGGTGGACCATTGGCCTTTTCCACTTCATTAGGTATTTTAATGATTCCAATATCATTAATTATTAACTTTATTTTTATTTATTTAGGGTGGACGAAAGTATTAAATGTCGATATTTGGAACTTTTGGTTTCCGATTTTTATGGGATTAGTCGGACAAGCAATAACAGGAAAATTTGCTTATGGACTACTTATAGCAATAATCGCTGTTATACTCCAATGGACTTTTGCAACATTTACTCAAAGAACGGTTAGTGAGTTTTTTGGATATCCTGGTATTGCTATTAGTCACATGATGGCAACTTCTGGTGCAATTTTTGCTATAATGATCAATTGGATTTTTGAACGAATCCCTGGATTTAACAAGATAGATATGGATGCTGAAACTTTAACTGAACGTTTCGGAATCTTTGGTGATACTGTCGTTATTGGTTTAATTATCGGAATTGTTGTTGGTATTTTTGCTGGCTATGATGTAGCAGGTATAGGCACACTCGGAATGTCAACGGCTGCTATTATGAAGATCATGCCAAAAATGGTTGCAATGTTCATGGAGGGGTTAATGCCTATAGCCGAGGCAGCTCAAGAATTTGCCAATCGTCGCTTAGAAGGGCGTGAGGTTTTAATTGGTATGGATGCGGCTCTAACAGTTGGACATTCAACAGTAATGTCTACATCTCTTCTACTTGTTCCAATTTCTCTAGTTTTAGCTTTAATTTTGCCAGGTAATAAAGTATTGCCCTTCGGAGATTTAGCGTTCTTTGCTTTTGCGATATGTTTAATGATTCCTTTCTTTAAGGGTAACGTGATGAGATCAATTATAGGAAGCTCAATTTACGTTATATTTTGCTTATATATGTCAACCTGGCTTGCACCTATTATTACAGATGTCTTCAATCTTGCCAGTTTTGATATAGGAACTAGTGGATTAGCAACTATGCTTTTAGCGGCTTTATGGCCTGTAGGGCTACTAGTAATTGCATACAATTACCTAGGGATAATAGGAATTGGAATTTACGCTGTAATAGTAATTACTTGTGCTATTTACTTCAGCAAAATTAAAGACATTGAGACTTTCAGTTAAGAATATTTAAAGGAGATTAACTATGAAAAAATTATTAGTTGTTTGTGGAGCTGGACATGCTACCTCAACTATTGCTGTTTCTAAAATTCAAAATTGGCTTAAAAGTAACGGGAAAGATGATCAAGTAAAAATTTATCAATCTAAAATTGCTGATGAGCTTCATCATTTAGATGAATATGATGCTGTTGTCAGCACAACGGTTGTTCCTGAAAATGTTAAAAATAAAGTGATTAATGGCTTAGGCCTATTAACAGGAATGAATACTGACATTATTTATAATAAACTTGAAGAACGTTTGGAGTTGTAATCATGAAAATTTACCATGATTTTATGACTATTGATACAGTTGCAGGCAGGCCCTCTTACCATGACATTTTTGAAAAAATCAAAAAAGTACTTGAGAAAGCGGAAGTCAGAGATGGTATCTTAGTAATTACTACTCCTCATACAACCTGTTCCTTATATTTTGAAGAAAATATGCATGATATTAATTTTTTTGGTGATGAATATCTACAAGTAGATTTCAATAATGTTATGGATAAGATTGCTCCTCCAATGAAAACGGAAAATGATTATAACAGTCCTGGAGAAAAGCACATTGAGTTTGGAATGAATCTTTCTGATCCTAACTATCCCGCAGAAAAATGGGTAATGCTGAATACTGATGCGCATATTCGCTCATCAATTTTTGGAAGCAATTCTATGACGATTATTATTAAGAATAACAAGTTGTTAACAGGTAATCTTGGTCGTGTATATTTTGTTGATTGGGATCAGCTAAGAGAGCGTAGCCGTACTGTGAATTTTTTGATTATGGGCGAAGAATAAGGGGGGATACCTATGATTATTGCTCCTTCATTATTAAATAGTAAATTATATGAATTTGAAAAGAATCAAGAGATTTTTCAAAAAAACGGTATTACTGAGCTTCATATTGACGTAATGGACGGAAATTTTGTTCCTGATCAAGCAAATGGTCCTAAATTAATTAGAGATATTCGACCGTTATCAAATCTATACTTTGATATTCACTTGATGATTTCTTCTCCAGAAAGAAAAATTGAAAATTATTTAGATACTGGGGCAGATGGTATCACTTTTCATATTGAAGCAACTAGTGATTCAATGTATATTGTCAACACTTTAAAAAATGCAAATATTGATGCTTCTGTTGCAGTTAATCCTGGAACTTCACTTAATGCTATTGAGGAATTACTACCCAAAATCAATAGAGTATTAATTATGACTGCTAACCCAGGCAGATCAGAGGAGCAATTTCACTTAGAGTGTTTAGAAAAAATAAAAAAACTTAATCGAATTAGAAAAGATAAAGGATATAAATTTGTTATTCAGTCCGATGGTAAAGTAGATAATAAAGTGATTACTTCACTAAAAGAGTCAGGTTGCGATCATATTGTTTCAGGGGGTTATATCTTCAATCACAAATCACCCGGTCGTCAAATTCAAAATTTAATAAAGGAACTTGATAAATGATGACCAATTCAACATATAGAAATTACGTCTCGATTCTTAAAGAACTTAACATGCATCAAGAAGAATTAGCGTTGTATAATTTTGGAAAAATAAATAATCTGATTATAAATGCTAATCATATATTTTTACTAGGAGCAGGGAGATCTGGTTGCGTAATGAAGATGTTTGCTAATCGTTTAAATCATCTTGGGCTCAATGTGAGTATTATTGGAGAAGTTACCGCTCCACCAGCTAATAAAAATGATGTCTTAATATTAAATTCTTCATCTGGCGCAACTGATCGATTAATTGTTACTGCTAAAAAGGCAAAAAAAATAGGTGTTACAATTATATTGATAAGTTCACAAACGAATACGGAACTTTATAAATTAGCAGACGAAGCCATTATTTTTTCTGCAAATAGCAAAAGTTCTGCAGATAATTCATTATCACGACAACCGATGGGCTCATTATTTGAACAGACCAGCCTTATCATTTGTGATGCTATTGTAATTTCTTTAAAAGAAATGCTTGAAGAAACTAATCAAACAATGAGTAAACGACATGCAAATTTAGAATAATTTATAATTATAAAATAGTTAAAGATCGATAAGTAATGATTTCATTGCTTATCGATTTTTATTTATAAAAAAGATTGTAAACGTATATTTTGATATATAATAAGTGATAAAACGAGAGATCAGCCTATAAAAATAAATTTTCTGTTATCGAAATTGTGCTCAATTATTCTTGATAACGCTTACAGATCACTTTACTATAGTTACATAGAAGGGAGTGATAAGTTGTTAAATTATAAAGTTAGCTTTCTGGTGAGTGAACCGAGAACGCTAACTAGAAAAGATGCTTTAAATTTGTCAGAACTATCACTTTCAGAATTCAATAAACAAATCAAAGAGCTAAGCGAAAGGAGCTATCGTTTATTAGATCACATAATAGAGTATAAAGGAAACCTAATAATGTCATCTACAGTTGTTGAACATTGGACCGATTTATATTTCGATTCGAGTGAACAAGAAATCATTTACTCTAAATTAGAAAGACAGTTGATGATAACCCTTCTATCTTTTTCAAACATCAGCTGTAACTCGATATTTGAACTACAATTATTTTTTGATGTTAGCAAAAATACCATAGTAAATGATATAGCGGCCCTAAGAAGTGAATTGGAGAAAGAAGACTTAGACCTTACCTACAGCCGAGCGAAAGGCTACCAGCTTAAAGGTGATGAATTAACTGTTCGTTCTTTTGCTTTTGATAAAATGGGTGACTTATTGAAGTTACAGAATGGGGAGCGTTTGTTATACAAGGGGTTAACCCAAATAAGTAATGACTACTACGCTAAAGTCAGACTTAGTTTTGACACCATCATTCAAAATAATCACTTAAAAATTGTAGAAACTCGTTTTAATAAATCGCTTTACTTTGTGGCTTATTTATTACAGAGAAGTAAATATAATAACTGCCATTTTACTCAAGCCGATAAGAAATTAATTTCATCAGTTAGGTTATATCATTCTTCAAAGATCTTATTAGACAATGTAGAGAATATAAAATCTTATGATGAAGAAAAATATTATTTCACAATTTTACTTTTAATTATTTGTGAAAAAATTCCTAAATCAAATGGATTTGATTTTCTCTATCAGTGCTCAAAAGAAATTATTAATGAATTTCAAAGAATTTCTGCAGTTGAGATTGAAAATTATGACTATCTTTTAGAGAGTCTATATCAGCACTTAGTTCCTGCTTTTTTTAGAATTAAATTTAATTTTTATATTTCTAACCCACTACTAGAGGAAGTATTCAATCAATATAATGATCTTTTCAATATATTGAAGGTTGCCTTAGAGCCTTTTAGGCAAGTTTTAAATAAGCGGATTCCAGATAATGAAATTGGTTTTTTTACAGTGCTTTTTGGCGGACAGACGCAATCAAAATATTCTAAGCAAAGTTTAAAAGCAGTTATTCTATGTCCCAATGGAATTAGTTCATCGGTTATTATGCGAGCTGAACTTCAAAGCATGTTTCCTGAAATTGAGATGATTAATTCTGAATCGATTAATGATTTTGAAGGATTTTTAAAAGACAACGATAATCATAGTGAAGTAGACTTAGTCTTTTCAACTGTTCCCATCAAGTTAGATAAAAAAGTGTTTGTTGTTAAACCTTTAATGACAGAGATTGAGAAGTATGAATTAATTGAAGAAGTCCATAGTGAATTTAATTTTAAATCAGCTAAAATGCCAACGGTTGTCGATCTATTAGATACGATAATGCCATACATATCACTGAATGAGGGTGTCACTCGAAGCAAGTTAATTAGTATTATGCGCAATAAAATAAATAAATCGATTTCTAGAAATACTGACAGACGTCCCCAACTGTCTGATTTGTTAACGGACGATATGATTCAATTTAGCGATGAAGACTTAACCTGGCAAGAGGCGATAAAGTTATCGGCATTACCCCTATTAAATAAGAATTCTATTGAAGATAGGTATGTTGAGGCAATCATTAATCGGACTTATAAATATGGTGAATTTATATATCTCGGGAAAGGCATCGCTTTACCTCATGCGCGCCCCGAAGAGGGGGTAAACAATATAGGAATGACACTTCTTTCTTTGAGAAATCCTATACATATATTAGAAAATAGAAAGAATCCGATCTATATATTAGTTTTCTTAGCAGCAATTGATGATAAGTTTCATTTAAGAGCCTTAGCAAAATTAACAGAAATTTTAAATGATCAGCATACTTTAGAAGAATTGTTCGCAGCTGAGGATAGTCAAGCAATTATTGAATTAATAAAACGAGAAGAAATGAAAGGGTAGATGTTTTAGTGGATAAAAATCAATTGGCTCAAAAAATTGATCATACCTTATTAAAGGCAGATGCAACTGAGCAAGCGATTAGAACAGTTTGTCAAGAAGCGATTGATTACAATACAGCCTCAGTTTGTGTGAATTCCTATTGGGTTCCTATAGTGCATGAGCTTTTAGAAGAAACAAAAATCAATACAGTAGCTGTTGTAGGTTTTCCCTTAGGAGCTATGTCGACTGAAAGTAAAACATTTGAAGCTAAAAATGCTATCGATAATGGTGCAGATGAAATTGATATGGTTATGAATATTGGACAAATGCTCAGTGGAAATTATGACGAAGTTCTAAATGATATTAAATCTGTAGCTGATGTTGTTCATGACAGCGACAAGGTACTTAAGGTTATCCTTGAAAATGCACTTATTGGAAAAGATTTAATTGAAAAAGCATGTCATTTGGCTGAAGAAGCTGGTGCTGATTATGTCAAAACCTCTACTGGTTTTAGCACATCTGGAGCTAAGCTGGAAGATGTCGAATTAATGAGAAAAAGTGTAAGCCCCCATGTAAAAATAAAAGCAGCGGGTGGAATAAGAGATAAAGAGACGGCAATAAAAATGTTAAAAGCAGGTGCAGACCGTCTGGGATTAAGTAGTACCCTTACCATTTTGGCTGAGTAATTATAATCCTATAAAAAATATTTATAAATAGAAATTATAAAAAGGAGAATGTACATGTTTTCAAAAGTTGACAGTTTGGCTGTAGACACTATTCGTATGTTGAGCTTAGACCAGGTCGAAGAAGCTGGAGCAGGACATCCAGGAGCGCCTCTTGACCAAGCACCTATGGCTCATGCTTTGTGGACAAAACATTTAAGAGTTAATCCAACTAATCCTAAATGGTTTAACAGAGATCGCTTTGTTTTATCTTCAGGACATGGCTCTCCGTTAATTTATTCGTTATTACATTTAGCTGGTTTTAATTTATCGATAGATGATCTAAAACACTTTAGAAAATTTAATTCAAAAACACCTGGGCACCCTGAAGTTACCCATACAGAAGGTGTTGAAGCAACTACTGGTCCACTTGGGCAAGGAGTAGCAAATGCAGTTGGTATGGCTATGGCAGAAGCTCATTTAGCAGCAATGTTTAACCGGGATAACTATAATGTGGTCGATCACTATACCTATACAATTTGTGGGGATGGCGACCTGCAAGAAGGTGTTTGCCAAGAAGCATCTAGTTTAGCTGGGCACCTAAAATTAGGGAAACTAATCGTTCTCTATGATTCTAATGATGTTCAACTCGATGGGCCAACTAATATGGGCTTTACTGAAGATATTGAAATGAAGTATAAAGCTTATGGATGGCATTATCAACGTGTTGAAGATGGAAATGATATGGAGGCTATCAATAAAGCCATTGAAAAAGCTAAGGCTGAAACCGATAAACCTTCTATTATTGAAATAAAAACAATTATTGGATACGGTATGCCGAATGCAGGCACATCTGATGCCCATAGTGATCCTATTGGAGCGGAAGGCGTTGCTTATACTAAAAAGCAATATCACTGGACACACGATGAACCTTTCTATGTTCCAGACGAGGTTTACAATGTTTATAAAGAAAATGTTGAAAATCGAGGCAGTCAAGCTGAAGAAGAGTGGAACAAATTATTTAAGGGCTATCAAGAAGCTTATCCAGAATTAGCTGAAGAACTAAGTGCAAGTATTAGAAGAGAATTACCAGACAATTGGGCAGATGAAGTGCCAAACTATGAAGTTGGTGATTCAGAATCTACCCGCGATACCAGCAGTCGGATTATAAATGGCATCGCTGAGAAAGTTTCTACATTCTGGGGAGGCTCGGCCGATCTCTCTAATTCTAATAAGACAATGATAAAATCAGCAGAAGCATTTACTCCAGATAATTATGAAGGAAGAAATATTTGGTATGGTGTTCGTGAATTTGCCATGGGTGCTATCTTGAATGGGATCTTATTACATGGAGGCACTTGGTCTTATGTAGGTACTTTCTTTGTATTCTCTGATTATCTGCGCCCTGCAATTCGTTTGGCTGCTTTATCTCAAATACCAGCTATTTATGTATTTACCCATGACTCTGTTATTTTAGGATTTGATGGAGCCACACACGAACCTATTGAACATTTTGCAAGTTATAGAGCTATGCCAAATCTAACAACCTTCAGACCTGCTGATGCTAACGAAGCTGTTGCAGCTTGGAAATTTGCTATGGAATCTGAAGACCGTCCGACTATTTTGGCTTTATCTAGACAGGCACTTCCAGTATTAGAAGGAACTGTTAAATATGCTCAAGATCATGTTGAAAAGGGTGGTTATGTGATTTCTCCCGCTGAAAGTAAAGATTATGATGGAATAATTATTGCCAGCGGTTCAGAAGTTTCATTGAGCATTGAAGTCCAAAAACAATTAAAAGAAGATGGAATTGATGTAAGCGTAGTCTCAATCCCAAGTACTGATTTATTTGATTTACAAAGTGACGAATACAAGGAAGCAGTATTACCAAGTAAAATCGAAAAACGTTTAGTAGTGGAAGCAAGTAATGATCCAGGTTGGGCAAAATACTATGGGTCTAAAGGCAAAGCGTTAGGTATTGAAACATTTGGAATTAGCGGCGACGGCCAAGAAGTTTATGAATCATTTGGTTACACCGTTGATAAAATTGTTGAAGAATATAAAACTTTGTAATTAAAAGGGAAGTATCGATATATCGCATTATAGATTTTCTATAATGCGGTGTATTGGAAAAAGGTGAAGGAATGCTTACAGATTTAATAACTGAAGAAACAGTACAAATTATAGATAAAAAGGTTAATTGGAAGGAAGCTTTTGAAATATTAGCTGCCCCTTTAGTTAAAAATGGGTCTATTGAGCCAAGGTATATCGATGCGATGATTAATCGGATTGAAGAATTAGGTCCCTTTATTAATTTAGGTAAGGGGATTGCAATCCCACATGCTAGACCTGAAGATGGGGTAACCAAAAAAGCAATGGGCTTGCTAGTGCTGAAAGAGCCAATTTATTTACTTGATCGTGATGATCAAAAGATCGACGTATTATTTTTAATTGCGGCAACCGATAATGAAAGCCATCTTGAAGCATTGCAGGAATTAACCATTTTTTTAAGAGATGATGAAAATATCTCGAAATTAAAGAAAATTGAAAATTATAGTGATTTTAAAAATATTGTAAGTGAAGCAAAAGGAGAATGATATTATGTTAAGAATTATGGCAGTTTGTGGATCAGGACTTGGAACGAGTTTTATGGTTGAAATGAATATTCAATCGATTCTTAAGGACTTAGGAGTTGCTGATCAGGTAACAGTTTCTCATACTGATTTGGGTAATGCGTCTGCTGGCGATGCCGATGTGTGGATCGCAGGTAAGGACTTAGAAAATTCCGTGCAACACCTAGGTGATGTTCGTATTTTGAACAGCATTATTGATATGGATGAATTAAGAACAGTTATCGAACAAGTCATTGAAGAAAAAGGGATAAAATAGTAGTTAATTTATTAATAATAAATACTTAATGATAGGAGTAGAAAAATGAATAATGCATTACAAGTTATCATTGATATAGTCAGTACTCCGGCTATTTTAGTGGCGCTGATTGCTGTTTTAGGTAATATTTTACAAGGCAAATCAGCTACAGACGTAGTGGTCGGTGGTATTAAGACATTTGTTGGTTTCTTAATTGTTACAGCGGGAGCTGGCGTCATTGAATCTTCCATTGTTCCATTTGGGGACTTATTCCAACATGCCTTCAATATGCAAGGTGTTGTTCCAAATAATGAAGCTATTATTTCAGTTGCTTTACAAAATTACGGAACCAATACCGCTTTAATTATGTTGGCGGGGATGATTTTCAATATTTTAATTGCTCGCTTTACTCGTTTTAAATATATTTTCTTAACCGGTCATCATACCTTATATCTGGCATGTATGATTGCTATTATTATGACTGTTGCCGGCTTTAGTACAATGCCTTTAATTTTATTAGGTGGTTTAGCTTTAGGGATTGTTATGGCACTATCTCCAGCCATTGTACAAAAATATATTGTTCAATTAACTGGAAATGATAATGTTGCTTTAGGTCACTTTAGTTCTACTGGATATTGGTTAAGTGGTTTCATTGGAGAAAAATTTGGTGATAAATCAAAATCTACCGAAGATATTAACTTCCCAAAGAGTTTAGCCTTCTTACGTGATAGTACAGTAAGTATTGCTTTATCTATGATGATCTTCTATATCGTAGTTTCTTTATTTGCTGATTCTTCCTGGGTAATGGAAAATCTTAGCGATGGTAAAAACCCTTATGTTTGGTCTGTGATTCAAGGTGGTACTTTTGCTGCTGGTGTTTCTGTAATCTTATCTGGTGTCCGTATGATTCTTAATGAAATTGTTCCTGCCTTCAAGGGTATTTCAGAGAAACTCGTTCCAAATTCAAAACCAGCTTTGGACTGCCCTATTGTATATCCATATGCTCCAAATGCTGTTTTAATCGGTTTTGTATCTAGTTTTGCTGGTGGACTTTTAAGTATGGCACTCATGATTATTACTGGTACAACAGTTGTCTTACCAGGCGTTGTGCCTCACTTCTTCTGTGGTGCTACATCAGGTGTATTAGGCAATGCATCAGGTGGGGTCCGTGGAGCAGTTTTAGGTTCCTTTATTCAAGGTATTTTAATTAGTTACTTACCAATCTTCTTAATGCCTGTCCTAGGAGACTTAGGATTCGCTGGGTCTACATTCTCAGATGCAGACTTTGGTGTTTCTGGTATCTTCTTAGGTAACTTAGCAAACCATGGTGGAACAACTGCAGTTACAATTGGTATCTTTGCAGTTCTAGCTCTAATGTTTGTGATTACATATATGACTAAGAATAAAGAAAAAGCATAATATAAATTTTTAAAAGCAGTATTTTATTTCTGTAATTCTATAGTTAAAAACAGTCGAGACATATTATCGTTTTGTAGTGACCCCCAAAAGTTGGACTAAGAATTCAACTTTTGGGGGTTATTTTTATGTCTAAATATTCATTAGAATTTAAACTGAATTTAGTAGGAGACTATATTGCGAAAAAAGGAAGTTATCGAACCTTAGCTAATAAAGCAGGAATAGATCCTTCTATTTTACGAAGGTGGGTTAATAACTATTATGAATTTGGTGTAGATGGTTTAAAGAAAAGGCGGACTCAACAGGTTTATACTGTTGAATTCAAATTAAATGCGATAGAATTGTATGAAAGTACGGAAATGAGTTATCGCGAATTGGCCAATTCATTAAACATGAATAATCCAAGTCTAATCGCTAATTGGCGAAGAGCTTATCATGAAAGAGGACTTGATGGCCTTTCCGCGAGGAAAGGAAGGCCACCTAAAGTGTCTAAAAAGAAATCACAAATCAATCAAATAAAGGATAGCAGCGAAACCAATCAGTTAAGTGAAGCAAAAATAAAGGAACTTGAACAACGGATTACGGATTTAGAAATTGAGAACAAATTTTTAAAAGGATTGAGGAGACGTGTGGCTCAAAGAGTCAAGCGAGAAAAGAAGAAATAGTGACCGAAATCACACGTCTCCATGATGAAAAATATGCTTTAAAAGATATTCTTAGCGTTTTAAAGTTTCCTAAATCGACCTACTTTTATTGGAAAAATAAAGATGAGGAAATTGATAAGGATGCCGATTTAAAAGAGGAAATGAAAGACATCAGAGAAACCCATAAGGATTATGGTTATCGAAGAATGCGAGCTGAACTGCTTTCCCGTGGTTATAAGGTCAGTAAAAACAAAGTTCAACGCCTAATGAAAATTATGGGGATACAGGTCACTAGCTATACTAGAAAGACAAGAAAATATAATTCCTACAAAGGAACGATTGGAGAGATAGCGCCAAATCGTATCAACCGGCGGTTTGATTCGACCATTCCTTATCAAAAAATAACAACAGACACAACAGAATTTAAATACTACTATGCCGATGATTCTGGGAATTATCAAACTGGAAAACTCTATTTAGATCCTTACATGGATCTATTTAATCGAGAAATTATTTCTTTTAAGATAACACATCAGCCTAATGGACAAAGCATGTTGGAGGGGCTACAAGCTGCCATTGAAGCAAGTAAATTATGTCCATACAGAAGAACCTTTCATTCTGATCAGGGCTGGGCCTATCAAATGAAAAGTTACACCCGGCTCTTGAAGGATCACCGAATTTTTCAAAGTATGTCTCGTAAAGGAAATTGCTTAGATAATTCGCCAATGGAGAATTTCTTTAGTCTACTAAAACAAGAAGTCTACTATGGTCGGACTTATCATTCCTTTGAAGAATTAGCACAAGCGATTGAAGATTTTATAATCTATTACAATGGTGAAAGAATCAAAGAAAAATTAGATTTTAGGAGTCCTATAGAATTTCGTCTTCATCACGCTTCTTTCGCCGCTTAATGATTACACATAAACTTTAAACTTATCAAGAGCCGCTACGCTCTTCCTCTTGACAAGTTTAAATTTCTGAGTAAATGTGTCGGCAAGAAATAAGCAAGAACTGTAAGCAACAAAAAAGAGCTGGCCAAAGGCCAACTCACTATATATAAAGTCCAACTTATTGGGGTCACCATATTTCGACTGTTTTTTTATGGGAATTATTTTTCCCATTCTACTTCTCACTCCATGATCCCTTCCGCTAGTTCACTATCTATAATTAAATCGGTCACCAGTTTAGGCTGCTGAAGAATAGCTTTAAGACTTGCAATTTTTTCCTTACCACTTGCTAAAAGTATAGTTTGAGGAATAGCTTGAAGGTCTTTTATTTTGAGTCCAATCATTTTTTCAGCTAAGGAAATTTGAACTGGTTTGCCCTTGGAATCATAAAAAGAGGCTAAGATATCGCCTACTGCACCTGATTGTTGAATTTGCTTAGCTTCTTCATTGGAGATATATCCTAATTGGCGGATTGTAGAATCACTTGTGGGATTTCCGATACTTACAATGGCGACGTCAACATCCTTTCCTTTTTGCATAACTGATCTTACCAATTCTGAAGAAGAGAAGGCTTGGTAAACAGTTGGGTTTTCTGCAATAGCTGGTGCATAAAAATAAGTGGGTTCGCAATGGTATTTTTCAGCCAATTGAAAAGCCAAATGGTTAGAATGATATTTTATATCATTGATGCCAATACCTCCTATTAAAGGAACTACACTATGAATCGGGGTGTCGATATAACTTGCTGCTTGCACGTATTCATAAACCGTTGTCCCCCAGCCAATCCCTATGTTGCGATAAAGTTGCATGTTCTTTTGGACAAGATCACTGCATAGTTGCCCAATAGCCTCTTTAACATGGTTGGAATTGTTTTTACTTGGAACAATAAAAACCTTATTCAATCCATAGCTTTCTTCAATTGTTTCACTTAGTTTGGTGAATGAGGGCATCTTATGTTGGATAGAAATGCGGACAATACCACTCTCTTTGGCTTCTTTTAGGAATTTAGCCACAGTAGGACGTGAAATCCCTAGTTCTTCGGCAATTTGTGTTTGTGTTTTTTCCTTTTCGTAGTAGAGAATAGCAGTTTGTAAAATCAAATCTTTGCGGTCGTACATGGTTCAACCCTTTCTATTTGACAATTGATTCTTTCTTTAATTTTATCAAATGTAAAATATATTATCAATTGTAAATCGTTTGTTGACTAAAGTGAGATGAAACGCTTACAATACAAGTGAGAATTGAATTTATAGAAAAGGAGTTAGACAATATGAAGGTTGATTCAAAAGAACTATTACTTGACGCTAAGAAAAAGGGCTACGCCATCCCGGCTCCTAACTTTATTGACCTGGATTCAGGGCGTGCTTATGTTGAAGTGGCAGAGAAGCGTGGCCTCCCAGTGATTTTATCCTATGCTCAAAAGCATATTGATATTATGTCTTTGGAAGAAGCCGCTTTAATTGGTAATTTCCTGGCTGAAAAGGCTAATGTTCCTGTGGTGCTCCACCTAGACCACGGTTTTGATAAAGACTTTATCTTTAAGGCGATTGATTTAGGCTTTTCTGCAGCCATGATTGATGCTTCGGAAGCCAGCTTTGACGATAATGTCAAAATAACTAAAGAAGTGGTTGACTATGCCCATAAATATAATGTTCCCGTCGAAGCTGAATTGGGTCACGTGGGCGCTAACGACTTGTCCGAAGCTCGTGCTCTAACGGATTCAGTCTATACCGAGGCCAAAGATGTGGTCCGCTTTGTTGAGGCAACAGGTGTTGATTCCTTAGCGGTTTCAATTGGTACTGCACATGGTGTTTATTCAGGGAACCCAGAAATTAACTTTGACCGCCTAGAGGAGATCAACCAAGCCACCGATATTCCTTTAGTTCTACATGGGGGCTCTTCCTCAGGTGATGAGAACTTAAAGAAATGTGCGCAAAAAGGGGTCGCTAAAATCAACATTTACACAGATTTCATTGTAGCGGCTTATGAAGCCATTAAAAAAGAAAAACTTGCAGGCTATGTGGAACTGAAGAAGACTGCTGATCAAGGCATGAAAGAAGTTCTTGACCATTATTATGATGTCTTTGAAACCGATCATTATAAGGAAGGAAAATAATCCATGGCTAAAACACAAGTAAAGTCTCCATTTTTCATTTTTAATCCCAAATCATTCTTATACGGCGAGGAACTTTTAGAACTGGCTAAAGTAGCTGACCAAGAAGCCGAAAAGCACCCAGAAATTTCAGTATTTGTGACTTGCCCTTATGCTGATCTCGCGGCAGTTTCCCAAGCTACGGAACATATTATTGTCTCCGCCCAACACCTGGACGGTATTGAAGCTGGGAGGGGAATGGGGAAAGTCCTCCCTGAGTCCCTCCAAGCCGCTGGGGCCAGAGCGACTTTCTTAAATCACGCTGAGAATGCCATGACAATGGCCGAGATTGTCCAAGCCGTTCAACGGGCAGATGACTTAGATATTATTACCATAGTTTGTGCGGATTCCATGAAAGAAGCCCAGGCTCTAGCTACCCTACATCCTGACATTATTCTCTGTGAACCGACTGAGTTAATTGGGACAGGCCAAACTTCTGATGCTTCCTATATTGAATCAACTAATGAAGCTATAAAAGCCATTGATGAGAATATCCTAGTCATGCAAGCTGCGGGGATTTCAACCGCTGATGACGTCTACCGCACCATTGAAATGGGAGCGGACGGTACTGGTTGTACGAGTGGGATTACTAAGGCTGACAATTCCAAGCAAATGTTAAAAGATATGATCCAAGCGGCTGCCAAAACTAAATAGAAAGGAAGAGTAAGATGACTGTTTATAAAGAAACTATTAAAGTCCAATCAACTGGAGGGCAACCCACCTATGTTAACATCAGTGCCCAAGTGCGCCAAGCCATTGAAAACAGTGGTGTTCAAAATGGCATTTGTGCAGTGATTTCTCCTCATACCACTTGTTCAGTCTTTTATGAAGAGTATGCTCATGATATGACTGATGATGGGATTGAATCTCTGCAAGCTGATTTTAATAATGTCTTAGAGAAGATTATTCCCTACCATACCAGTGCTGATACCTATATTTATCCAGGTGAGGAACATTATCAAGCGGTTGCTTCTTGGCCTAACGCAAAAGATTACTTGCCTAATAATTCACCATCAGACTTATGGAATGGTGATGCTCACTTAAAGGCGACCTTGATTGGATCTAGTCAAGTGTTTGATGTGGATGAAGGCAAATTAGGAGTGGGCTCAACTGGCCATATCTACTTTGCTGATTTTGATTGTGCAAGACCACGTAAGAGAAAATGTGTGATTACAGTGATGGGTGAATAATTATATAGCAGGAAGTGGTCAAAATGGGTGCTCCTTATCGTTTAGCCTTATATGAAAAAGCTTTACCAGACCATTTTAATTTAAAGGAAAAGCTAATTCTCGCTAAAGACATGGGCTATGATAGTTTAGAGATATGTATTGATATGAATGAACAACGTCAAGACCGTTTAAATTGGACAGATGAGACTTGGCAAAAGTTAAAAGAATTTTGTGAAGATGAAAAAATTGTCTTATACTCCTTATCACTCAGTGCTTTAAGAGGATGTCCTCTAGGGAGTAACGATAAAGAAAAAGTAATAAAAGCCTTTACAATGCTAGAGAAAGCTTTATCTATTGCTAGCCATTTAGATATCACTACCATATTAGTGAATGCTTATGATGTCTATGAGGAAGAATCGACTGAAGAAACCCAGCAACGGTTTATTCAAAATATGAAGTATTTTTCTACACTTGCAGGTGATAATCAAGTTGTGATAGCTATCGAAAATGCAGAAATGCCTTTTGCTGATACGGGGGCTAAAGTCAATCGCTTAGTAGAGAAGATTGGATCCCAGTGGGTGCAAATTTATTATGACTTTGCTAATACCTTCAACGCTTTAGAGGCGAATAAAAAACTCATTCGAAATGATTTTGAATGCTGTAAAAACCAGATTAGACGTTGTCATTTAAAGGACTCTTTACCCGGCGATTACCGTCATGTTCCTTATGGAAAAGGACATGTAGATTTTGAGATGATAGCTGAATTATTGGCAGAAAATAGCATTAGTGAATTTACAGCAGAGCTATTTTGTCCACAAGGAGGTAACTGGGAGAGTTATAGTCGCGGGGCTAATGTCTTTTTAAGAAGTTATTTAGATGTAGCTTTTAATAAAAGAAATCGAAAATAAAATCAGGAAAATCATAGAGGTGAATAAGATGCAAGCGGAAGTTGGAGTAATTGGACTAGGGGTTATGGGCTATGGATTTGCTATGAATTTATTAGATTATGATTATCGTGTGGCTATTGTAAACTGGGAAAAGGAAGTGACTCAGAAAGTTTCTAGAGAGAATGAAGACAAGCCATTAATTGCTACTTATTCTTTAGAAGAATTTGTTACTAAACTCGAGCGACCTAGAAAAATAATAATGATGGTCAAAGCAGGAGAAGCAACGGATAACACTATTAATCATTTACTACCACTTTTGAATGAGGGAGACGTTCTTGTTAATGGCGGTAATACTTATTTTAGAGAGACTGAAGCCACTGAAGAAAAAGTGAAAACATATGGTATACATTATATTGGCATGGGCGTTTCGGGTGGTGAAGAAGGCGCTCGCTATGGCGCTGCATTGATGCCTGGTGGTAGCCAAAGGGGTTATGAACTTTGTCAAATGCAATTAGAAGCTTTAGCAGCTAAGGCTCCCCAAGATGGAGAACCTTGTGTTGCTTACATGGGTGAAGGTGGCGCGGGACACTTTACAAAAATGATTCATAACGGAATTGAATATAGTGATAGTCAATTAATTGCAGAAGGTTACTGGTTACTCCGTTACTATTTGAAATTACCGGTTAATGAAATTGCAGATCTTTTCCGTGAATGGGATAAGGGAGAATTAAAAAGTTATTTAATAGGGATAACCGCTAATATTTTAGATCAATATGATGAAGATGGTAGTCCGATGATTGATGTTATCCTAGATGCTGCTCGCTCAAAAGGAACTGGTAAGTGGGCCTCACAAACCGCTTTAGATATGGGACAACCCCTTACAGTTGTCACCGAGGCCGTTTTTATGCGTTATGTTTCAGAGCTCAAACAGCAACGTTTAAAGGCAGCCAATATCTTAAGTGGGCCACAAGTTCAATTCGATGGTGATAAAGGAAAATACATTGAAAAAATTAGACAAACCCTATATTTTGCTAAGATTATTTCCTATGCTCAAGGCTTTTCCGCTTATCAGCTAGCAGATGAATCTTATGGGTATGAGCTTAATCCTAAGGAAATTGCTAAAATATTCCGTGCTGGCTGCGTAATTCAGGCGGAACTATTAGATAAAATAGCCCATGCTTATGAACGGACAAGTGATTTGGAAAATATTTTATTGGATGATTATTTTGCTAGTGTAACGAATGAATATCAGACAGCAATTCGACAAGTAGTTAGTGATGCAATCATGAATGGCTTTTCAGTAAATGCTATGGCATCAGCTATTGGTTACTTTGATAGCTACCGTAATGAGAATGTATCTGCTAATATGGTCCAAGCACAACGCGATTACTTCGGTGCTCATAGCTATCAGAGACGTGACAAAGAAGGTAATTATCACTATCACTGGGACGAGGCTAGAGAAGAGAGACTATCATAATTTCAAAAAGAAAATCACTATGAAACTAAGCTATCACTTTGTACTTGAAAAGTAAAAGGAAAGAGAAACTTAGTTAAGTAGTGATTTTTTAATTGTTTTTTGCGTCATTAATGATTTTTAAGCTCCGATCTATAGTGTTTTTTTCTTCCTTAGCATTGTCGGCAATAATATTGACATAAAGAATATCTAAGAGTGTTGAATAAACTACTCGCGACGATAAATATTCGTTACGATATAGAGAATCTTCTATATATATAATTAAACTTTCATTGGCCAAGGCGATTAAATCTGAATCTGGGTTGCTAGTCATCACAACTATGTTAGCCCCCTGTTTACGACAGTGTTTGGCTATATTGAGGGTTTCTGGAGTTTTTCCGGAATGGGAGAATAGAAAGACACAGTCCTTAGAACTCAGTTTCATGGAATAAACCAGTTGCATATTGTAATCGAAAATATAATTACAGCTAAATGAGCTATGAATAAATTTGTGATAACCATCCAAGGCGACAATATTTGATCCTCCTTGGCCAAAAAAATGTAGAGTTTTGGATTGTTTAATCAGCTTAATAATATGATCGAGCTGATTTTCCTCCACGGTATCTAAGGCATTTTTTAGGTTAAAAACATTAGCGGCGATAACCTTTTCCCCAACTTCTAGGGGAGAGTCTGAATTGCTTATTTTATGTTGATTTAATATATCTTGGTCATTAATTGTTTTATCTTCTTCAATATTTTGAGCAACGAAATATTTAAACTCTTGAAAGCCTTTGAAATTTAATTTTTTGACGAACTGAAAAACGGAGGATTGGGAGACACCAATCTTTTTAGCTAACTCAGATATGGTCATATTCAGCAATTGCTCATTGCTATGGGTCGTAAGAAATGTTGCAATCTTCTTTTCTGTTTGACTCAAATGTTGAAGATGAGTTTTTATTCTTTTTCTAAAGGCAAGGTTTTTCATTGAGCGTACTCCTCTAGCATTTTAATTATCAAAATTAATTATAACTCAAATGAGAAATAAAAAAAAATTTATTTAAAACGTTTACAATAAAAAAATATTCTGTATAATGATTATGTAAGCGTATACATGTATAGTCTTTCTATAAGAAGAACAGGGGTAATATTTTATGAGTAGTGAAAGCATTGTTGAGCAACTAGGGGAAGAGCAACTCCTACCTTTATATACAGTTAATGATATGAATTTTCTAGATAAGATGTCAGAAATATTACTTGCTAATAATCTACATTTTATCGAAATTACCTACCGTAGCCAACTCGCTTCTCAAGCGATTAAGTATTTGTCTGAAGCTAAACAGTTAATTGTTGGAGCTGGAACGGTACGTACTTTAGATCAAGCCAAAGACGCTATTGACAATGGGGCGGAATTTATTGTTACACCAGGTTTTTCAGATAGAGTTGTTGAATATTGTTTAAATAAAGACATTCCAATTGTTCCGGGTGCGGTAACTCCTTCTGAAATAATGAGAGCCCAAAATTATGGCATTGACATTGTGAAATTTTTCCCGGCAAATGTTTATGGTGGCTTAGATGCAATCAAAGCATTAAGTGGTCCTTTTTATGACATGAAATTTGTACCAACTGGAGGCGTTAACTCTAACAACTACCAAGAATTTCTTAGTTGTCCCAATATCTTTGCTGTGGGTGGTTCCTTTATTATTTCGGAAAAAGAAATAGCAAAAGATAATGGTCAATCAGCTAATCAAGCATTAAATCATTTAGTGACACAATTAAATTAGAAAAGGTAGGTATGTGTGATGACAGATTATAAAATAGCATTGGTTAATTCCAGTAGTTTCGGTAAATGGTTTCCAGAGCATATTGAAGCTTTAGAAAAAATTGGACCAGTGGACTCCTTCCGCTTTGATAATGACATTGATGGGAAAAGTCTAGCTGAGAAATTACATGGTTATAATTTAATCATTTCTTCTGTAACTCCTTTCTTTACTAAAGAATTCTTTGAAAATAAAGATGAATTACTCATTATTTCTAGACATGGTATTGGTTATAACAATATTGATCTTGATGCAGCCAAGGAACACGGTACTTTGGTAACTATAGTTCCTCCTTTAGTTGAAAGAGACACAGTGGCAGAAAATGCTGTTGCTCAATTATTAGCGCTCGTAAGACAAACTCTACCAGCGGCTCAAGCGGCTAAAGATAACAAATGGAAAGATCGCGCTCAGTTTATGGGACATGAACTTTCTGGAAAAAATGTAGGGGTTATCGGCTGTGGAAATATTGGTAGCCGAGTTGCTGAAATCTTAAAATATGGCTTTAACGCTAATCTCTATGTATGTGACCCCAAGGTAGATCCAGAATGGGTTGAGAAACATGGGGCAAAAGTCGTTGAGTTAGATGAATTATTAGCGAAAGCAGATATTATTTCCTTAAATGCTTCTCTTGATGAAGATAGCTACCATATCTTAAATGAAGAAGCCTTTTCAAAAATGAAAAAGGGCGTTTACATTACTAATACTGCTCGTGGGGCCCTGGTTGATGAAGAGGCAGTGATTGACGCTATCGAAGCAGGTATTGTACTTGGTTTAGCTACAGATGTGATGGAAGAAGAACCTGCTGATAATTCTCATCCATACTTTTCTAATGACAAGATCTTAGTAACCCCTCACATTTCAGCCTACACTTATGAATGTATTAAAGGCATGGGAGATAAATGTGTGGATGATATTCAAAAGGTTGTCAACGGAGAAGAACCTGGAGGCATCGTTTCACCAAAATAATGAATGATGATGTACTAATTTATTATGATCAGAAAAAGGGCTGGATGACAGTTTTTATTTATAGTCTATTTTTGCTAGCCTTGATATTACTGTTACTTTATTTCTCACTAAATCTATGGGTTAAAGCTTTAATAGCCTTTCTTTGCCTACTATTGGTCATTGTGATGTGTTTAATTATTAAACAAATTTTAGAGCATAAGCCCTTGTATCGGATTAATGATTCTTATATAGAAGATTGTAAAGAAGATCGACGCATTTACTATAAAGATGCTATCCAGCTTCAATTGGCGCCACAAAATAATTTTTTAACGATTTCGATAATCGCTAATAAAACTAATGATTATCAAACAATTTCTATTAGTGGATTTCATTTTAGAACAAAATTAATTAAACAGTATTGGCAGACACTAAAGCGTAAAGCCAGTCTTACTAATCCGAAAATTAAGATTAATGAATATCAGACATTAGAGAAAAAATTTGATAGGAGAAGAAAATGAAAATAGGAATGATTGGACTAGGCAAAATGGGAGCCAGTCTTGCAGAAAATATGAGCAACCACGGCGTGGAGGTTCTCGGTTATGATCAAAACCCAGGCAATCCGGGTTTGACACATGATAAGTTTACTAGGGTTACAAATTTAGATGAAATGATTGCTGGTTTATCTAAGCCGCGAGTAGTTTGGTTATTAGTTCCCGCTGGAGATATTACTAATTCAGTAATTGATGAAGTTAGTCAAAAGCTTGATCCAGGAGACCTTATCATTGATGGTGGCAATTCTTTCTTTAAAGATTCCATAGCTAATTATGAAAAACTAAAAGAGGATAATATTTATTTTCTTGATTGTGGGACTTCTGGCGGCATGTCGGGAGCCCTAAATGGCGGTAATTTTATGATTGGTGGCGATCAAGAAGCCTTTAAGATTGTTGAGCCTGTATTTGAAAAAATATCTTGGGAGGGTGGCTACCTATATACGGGGAAAGCCGGTAGTGGGCATTATCTCAAAATGATTCATAATGGGATTGAATATGGCATGATGGCTGCTATTGGCGAAGGTTTTGATGTTTTAGAACATTCTCAATATGAGTATGATTATGAAGCGGTTGCTAATTTGTGGAATAATGGCTCAGTTATTCGTTCCTGGTTAATGGAATTAGCAGCAGATGCCTTTAAGAAGGATGCTAAGCTCGAAGGAATTGAAGGTGTCATGTATTCATCTGGGGAAGGTAAATGGACTGTAGAAGAAGCTTTAGACTTACAGGTTTCAATTCCAGTAATTACTTCATCTCTAATGTCTCGCTACCGCTCATTAGAGTCAGATACCTTTAATGGTAAAGTTGTCTCTGCATTACGCAATGGCTTTGGAGGCCATGCTATGAAGAAAAAAGAAAATTAAAAATTAGTTATTTAAAGGAGGATGACATATGGATGTTACTGTAAGTATGTGGCAAGCCTTGGCAATTGCAGTTTGGGTGGCCATGGTTATGTCACGTTCAATTTTAGGTGGTGCCACGTTAACCCTTAGGTTCTCACCACTGATGACAGGTTTTGTGGGTGGTTTAGTATTTGGTAATGTTGCTGATGCGATGGTGATTACAGCAGCTATTCAATTAATTTACATGGGGGTATTCTCACCAGGTGGGCAAATGCCATCAGAACCATGTATTGCTGCAGCAATTGCTGTACCTGTAGCATTGCTAAGTGGTATGGGCCCTGAAGCGGCTGTTGGTATTGCTGTTCCAGTCGGATTATTAGGTTCTTATTTATATCAATTTAGATTCTTTGTTAATACCTTTATTGCGCGGTCATTTATGGATAATGCTGCAAAAGAAGCAGATAGCCGTAAATTAACAATTTCTATTATTTGGTTACCAACTTTAGTATCGTTCTTAATTTTTGTACCTTTTATGTTTATTGCATTGTATCTCGGCACTCCGTTAATTGCATCATTCGTTGAATCAGCATCAGGTACAATTATTTTCCATATCTTAGAAGTTATCGGTGGCGGTTTAGCAGCCATTGGTATTGCTGTGACAGTTTATGTTATCGGTAAGAAAAATTATATTCCTTTCTTCCTCTTGGCTTATTTCATGGCAGTAATGTTCAGTTCCTTAGAGATTACCATGGTTACTTATGCGATTTTGGGTGCTTTAATTGCCTATATCTTCGTAATGGCCCAAGGAAGCTCAACCGCAGGTATGGTTTCAGGTTCAAGCGCTGACGAAGATGATGATGACTATTAAGAAGGAGAAGATTGCTATGAATGAAATTAGAAAAGATAGTGCATTAGCTCCAGAAGTGATTACTGCAAAAGATGTTAATAAAGCATGGACACGATTTTATTTTGCTAATGAAATTCCCCATTCTTTTGACCGTTATATCTCTGGTGCGTTAATGTGGGGCTTAATGCCAATTTTGAAAAAATTATATAAAGATAAAGATGAACTTTCGGCAGCTTATCAACGCCACCTATTGTTCTTCAACACCCAGTTATCCTGGGGTGGCGGTACCATTACTGGTATCATGGCTTCAATGGAACAAGTTCGGGCTCAAGAGGTACACAATGGCGAAGAAATTACTGTATCCGATGACTTATTATATAACACAAAAGCAGGGCTAATGGGAGCCTTAGCGGGTATCGGAGACTCGATTGATTCGGGAACTATTCAGTATATTTTCATCGCTATTGGTCTTCCTTGGGCACAACAAGGGTCCGGGCTAGGGGCTCTGATTCCATTTATCTGTTTTGCTACTTATCAATACTTAATTGGTGCTTACTTTGCTCAAATGGGCTTTAAGCTAGGACGCTCAGCTGCTTCAGAAGTGATGGGCTCCTCTATGCAAAAAATCATTAACGGCCTGTCAATATTAGGATTGTTTATGATGGGGATTTTAGCAGGTAATTATGTAAAGGTTTCTTCAAGTTTACAGTTTACTCTTTCTGGAAAAGAGTTTGTTATTCAGGATATCTTAGATGGTATTTTACCAGGTCTATTACCTTTACTTACCGTAGCAGGAGTCTATTTCTACTTCCTTAAAAAAGAATTTAATGTGACAAAAGCTCTAATCGGACTGACTGTAATATTAGGTGTGCTAGCTGCGGTTGGTATACTTTAGGAGAAGTTATCTTATTTGTTTAAATATAATGATCAGGAGGAGATTAATTTATGGGAGAAGTTGTTTTAGCAAGAGTCGACGCACGTTTAATTCATGGGCAAGTATCCACTAATTTAGTTAATTCGACTGGAGCCAATGCTATTTTTGTAGCAGATGACCCTTCAGCACATGATGATTTTGCTAAAAATGTCATTATTAGTGCTGGCGGACGAACCGGACAAAAAATTCGCGTTTTAAAAGAAGAAGGTTCCGTTCGTTATTGGAAGGACCGTCAATATGACAACTATAAGGTGCTGTTCATGACTAAAACGATTGAAGCAGTGTATAAAATTATTAAAGAAGGCGTTCCAATTAAAAAATTAAATATTGGAGGTTTACCTCAACGTCCAGGTTTAACACCGATCATCAAAGAAGTAGCAATCAATCAAGAACAATATGATATGCTCAAAGAATTACGTGATGATTATGACGTAGAAGTCTATTTCCAAGCAATTCCTTCCTCCACTCGTGTGGAATTAAAAGATGTCGCTAATAAATTCGAGTAGAGGAGTTGATAAAATGGTTGGACTCTTATTAATAAGTCATGGACGTATGGCAGAGGGCATGATTGATAGCCTTGCTTTGATCGGTGGGGTTGATGAACATATTGATTATTGCTCTTTAGTAGCTGGTCAAGATTTTGAAACTTTTAAAGAAGATGTTCGCCAGTCTATCAAGGCGCTTGATAGTGGCGATGGGGTCTTAGTCTTTGTCGACCTATATGGGGCCTCTCCTTTTAATGCAACACTACAAATTTATCGAGAATTATTGAAAGAAAATATTCACATCCGTGTGATTATTGGTATGAATTTACCTATGCTACTAGAAGCTAATGCCATGAAATCAGCTTTGAGTCTTGGTGAACTTACCAATATGGTTTTATCAAGCGGTCAAGAATCCATTCAAGAACCAATTTCTGAAATTGTTAACAATGAAGTGGAAGAAGAGGAAGATGATTACTAATGGCGAAAGTATTAATTACACCGCGATCCTTTGCTAAATATAATAAAGAAGAAATTGTGCAACTCTTTGAGGAAGCTGATATTGAACCTATATTTAATGAAACAGGTACGATCTATACAGAAGAAAAACTTATTGAGTCAGTTTCAGATGTAGATGGAATTATTGTAGGTGTCGATCCAATCACGGAAAATGTGATAAACAATGCACCTAAGCTGAAAACTATTGCTAAGTATGGAGTCGGCATTGATAATATTAATGTTGAACTTGCCAAAGAAAAAGATATTACCATTACTCGTACGATAGGTGCTAATGCAAGTGCAGTTGCTGACTATGATTTCGCTCTATTAATGGCTGTTGCTCGTAGAGTCGTTGAGATTAATAATGCAGCTAAAGAAAAAATCGATTGGTCTAAGAAAATGGCCCTAGATATTTACGGCAAAAAAATCGGTATACTTGGCTTAGGTGCAACAGGGCGTGAAACAGTTAAACGCGCTCAGGGCTTTGCTATGGATATCTATGGTTATGATATCTATGAAGATAAAGATTATATTAAAGAAAACAATATTCACTTTACCCAAGATTTAACAACCATATTTAAAGAATGTGATTTTATTTCCATTCATATACCATTAACTGAAGATACTCATTATTTGATTAATAAGGACCTTTTTGCAATAGCAAAACCTAACTTAGTATTAACTAATACAGCTAGAGGAGGCATTATTAATGAAAAGGACCTTTATGAAGCACTAGCTAATAAACAAATTTTTGGTGCTGGAATTGATGCTTTTGAGCAGGAACCACTAGAAGATTCACCTTTACTAGGTTTAGAAAATCTAATTATTGGAACACATACAGCAGCTTCTTCTGTTGGAGCAAGTGAGCAAATGACTTTTCAGGCGACTCAAAATGTTATTTCAGAAATTCAAAGATAACATTCGTCTTGTATTAATAGAATGTGCGAATAAGGATGAAATGAATGTCAATAATACATAAAAATTGCATTATTTTCGATATGGATGGTCTTTTGGTCAATAGTGAAATTGTTTACCATGATGCCTGGCACCAAAGTTTTAATGACTTTGATATTGAAGTGCCAGATGGACTAGTTACATCCTGGATTGGCCAAAGCGCCCGTAATGTTCACGATAGTTTAGTAGCTATTTGCGGAAGTGATGAAAAAGCTAAAGAAGTTCGGTCCTATCGGGAAACCTTATTTTTAGATTTATTGCTAAAGATCATGTCCAATTAAAGCCCTATGCAAGGGATATTTTGGATTATTGTAAGGCGACATTTGATGCTGTTGGCTTAGGGTCATCAGCCCCTAATGTTAGGGGATATAAAATGCTAGAACACTTTGAGATTAGCAAGTATTTTGACCATATTTTATTTGCCCAAGATGTGAAGCATAATAAACCTCATCCGGAAGTCTATTTGAAACATTTGGATTATCACCAAGTTGATGCAGATGAAGCTCTGGTTATTGAGGACTCTATCGTGGGAGCTCAAGCCGCGAATAATGCTGGAATTGGGGTTATTTTAGTGCCTGATAACGAATTTCCTAAATCTTCTGAACCACGACCAGACAATGTTTTACTTGAAGTAGATAACTTAAATGAAGTCATTAAATGGATGAAGGACTAAATAACTATGGAATTGAAGGATCTTATTGCCAGTTTTGGTATATTTCAAAGTCGGCGATTCTACAAAAAAGAAAAGTTTCGCTATTTACAAATGTTAGGACAAGAAATGAAAGCTTTAGGCTGGCCAACTAAATTTATTCATACAGAAAAACAAGTTCTACTAGAGAAAATTCCTGTGATCCATCTACTATCTGGTAATTTAGAAAAGGCAGATACGATTATAATGACTAATTATGATACACCGCTCAACTCTTTCTCATCAACGCAGTTTGCATTCATGGGACAGAGCAAGAAGTCCTTTGTTATCAATAGTCTGATATCCTTAGCTGTTGTAATTATTTGCTTTAGTGCTGTTCTCTTTTATTTCTATCCTAGACTTCAAGCTGATGGACTTATTAGTTGGAGTGGTTTATATTTTGTTCTTGCAGTAATGGTCAGTTTGTACTTAATCACTCGCTATCGGAGCGGATTTCCAAAGCAAAATAATTTGATTATCAACAGTTCGAGTATTATTTCTATGTTACTTTATGCTAAAGAGATAAATAGTGATAAAGTCGCCTTTGCTTTTATTGATCAGACTTTACCTTTAGAAGAAGTATTAGCAGTTATGCAACAGCTTCTAACGCATAAATGCCAAATTATCCACTTAGATGCTGTAGGAAGTTCGGGAAATCTTTCGGTGATTTCCGATTCTTATCTTGATTTAACTGATCGAATCGATTTACTAGGAAAATCTGAAACTGCTTATGCTGATTATCCTGCTGAAATTATGATCACTTCGGGAGAATATGAAGAAGGGAAGATCAGGGTTCGTAACCAGCTAGAAGATAATGATATGGAAGCTTTTGAAAGAAGACTTCAAGAAGCGAAAAGTTTGTTAAGTCAGATTGTTGAATAAAATAGAATTTATTATCCTATAAAAATAAACAATATAGTTTCCCTTAAGTTGGACTTGATGTTCTAACTTAGGGGAATTTTTATTAAAAGCATATAGTAGCATTCCTATCCATTATATAGTTTATATAATATATGATATCCATAGCAATTTTTAATCTTTACTATAATTTTAGCTATTAATAATTAAATAATAGTATCTAATAAACTTATAAGAAATGACTTTGTTCAAAAACGATCAAGTTTTAATTTTTATTAAAAATATAATAATTATCATCAGCACATTTCCGTATCGCTAAGGAAAATGTTAAAATGTAAGCGCTTAATATAAATAGTATAATGTAAAAAGAGTTATTTCCTTATCAATATAGAAAGGAGTCTTAGAATGATTAAGTTTCCAAAAGATTTTTTATGGGGAAGTTCAACATCGGGTCCTCAAAGTGAAGGTAGAGAAGCAGGAGACGGCAAGGGAGATAATATATGGGACTATTGGTATAAAATAGAACCGTTTAAATTTCATAATGAAATTGGGCCGGGTGAAACTTCTACATTTTATAAAAATTATAAATCTGATATAAAGTTACTAAAGAAAACAGGTCATACAATTTTTAGGACCTCCATCCAATGGGCACGACTATTTCCTAATGGAACAGGTGATATCAATGAAGAAGCCGTCAAATTCTACAAGGATGTCTTCCAAAGAGTAAAAAATGAGGACATTCAATTAATGGTTAATTTATATCATTTTGATATGCCAATGGAACTACAAAAGATTGGTGGCTGGGAAAATAGAGAAGTAGTCTACGCCTATCAAAATTATGCTCAAACTTGTATTGAGTTATTTAATGATTATGTTGATTATTGGATTACTTTTAATGAACCAATTGTGCATGTTGAGTGTGGCTATTTAAATCAATATCACTATCCTTGTAAAGTCGATCCCCAAGCTGCAGTACAGGTAGCTTATCATACTCAATTAGCTAGTTCGTTAGCTGTTAAGTCAGCTCATGATTTTAATAAAAATATTAAGATTGGGATTGTTTTAAATTTAACTCCTGCATATCCGCGGAGTGATCACCCTTATGATAAAAAGGCTGCTAATATAGCTGAACTCTTCCAAGCTAAAAGCTTTTTAGATCCATCGGTTAAAGGTGAGTATCCAAGAGAACTCATTGAATTATTAGAAGAACATAATTTACTTCCAAGTTACAACAAAGAAGACTTAAAAATCATTTCAGAAAATACTGTAGATTATTTAGGAGTTAACTATTATCAACCACTGAGGGTAAAAGCGCCAGTAAATGTTAGAAATAGCGATGCGCCCTTTAGCCCTGAATATTATTATGATACTTATGAAATGCCAGGTAGAAAATTTAACCCCTACCGCGGATGGGAAATATATGAACAGGGAGTCTATGATATTGCTATTAACATAAAAAATAATTACGGCAATATCCCTTGGATTCTGACTGAAAATGGTATGGGAGTTGAGGATGAGGATAGATTTAGAGTTGATGGGCAAATCCAAGACGATTATAGAATAGAGTTTATTCAGGGGCACTTGAAAAAACTGCATAGTGCTATCCAAGAGGGGGCTAATTGCAAAGGTTATTTGCTTTGGACATTTATCGATTGTTGGTCCTGGCTGAATGCGTATAAAAATAGATATGGCCTCATTGAATTAGATTTAAAAACACAGAATAGGATTGTAAAAAAATCAGGTGAATGGTTTAAACAACTAAGCGAAAATAACGGATTTGAGGAGTAGGCGTATACAATGAAGCTGGGATGTGCAATTTATCCAGAGTACCATGACTATTCGACTATTGAAAAGTACTTAACCAAGTTAAAAAAATTTGGATTTAAAAGAATATTTATTTCTCTACTACAAATAAACGATGCAGAAACTTTTACTAAGTACCAAAAAATTTTGGAGTTTTTAAATAATGAAGACTTTCAAGTTGTTGCAGATGTTAATCCAGATGTTTTAAATAGACTTGGGTGGAGTGAAGATTTAATAGGGAAGTTGAATAACTATGGAATTAATATCATTCGTTTAGATGAAGCTCCATCCTTAAAATACCTCGCAGAGCTCACACATAATAATCATGGAGTCAAAATTGAATTAAATATGTCAACTCATCCAGAAATTTTAAGAGAATTAATAGAGATGGGTGCTGATAAGAATAATATTACAGGAAGTCACAATTTTTATCCTAAAAGATATACAGGTTTATCAGAAAGACATTTTAAAGAGATGACTAAATTTTTTAGAGATTATGAGGTTGAAACATCTGCATTTGTTAATTCCCCATGTAGTAATGAGGGGCCGTGGCCTTTAGCCGAAGGATTATGTACTTTAGAAGATCATAGATATAAAAATTTAAATTACCAAATTAATTATTTCAAGGCTTTAGGAAATATAGATAATGTCATTGTTGCCAACCAATTTATGAGTGAAGAAGAGATGAAACTTCTAAGTGAAGCAGTTGAAAAACCGGTTACTTTTCAGGCTCAATTGCTAAATGATATTTCTCCTATAGAAAAAGAAATTGTGGAATCAATGCATGTTTATCGCGGAGATATTTCCCATTATGTGATTCGTTCGAGTAATAGTCGTGTCAAATATGCGAATTCAGATATCAAACCGATCAAGCAATCAAAACAGGTACATAAGGGGGACATCATGATTGATAATAACCTTTATAAACGATATAAAGGAGAACTTCAAATCGCCCTAACTCCTTTTGAAGTATCTGATAAGACTAATATCGTCGGACAAATAGATAGTGATTATATTCCATTACTTGAAAATCTAAAGCCATGGGCTAATTTTAAGTTTGATATGGGAAATGATATTAAATGAATGGAATAGCTAAAAATAGATGTAAGTATATTTTAGGAGATGATACTCATTTTAAGAAAAAAGGAGTGGGAAATCCTGAAAATTTTATGGAAAGACAGGAATCAATATACTAGTAGCCAAGAAATGGCCATGTTAATAGGTGCATCTGATAAAACTATTCGTAAATACACTAATTTTTTAAAGAGTAGTCTTAAAGGTCATGGAGCAGAAATTCAAGCCAAACAGGGTAATGGCTATCAGCTAGTCATTACTCAACCAGTTATTTTTGCTGAATTTCGTGAACGAGAAACTAAGAAACACGCTGATTATAAAATAGCGACCAATGTTGATGATAATTTCGATCGAAAAAAATATATCATTAATAAGTTGTTTTTAGAAAGCGTGATTTTAAAAAGGAATGAGATTGAGCAAGACCTTCATATTAGTTCAACAGTAGTGTTTAAATTGATTGCTGATATTCGTTCTTTACTAGCCGAGTACGACATAAGCGTTGTTAACACAAAAAAAGGGTTAGAAATAAGGGGGAGTGAATTAAAACAAAGGCAATTTCTAATAGATTATTTCTTCTCTAGAAAATTTAATTCATCTTTTATGATTAATTTACAGAATACAGTTTTTGATTCTTCGATTAATCTGGGAGAAATAACAGTTATCGTACTAGATGAGATACGTAATGCAGACTTATACGTATCAGACTTTGTCATTGAAAATTCAATTGTTCATATTGCCTTAATGGTTCAAAGATTAAGGAATGGAAATACGCTTATGAGACATTTACTTGATGATTTAGATAAGCAAGGAAAAAATTATCAGGTAGCAAAAAATATATATGATCGTTTAGTAAGATCCTTTCCAGATATTCGTATACCGGAAGTTGAAGCTGAGTATATATCTATTCACCTAATTTCAAGGAATAATAAAAAATTAAGCATCAAAAATACGGAAGTTGATAAAGAAATAAAAACAGCTATTAATAATTTTTCTGAATTAGTGAATGGAAGGATACAAAATGATTCCATACTTTATAAGGGGCTAGTTGATCACTTTAATCAATTATTAATTCGTTTACAAAATCAAATAGAAATTTCCAATCCAGTACTACGCGATGTTGAAAAATACTACAGTGAAGAATTAGCAATAACAAAAAAGAGCTTCCAATCGATAGCTGATATTTTAGACTACCCCATTAACGATAATGAATGGTCATATGTAACTTTACACATGATAGCGGCGATGGAAAGATATTCTAATAGTCAAAAAATACGCGTGCTTATTATGTGTGCCACTGGTGTTGGTAGTGCACAAGTTATGAAGAACCGATTGGAACGTGAGTTTGGAAATGCCTTATCCATAAGTAAAGTTATTAGCTATTATGAGTTGGATAAGAAGGTTTTAAATGAAGTAGATTTAGTGATCTCTTCTATAAATGTTGACGGTCTTTACTTACCTGTTCCGGTTATAAATGTAAGCGTTATCATAAATGACTCTGATATTAGAAATATAAAAAAATTTGTAAATATAAAGACAGATAATAAAAGAAAATTAAGTAATAGTGACCATAAATACGAAAATATTCAGAATGAATATGTTTTCTATAATTGTTTTAGCGAAGATCGATTTATTGTTACACATAAAGAAAACATAAATAAGGAAAAAATGCTTTCTCACATGATTGCACTATTGGAAGACAACCCTCAAACGAATTTTAATGAGATGTTTTTAAGAGAAATCAAAATAAGAGAAACGTATGGGCCTATTATCTTTAATAATATATTAGCTATTCCACATCCGACAAAGCCTTTAACTAAAGATGAAAAAATTGTAGTAGCGATTATAAAAAAGGGCCTATATTGGGATAGCGAAAACCCTAATATACGATTTATCTTTTTATTGTCTCCTTCGATTACCAATAATAAAAATATGAGGCAAGTAAGTAATTCCTTAGCAAAGATTATAGAAAATAAGAGCCTTGAAGATGAGCTTCTAAACATTAATAACTATAATGATTTTAAAAATATAATGCTAAAAATTTTAAGTTTGTAATAAGAAAGAGGTATATATATGAAAACGATTATGCTCGTATGTAATGCTGGAATGTCTACAAGTTTATTAGTCACTAAAATGCAAAAAGCAGCAGAAAAACTGGACCAAAATTTTGATATTTTTGCTATACCACTTTCTGAAGTAGAGGAGAATGTTGCTAATAAAGATATTGATGTCTTACTAGTTGGCCCTCAAGTGAAGTTTATGAAGAATGAATATGAAAAAGCATACGGAGACAAATTAAAAGTGGATTCTATTAATATGCAAGACTATGGGACCATGAATGGGGAAAAAGTTCTCAATGCAGCTATTGAATTAATGGAGAAGTAGCAAATGAGCGATGAACAATATCTACAAGACATCATGGGATTGATCATGTATTCAGGTGATGCTAAAGGAAAGGCTATTGAAGCTATACAGGCTGCCAAAAAAAATAATTTTATCTTGGCAGAAGAAAAATTTAAAGAAGCAACTGTCTCTTTAAATACTGCTCATAAATCTCAAACTGGTCTTCTAACGGCAGAAGCGCAAGGAGAAAAATTGGATATCAATTTATTAATGATTCATGGACAGGACCATTTAATGACAGCTATCACTTTTATTGATCTCGCTAAAGAAATTGTCGAAGTCTATGAAAGAAAAGCTCAGGAAGCTAACTAGGTGGGTGTCATGCAAGTAGAGAGAATATACCATATAACGGCTGAAGCTTTCTTTTTGGAGCTGAAAAAATTAGCAATCAATGATTTTGAGGTGAATACAGGAGAAATTTTTCCTTCTGACCAGTCTCTAAAAGGATTAAAATACATAAAAAACTTTGGTAAGAATAATGCTAATCAGGCAAGAGTTGAAATAACAAAATTTGAACCATTTAAAATATACGAAAGTTTAATTAAGTCAAATAGAGGAAGCCAAGTGATCACTTATTCAATTGAAGAAAAAGATAGTAATTCAATTGGTGTGACCTATAATGAAAAATTAGAAGATATAGATTTCTTTACAAAAATCAACTATAAATTATTACTTCCTTTTATGAAAAAGAGGCTAAAAAAGAATATAGAAAACAGGCTTGATTATATAGCGGATAGAGCTATTGAAAGTGAAGATAAAGTGATGGGGGATAAAAATGAGTTTTCAAGATAAATTTATGGAGATATCCGGACGAATAGGCTCTGAAAAGCACTTGGTAGCAATTCGTGACTCATTTGTAGCAATGATGCCAATTACTATGGCTGGATCAATTGCAGTCTTATTAAATGTGTTCTTTAGAGATATACCGACTAATTTAGGCTGGGATAATTTTGTAAATACAGTCCAACCACTTATAGATATAAATGGCTATGTATATTTTGGAACGATTACCATTATGGCCTTATTCTTTGTATTTACACTAGGTTATAATTTATCAGTTGCATATAAAGTAAATGGTCTATCTGGTGGTATTATTGCTTTTTCATCATTTATTGCCACTATTCCACAAATTGCAACTATTTCTTCGGATATTAGTGGAGCAAGTAATGAAGCAGTAAATGTTCTTAAGGATATAGGGTTAACCATTACAGAAAATGATGGAACTACTCTCATGGAAGCTAGCGGCTTAGGAGCTATTCAACTATCATATGTTGGAGCAACCGGTTTATTCACCGCTTTGGCTATTGGATTTCTTTCAACAATGATCTATATTTGGTTAACTAAGAAAAATCTAACGATTAAATTACCTGAGAGTGTTCCACCTGCTGTTAACAAAGCATTTGCAGCTATTATACCAGGACTTATAGCAATATATGCTTCTTCAATAGTAGCCTACGGTGTTTATAAGTTATCAGGAATACCTTTGAATAATTTAATTTCTACATATGTACAACAACCTTTAATGGGACTTTCTCAAGGTGCCGGAAGCGTTATATTATTAGCTTTCTTGGTACAACTTTTCTGGTTCTTTGGCTTACATGGGCATAATGTTTTAGCTCCTATTATGGATGGAATTTACTTAGCAGCTTTAAATGAAAATACCGCGGTTTATGAGACTACAAGAAGTATTGCCGAATTACCATGGACCTGGACAAGAGGCTCCTTTGATGCCTATTGTCAAATGGGAGGATCGGGAGTGACTTTAGCCTTAATTTTAGCCATTTTCTTCTTTTCAAAACGCGAAGAGTATAAGACAGTATCCAAGCTGTCATTCCCTATGGGAGTTTTTAATATAAATGAACCAATGATTTTTGGGATACCTATCGTTTTAAATCCATTATTCGTTATTCCATGGCTTATTATTCCACCAATTTGCGCTGGTATAGCATACTTTGCAACAGCAGTCGGTTGGATACCTCCTGTATTCTTAGCAGTACCTTGGATTACTCCACCAGGACTATATGCCTATTTAGCTACAGGGGGAAGTATTGGAGCAGCTTTAGTTTCATTATTTAATATGTTTATTGCTTTTCTAATCTATATTCCATTTGTACTGAATGCCAATAAAGTTAAGACTGTAGAAGAGGAAGAGTAATAGTGAATAATAATCGTTTAAAGTGGTATTTGTTTATAATAGCCCTTGGACTTTTTATTATTTGCATGAGCTACACTGTATCTAGGCCTCTTTTAAGTATTATATTTGGTTTAGCGCTGATATTATTTGGATTTATAAAGATAATGAAAAGAAGATAAACACTATGACCGAGTTGGGTGATACCAACTCGGCCTTTTTTTGAGTGACTCGGGATGAGAATTAACTCAAAGTTCATTATAGTTTTTGTTTCTGAATCTTTTCTATTCAAAAATACCTCCAAATGTATACTAACCACCCAACAATAAAGAAAAATTTACAAAAAGCTGTTCAACCTATGTTTCCCGATGTTTTGTTTTATATAACTGAATAATATTTATTATATTACTTGGATTTCTTTACATATTTTTCGCCAGCTTAACGTAAACTACATTGTATTTTTACTTCAATTTTACATGAAATTGCTACAATGAATTTGTTAAAAAGAAACTGTGGTGTCAGAAAGTAAGCATTCCTGTAAAGAGAAAATATGCTATTCGACTGATATCTATTATATAAAGGTCAGGCAAGCTCTAACTGTCATCATTTTATTGTAGCGTCGCCAAATAAACGGATAACTAGCATTTTAATTTGTGGAGGATTCGTGTAATGAAAAAGTTGTTTAAACCCTTATTATTACTGTTTACTTTTATCTTTCTTTTTGGTTGTTCTACAGCTGAGCAGCCTAGTGATTCAAACAACACGGGATCGAGCTCAGGTCAATCCGAAGAAAGCCATTCTGCTTCAGGTGAATTTGTTCTTTATACTTCTCAACCTGAAGAAGACATCAATAAATTGGTTGCAGAATTCAATAAAGAGTATCCCGATATAAAGGTGAATATATTCCGTTCAGGTACCGAAGAAGTTATTTCAAAAGTTATGGCGGAAAAGGAGACTGGAGACATTTTAGCAGATGCATTGCTTGTTTCGGATAGTTTTACATTCGATCAATTAGCAAATGAAGATCTGCTTCAGTCCTATGAGTCCTCTGAACTTGATAAGATTCCTAGCGACTATGTGCATCCTGATTTTAAGTATACAGGGACAAAATTAATTGTGACTGGTATAGCAGTGAATACAGATATGGTAGATGCTAATGAAATCGAAGGCTTTAAAAGTATGACTGATTCCAAGTATAAAGGCATGCCAATGATCCCAAGTCCCTTGTATTCAGGAGCGGCTTCTCTAAACCTATCGATCTTGACCCAGGATGGTAATTTGGGTTGGGATTTCTATGAAGACCTTAAAGCTAACGATGTCTTTGTCGGGCAAGGGAATGGGACTGTTCGAGATGCGCTACTTAATGGTCAGCAAGGCATGGGGATGTTAGTGGATTATATGGCAATCCGCGCCAAAAACGATGGGGCACCTATTGAATTTGTTTACCCAGAAGAGGGAGCTCTCTATGTTACAGAGCCGATCGGAATTATTAATGGGGCGAAAAATGCAGAATTAGCCCAATATTTTGTTGATTTTATTCTTTCACAAAGAGGCCAAGAAGTCACTGCAGAAATTGGTTACACACCAGTTCGTGAAGGCGTTCAAGCACCTGAGGGGCTAAAAGGGGTTTCTGATATTAAAACCATGGGCTATGACTCTGATAAGGTATTGGAAACACGTGATGCAGATAAGGAAAGATTTGCAGAATTATTCGGTCAATAAAAATTATTTAATTGAATAGACAGAGGAAAAGGTTAAGGAAGGTTTTGTCTTTAGCCTTTTCTTTATATGAAAGAGTGAACATCATGCAAAAGCAACATTCCAAATTATCTTGGCGATTTATCTTTTCCTTTATTGCCTTAATAGTTTTTATCTTCCCCTTACTTACCATAATAATGAAGGGGATTGAGACACCAACCGGGCTTGGTTTTGACAATTTTTTGCTTATTTTCGAATCAAACCGTACATTTCAAGCCATTAAAAATACTTTAATATTAGGCATTGGATCAACCTGTATTTCCTTTATTTTGGGTCTATTGGTAGCCATCATTGTTGCCTATACCAATATTCGCTTTAAAAGAACTTTTGAACTATTAACCATTCTGCCATTTGTTATTCCGGGTTATATTATGACGCTATCTTGGACATCTGTTTTTGCCTTTAATAGTCCAATTAATAGCCTCTTAACTCAGTTAGAACTTCCTATTGTCAATTTGTATTCAATGGGGGGAATGATCTTTATATTAGGACTTAGTAATGCCGCTCTTGTCTATTTAAATGTCATTGATATCTTAAAGAAAATTCCTATTGAACAAGAATGGGCTTCGCGTGTATCTGGATATAACATGGTAGCAACGCTTAAAAATATCAACTTGCCCTCCGCTAAGTATGGAATAGCAAATGGGATTATTTTAGCCTTCTTAAGTGCTATTGATAATTTTGCTATTGTTTCTACATTGGGAACGCCTAGTGGGATTCCTGTGTTAAGTACCTATATTTACGAAAAAGCGATTGGTTTTGGGTCGCATAGCTTTAATGAGGCTGCCGTTCTCTCTATCATTTTGTCAGTTATTGGTTTTACTGGAGTAGCCTTTAGGGCTTATATGCTAAGAAAATCTCTTGTTATTGATACGCAGAGACCTCGCGCTAATGATCGTATTCAGTTAAGTTCTAAATATAGAAGAACGCTCGAAGGAATAATGTTTATCATTTTACTCACATTAAACATTCTTCCTTTAGTAACTATGTTCTTCTCATCCTTACAAGTTGGTTATAGCAGAAGTATTTTTGATATATCCAATATGGCTTTGGACAACTATGCCTTTATCTTCCAAACTCCTTCCATGTATAACGGCTTTTGGAACAGCTTTATCTTAACGACCTTAGCCATTTTAGTCTGTTTAATGTTAAGTATTTTTGCCACCTATTACAAGTCACGCATCGATTCAAAAGCAACATCCTTATTGGAGCTGGGCGCCTCGATTACTTATTCAACGCCTGGGATTGTTCTGGCTTTAAGCATGATTCTTTATTGGAGTAACATCCCTAATGTTTATGGCAGCTTATTGATCCTATTTATTGCTTACATCACACGCTACTTCCTGGTGATTTTTAACGGCTCATCCACAGCGATTACTAGTATTCCTTTCTACTTGGAAGAAGCGGCACAGATTTCAGGGTCAAAGAAGCCTCAAATTTGGCGCAGGATTATTTTACCCTTGATGAAAGGGCAACTATTATCGAGTTCCTTCTTAATGTTTAGCAGTGCATTGACGGAATTAACTTTATCCTCCTTGTTAGCTGTTGCCAATACGAAAACGATTGGATTAACGATTTATAATTTACAAACCAGTGGCGATGTCAATACTGCTCAAGCTTATTCTGTTTTACTGACCTTATTCATTTTATTACTCTTATATTGTAGAAATTATTTACTAGGCAAGGAGGAAAAATCAATTGACGGATCAAATGAAAATTACTCAGTTAAGTAAGACCTATGGGAATAATGTGGCATTGAATAATATATCTGTTTCATTTGATAAGGGTGAATTCATTGCTATTTTAGGGCCTTCAGGTTGCGGGAAGACGACCTTCTTACAGTCAATCGCTGGTTTTTTAACTCCAGATGCAGGCACCATTCAATTAGGGGATAAACTTCTCTATCAGGAAGGTGAAAGTGTGCCTGTGGAAGAAAGAGGGTTTGGCATGGTATTCCAACATTTTGCTCTTTGGCCACATATGTCAGTCTTTGAGCATTTACTATACCCATTAAATAGCTCTGTACTTGAGAAGCAATTTAGTAAGGAAGAAAAAAAGCAACGAATCAATAAAACTTTAGACATGCTCCAACTACAGAATCTTAAAAATCGCTATCCTCATGAATTATCTGGGGGACAAAAACAGCGTGTCTCTCTGGGAAGAGCTTTGGTTTCTGGCCCAAATGTTTTACTCATGGACGAGCCCCTCAGTGCCTTAGATGCCTATTTAAAAGATTCCATGATTCATGAAATTAAAAAAATACACCAAACCGTTGGAGCTACTTTTCTCTACGTGACACATGATCAATTAGAAGCCATGGCTTTAGCAGATCGCATTGTCGTGATGAACAATGGCGAAATATCTCAAATAGATACCCCTTATAATCTCTATCATGCCCCGGCTAATGACTTTGTCGCCCAATTCATCGGGAGATCGTCCATAGTGAAAGGAACATGGAATAGGGGAGAATTCACCCCTGAAAATGGGGTAAAGGCCCTGTGGAAGAAAAAGCAAATTGATAATTATTTTGTTGAGCGTAATATCTATCCGGTTAAAGCAGAAGAATTTATTCTCAACAAGCAAGAAAAGGGGATCCCAGGAATAGTTACAGACAAGCAATTTATGGGGCAATATATCAAGTATTTAGTTCAGTTCAAATATGAGAAGGAAATGGTCGTTGAGGTTATTTCCTCTGCTGATGATATAGCTGTTGATGTCAATGACCTAGTATTTTTGGACGTGGAATAATGGTCAGTTACTGAATAGCTGCTAAAAAATAAACCAGCGAAGATCCTGAGACTTTTGCCCCAGACTCTGCGCTGGTTTTTATATTTTATTTTTCTAATTCATTTTTTACTTCTATTAAAGAAGCATAAACACCGACTAAATAGGCTTCATCTATCTGTTCCAAGTCTTCATCCTTTAGTGGAACTTCTGGCACATAATAAGTAGGAATCTTAGCCCGGGTACTTGCCAGTAAACCATTCAAAGAATCTTCAAAAGCAACTGCTTTTTGCCCGTTTAATTGGTAATGTTCTAAGACTTTGAGATAAATATCGGGATTTGGTTTGCCACCTTCAACCTGATCACCGTAAATTGCAAAATCGATATATGACATTAGACCACTGCTTTTTAAGACGCTTTCTCCGCTATCTTGTGGTGAAGAAGTCGCCACAGCAATTGGGATGGCTTTTTCTTTTAGATATTTCAATAGTTCTAAAGCTCCATCTTTACGGTCAATTTTCCCCTCACTAATAGCATATTTAAAGTAAACGTTCCGTTTTTCTCTTGCTTTCTTAGCTAAGTCTTCATTTCCGCCTAAGAGATTTTGAATAATATGATTATTGTGTTGGCGGTTTCCTCCCCGCATCTGATCCAGGATTTCCTGGCTAATACTTACCCCATAATCCTTTAAGACATGGCGCCAACCAGCGTGGTATATCTTCTCTGTATCTACTAAGGTGCCATCGAGGTCAAAAATGACTAATTTTATCTTCTTACTATCAAGCATCTTTAATTCCTTTTCTATAAATTGGCATGATTTAAACAAAACTATCCCGTTCATGGATAGCGGTCCAGTCGGCAGAAAAGTCAGTGACCGCTTTTTGAATGTTGGCGTTATCCACAAATTTATCCACAACGTCGTCCCCAACGGTCACGTATTGAGCCCCAGCTTCTAGGGCGCTGGTCACTTGGTTAATATTCTTAAAGGAGGCTGCAAGAATTTCGGTTGCACTATTGGTCCGTGCTAATTGATAAGATACGGAAGAAATCACTTCGTAGGGGTCGGTATCTAAATTGAGCATGCGGTTCACATAAGGCGCGAGGAAATCAGCCCCCAGTTCGGCAGCTAGGAGGGCTTGGATTTTAGAATAGATGCCGGTAGCGGTAATGCGGACACCTTCTGCCTTTAAGGTTTTGATGGCCTGCAAGCCTTCCTTATTCACTGGAATTTTCACACATACTCGGTCATTAACCGCTTCTAAGATATCATGGGCATCCTTCACAATGCCTTGGTAATCCTTAGCCACCACTTGGACATGGAGGTCTTTATCGGCACCAATCACTTCTTGGATGGCATTCAGTCGTTCGACCACATCAATTTTACCTGCCTTCTTCAAGATGCTGGGGTTGGTGGTGACGCCCTCTACAGGTAAATAGGCCACATAGTCTTTGATTTTATCTAAGTTGGCGGTATCTAAAACAAGTTTCATTCAACTCTTCCTTTCTTCGAATCCTTCAGAAAACTTCACTCGAAACCTTTCCCAAGCAAAGTTTCCCATCACTTCTATCTATAGTTTACTAAAAATATCAAAAATGTCAGCGCTTTTATTGAAAGGATTAGTCAAAGACTTTTTTTATCGCGGGAAAAAACCTTGTATTAATTTTGATAGCGCTTACCGCTACAATAATAAGCGTAAAGAAAAGAACAAAAAAATTTAGAGAGGTGAATCGATTATGGAAAATTGGTTAGGTATTGAAGGTAAAGTGGTTATTGTCACAGGGGCTTCCTCAGGGATTGGGGCAGCCGTGGTGGAAGAACTCTTGAATGATGGCTGTAAGGTAGCCAACTTTGACATTTCAGATAACCATGTCGAACACGACAACTTACTCTTCGTTCAAACCGACGTGTCATCACGAGAAAATGTAGAAGCCAGTGTCCAAAAAGTGGTGGACCACTTCGGTACTGTGGACGCTGTGGTTAATAATGCTGGGATTAATGTGCCCCGTTTATTAGTTGATCCTAAAGATCCTAAAGGAAAATATGAATTAAATGATGAATTATTTGATAAAATGGTAGCTATCAATCAAAAAGGTGTCTTCTTGGTTGCCCAAGCGGTGGGTCGGATCTTAGTAGACAAGGGTCAAGGCGTGATTATCAATATGGGGTCTGAATCAGGACTGGAAGGTTCCGAAGGCCAAAGCCCTTATGCAGCAACGAAAGCAGCAGTTTACTCCTTCACCCGGTCATGGTCTAAGGAATTAGGTAAGCATAATGTGCGCGTGGTTGGTGTAGCACCTGGGATTTTGGAAGCAACTGGTTTGAGAACTTTAGCTTATGAAGAATCACTTTCTTATACTAGAGGGATTACTGTGGACGACCTCCGTGCAGGTTATTCAAAGACCACAACAACGCCACTAGGCCGCAGCGGGAAACTGAGTGAAGTCGCTGATGCGGTAGCTTACTTAATCTCTGACCGTGCTTCTTATATCACAGGCGTAACCCTCAATGTCGCTGGAGGCAAAACAAGAGGCTAGTTAAGGAGTGGTGTTATGGCACTTGTTGATCGTTGGTATGAAATTTTAAATAATTTATATATGCACCCCAAAATTTCCCAAGCGGAGTTTGAAGCGGGGCTGAAGACAAGTCGCCAAACCTTAAAAAAGAACATCCAACTTCTTAACCAGGAGCTGGAAGGGATTGCCACAATCACATTAGAAGATAAGGTCTATCATTTGACTATTGAAGATTTTGCTGCTTTCAAGAAAATTCTGGCAGGGAAATTTCGCCAAGAGACCGACTTTAATTCTTCGAATAAGCGGCAAGCCTATATCCTTAAAGAGCTGATTGAAGACCAAGAGCCAGTCATTATTGATGACCTGGCTGAAGTGACCATGGTTAGTCGTGGGACGGTGAATAATGATATCAACCACCTCCGCCAAATCCTGTCTGACTACAATCTCACCATTGTGGGGACGCCCAATAAGGGCTTGACCCTGGAGGGCGATGAGCTCGATATCCGAACGGCCTACGTTAATATTGTGCTTTCTTACTTCAAGGAAGACCAATTTATTATAAAAGATAAGACGCATTTGTTGAATTTGGCCCCTAATTTTAATATGACCAATTTTACCAAGGATTTACTCTTAAAAGTTGTTTATGTCACTCTACTCCGTGTCCGTCAAGGGCACGGTTTGATGAGTGAGATGCCTCATTACCAGAATTTCTTACAAGGACAAGAAGACTACGAAGTCTTTATTGCTGAAATTGAAGATTATTTCAACCTCACCCTAAGTCATTATGAATACCAGTACTTGGCCTATCCTTTTAATATTTACAATAAGGAAGACATTGTGCCGGATAGCTTTAACTCAGCCTTTGTTGACCAGGTTTACCAAAAAGTGCTCCAAGCGATTCAACGTGACTTAGCTATTGAATTTGACCAGGAAAAGTTATACCAAGCTATGCGCAATCATTTAATATTTCTTATTCATCGCTTGTTATTCCGGGTCAATAGTGATGATCTCTTCTTCCATGAAGTCCAGCAACAATACCCGCTATCCTTCACCCTGGCAGAGATTACTGGCCAGGTCTTGGAAGAAGTCTTAGACCGTGAGGTACCAGGCATTGAGCTGTCTTACCTGAGTCTTTACTTCGAATTGGTCATCAGCCGGCAAGTGAGTTTGAAAAGTCAAAAAATAGCCATTGTTTGTCACACCGGTAAGGGCACAGCTCGTTTGATCAAGATGCAGATTCAACGCATCTTAGGGACCAGTTTAGAGCTATCCACTTTCTCAGAAGGGGAGTTTAGCCAAGAAGATCCTAGTCAATACTTTGCTATCTTCACGACGATTCCTCTAGACAAGGCCAAGATCAAACGGCCCATCATCCAGTTAGATAACTTATTCGATGAGTCCTATATTCGCTCCCAGTGGTATAGTGTCCAACGCCGAAATCCACTCTTTTCTCAGTTGGTTTATTTGGACTGTATCACTTTGGACCAAGGTGAGTCTTATGAAGACTTGCTCCGAGTGATGACTGACCAGGTGATTGAAGAGACTGGGATTTCCTCGGATTTCCAACAAGCTATTTTTGACCGGGAAGCCATTAGTGATACGGTCTTTGACCAGGGCATCGCCATGCCGCATACAGTGGTTGATGATTTCGGTCAAATTATTCTATTGATTGGCCAAGTGGAAGCTGATATCCAAGAAAAGGGCCGCCCCATTGACCTGGTCTTTCTCTTAGGGATTCCCAGTCAGACCAACCAAGTCATGGATGAGTTACTGATTAATATATATGAAGCTATTTTTGCGGTGGCTAATAACCAGGCCTTAAAAGCCCTGTTAAAGACCACGCATTCGCTGGAAGACATTCAAGATATTTTACAAGGAGATGACGGATTGTGAGCTTTATGATCGTATTTGGCGGGATGGCCTTACTTGCCTACTTAGGCCAGGCTTTTCTTGGTTTCCTGCAAATCAAACACTTTAACCAAGTTTACCAAGACCTGCGTAAACAAGGCAAAGTCGCCATTGGGAGACGGTCTGGCAAGATTCGCCAGGGCACTATCGTGATGTTTGCAGTCAATGACCAAGCCAAAATCCTCGATGCATATAAGATGCAAGGGGTAACGGTATTAGCAAAATTCAAGCGCCTCCCCCAATATATTGGTCAAGACCTCTATCTGATCGATCGCAAGCATCCCTTGGTACAGAAAGAAAATAAATTAACTCAAATTGCCATGGAAGACGCCCGTGAAGTCTACATTCGGGTGGAAATCGGTGACTACAAGGAAGAAAAACCGCAATCCACCTTCAAACAATTAGGCAATTTTGCCACTCAGATGAAATACACACTGTCAAATAAAGTTAAAGGACGTGGATAAAAAATGGAATATATTGTTAAATTTGCGGAAGGGTTTATGAACCTCTTCCAAACCGGTGCCGATAACTTCATCGCCTGGATGGGGTCCATTGTTCCCCTGGTATTAATGTTAATGGTTGCCATGAACGCTGTGATTAACCTCTTAGGGGAAGAACGCGTGACCAGCTTAGCCCGGGTGGCTTCTAAGAATGTCTTTACCCGTTACATGATCTTACCCTTTGTGTCTGCCTTTATGTTAGGTAACCCCATGTCAATGACTATGGGACGTTTCCTTCCTGAATTCTATAAACCAGGTTACATTGCTGCACAAATGCAATTTTGCCACACCTCCAACGGGGTCTTTCCTCATATTAACCCAGGTGAATTATTCGTTTGGTTAGGGATTGCCCAAGGGATTGAAGCTTTAGGCCTTAACCAAATGGAACTAGCGATTCGCTACCTCTTAGTAGGGTTAGTGATGAACTTTGTTGGTGGTTGGGTCACCGACTTTATCACCGCGCGTGTATGTAAACAACAAGGGATTACCCTATCAAAAACCGTTGACGGAGACATTAATTAAGGAGAATTATCATGAGTGAATACAAAAGCATAAAAATTGTTAAAGGATCAGGTGGCTTCGGTGGCCCCCTAGTCATCACCCCAACCGAAGAAAAACACAAATTCATTTATGTGGTTGGTGGCGGCGAACGTCCAGCCATTGTGGACCGTATTGAAGAACTTTCCGGGATGGAAGCGGTTAACGGTTTTAAAACCTCGATTCCTGATGAAGAAATTGCCCTAGCTATTATTGACTGTGGGGGAACCCTCCGCTGTGGGATCTATCCGAAGAAGGGGATTCCTACCGTTAATATTATCGCTACTGGGAAGTCAGGCCCTCTCGCCCAATACATCACTGAAGAGATCTATGTCTCAAACGTTGGTGTCAACCAAATTGGCCTAGCTGATGGCAGCCAAGAACCAGTTAGTGAAGTAGCGGCTAGCCAAGCAGCTGACCAAGCGGAAGATAGTGGAGAAAAGGCTGGCTACGACACCTCTAAGAAGATTACCGAACAAACTGAAAATCCTAGCTTTATCGCTAAAATCGGTATGGGCGCTGGTAAAATTGTTGCCGTCTTCAACCAATCCGCCCGGGAAGCCATTGAAACCATGTTACATACCGTGATTCCTTTCATGGCCTTTGTTTCCTTACTGATTGGACTTATCCAAGGGTCAGGGGTTGGTGACTGGATCGCTCGTGCCTTAACCCCACTGGCTGGGAATGGTATTGGCCTAGTGGTCATTGGTTTTGTCTGCTCCCTCCCATTCTTATCACCATTACTGGGACCTGGCGCGGTAATCAGCCAAATCGTTGGGACCTTAATCGGGGTAGAAATTGGTAAGGGCAATATTCCTCCACAACTAGCCCTACCGGCTCTCTTTGCCATCAATACCCAAAACGGTTGTGACTTTATCCCGGTTGGTTTAGGTTTAGCTGAAGCTTCTTCTGAAACCGTTGAAGTCGGCGTGCCTGCTATCCTCTACTCCCGTTTCCTAAACGGTGTACCTCGTGTCCTAGTGGCATGGTTAGCAAGTATTGGTCTCTATAGCTAATCGAAGAAGAATTGCGCTCATCAAACAAAAGTACAGAAAGGAAATCTACGATGACTATTTATCAAACAGAAGTAAAAAATATTGGTGCCGATGCTGAATTATTTAAAAGTGAAAACATGATCATCCTCTTTGGAGAAGACGCCCCCGCTGACTTAGCTGACTATTGCTATAATATCGACGTTAACCCTATCCAAGGGACCATTGAAGCTGGGCAAACTATCTCATTTGATGACCAAGACTATAAAATCACTGCTGTTGGTAGCGTCGTAGAGAAAAACCTGACTAACTTAGGCCACATTTCCGTGCGCTTCGACAATTCAACTGATGCTGATTTAGCCGGAACCATCTATGTGGAACACAAAGAGCTTCCAGAAATTACGATCGGTACCAAGGTAACGATTCATTAAGAGAAAACGAAAAGTCCACTCACTATGTAGGGGTGGACTTTTACTTATTAGTAAATGGTAGAAGAAATCAAACTAACAAAAAACCAGCGCCCCCTAAGCTCATTTAGCTTCGACAGGCGCTGGTTACTTTTTTATTCTATTTTAAAGCGTCAACAATAGCTTTGTTGAAGGCAGGGAGGTCGTCTGGGGTACGGCTAGAAATGATACCAGAGTCATCGATAACCACTTCTTCATCAAAGTAATTGGCACCGGCATTCTTCACGTCAACGGCAACTTGGGCCACAGCGGTAATGTCTTTACCGTGGAGCACATCTGCGTTGACTAAGAGTTGTGGGCCGTGGCAGATGGTGAAGATGGGTTTATGTTTGTAAGCGAAGTGACGGACAAAGTTCAAAACATCTTCATACTTACGGATTTTATCGGGAGAATAACCGCCAGGAATCAGTAAAGCATCAAAGTCTTCGCCTTTAGCAGTGTCAATGCCGACTTCAATTTCGACTTCCGTACCATCACTTTTACCAGTCACAGTAGCACCTTTTTCTAAACCGACAGGCACCACTTGATGACCCGCTGCTTCGAGCGCTTCCTTTGGTGAGGTGTATTCAGAATCTTCGAAGAGGTCGGTCATAATACTTGCAATTTTTGCCATAAGTTTGTTTCCTCCTTATTGGTCTTTCTGCGTCAGTGGCTCAACTGATAATCCACTGACCAATAGCTTGTCTTTTTACGACTACATTTTTATCCTAGCATGACTGGGTTAGAATTGCGAACCTCGTGCTCATTCGCTATTAAATCAGGGGAGGACATTGTTTTCGATCAAATTGCTCACTCCCTACATTTCTTCCATAACAATATAGTTATCTCAAGGCCTTAAACTTACTATTTTACATGTTGTGAATATAAGCACATAATAGATTTGTGAGAACTATTTCTTTTACAGTATAAAATTGTTGACAAAATAGCTTAAAAAGGAGAGATTGCATGAACCGAGTTTGTGAATTATTAAATATTGAGTATCCGATTTTCCAAGGGTCCATGGCGGGTGTCGCTGAAGCTCCCCTAGCTGGCGCTGTTTCTGAAGCCGGTGGTTTAGGGGTTATTGCTACCGCTGGCCGTAAAGGGGACTGGTTACGTGAACAAATCAAAGCTGTCCGCGAAATCACTGACAAGACCTTTGCTGTTAACTTAATGTTAATGTCTCACAACACCGAAGAAATCATGGAAGTGATTATCGACGAAGGCATTAAAGTGGTAACAACTGGCGCTGGGAATGCTGCGCCTTTAATCGCGCCTCTACATGAAGCTGGGATTAAAGTGGTTCCTGTGGTAGCTAACGCCCGTCAAGCCAAGAAAATGGAAGACGCTGGTGCTGATGCTGTTGTCTGTGAAGGAACCGAAGCTGGGGGCCACGTGGGCGAAGTCACTACCATGCCTTTAGCCCGTGCGGTGATTGCTGCAGTGGATATTCCTGTTATCATTGCTGGTGGGATTTCTGACGGCCATGGTTTAGCCGCAGCCTTTGCTCTTGGTGGTGAAGGGGTTCAATTAGGAACCGTCTTCTGTGCCAGTGAAGAAGCTCCAATTGCCCAAGGTTACAAGAAAGCTATCGTTAACTGTGGTTTAACCGATACAGTGGTTGTGGGTCGTTCCATCGGCGCCCCTGTCCGTTTAATCCAAAATGACATGGTCGCTAAGCTTCAAGAAGAAATCGACAACGGTTCAACCCGTGACGAATTCGAAAAATCCAACCTCCAAATGTTACTAACCGCTATTACCAAAGGTGACACCGAAAAGGGTATCGTTACCATCGGGCAAGTAGCCGGTAACATCACCGAAATTCGCCCAGTCAAAGAAATTATTAACAGCATCGTCGAAGAAGCCCGCGAAGCTTTGAAAAACATGCCGAGTTTGTAATAGAGTGTGACAAGCGCGCCAAAGAGCAAGACCACTGGAAGAAAACGACATAAGAATTATTACAGAGAATTCGTTGTCGTTTTCTGAAGTGGACGCTTGCTCTGCGCTTGGAACACGTTTTAGTAGAGTGCGACCGGCATACACTTGTACACATTCAAAAGGACTAGGAATTTTTACCTAGTCCTTTTGTCGTCATGGATAATATTTCTAATGGATCCGTTTATTTGCGTGATGATTTCATGTCTTCCTCTTCCAGTAAAAGATCATTTTGTTTACAATCGTCGGCATATTGTAAGATAGCTGGATTTTCAAAGAGGTTCTCTTTGACCGGGGTGTAAACAATGCTTCCGTTATCGTAGCGTTCAACCGAAAATTTCATTCCCCTACTAATCTTATCGCTATCAGGTAGGGGAAGAACTAATGAATTTCCAACCTGTCTAACTTGAACTTCCAAATGAATGACCTCCTAGTTATAAAAGTTGTGACCTAAGCTTAATGCACTTCCTCCCCAATCAACCCCGCTTGATAAGCTTCAATCAGGGCTTTCAGAGCTTGGACCTGGCAAGTGAGTTGCTTACCGATATCAGTTTCTCTAACTGAGATCCGTTCCAACTCCTTGTCGACCACGCGGCGGGTGGATTCGATATCGGTTTCGTACTTGATGGCGTCTTCCTTACCGTGGAAGGGGTGGTGGGCCACTAGCTGCATACCATAGGAATTATAGAGCAGGGTAAAGCCGCCCAGTCCGGTGGTCTTTTGATAGGCGCGAGCAAAGCCACCGTCGATCACGATCATCTTGCCTTCCGCCTTAATGGCGTCCTCCCCGTCCTTGGCCTTGATGGGGGTGTGGCCGTTAATGATATGGCCCTTGTCAGGATCGATGTCGAACTCTTCTAGAACTCGGCGGACAAAGTCGATATCTTCCCGCCAGGAGTAGTAAACATTGCGGTGTTCCTGGTGGGTTTCCTTATCGGCGATAAAGTAGCGTTCAAAGGTAGCCATTTGTTTCTTACCGAAGAGGGCCGACCCTTCGCCCTGCCAGAGGTACCAGGCGAAGTCGAGGTCGGGGTTCTTACTTTCATCACTTTGGCGTTGGGCATACATGCGCCGGACTACCTGGTCAAACTTATCCAAGAGGTCTTGGCCAGCCAGGGTTTCCCCATCAATGGTAGCCGCCATAAAGCTGCCGTCCTCATTCATGGGGATACAGCCGTGGAACATGAGATTATTGTTATAAATCTTATACATAGATCCTTTATTAATCAAGAAGGCCACGTGCTTTTGGAGACGTTCGCTATCCAGAAAGGCGGCTTGGAGGGCTTCCATGACCGCATCCTCTTCTTCAGTCAAGGCATAGGGGTCTTTTGGATCCACAGTGGGGAAAGAGGTATTGACTAAAGGATAGGTCTTGCCTTGCCAGTTAATGGTTCCCGCCTGGTAGTCGATCTTATCTAAAAGCAGGCGGTTGTCACAGCCGAATTCAGGATGGCGGCGGATAACTTGAGACTCTAACTTAAACTGAATAATGGCCATGGCCAGCTGCATCCGGGCCAATTGTTCGACTTCATCATGGTGGTAGTCATGGTCTTGGGCCAGTTTGGGCATAAAGCCCGTTAAGTCAGCATCCCGGTAAACTGTGTCTGCTAAATTGACCAAAGGCCGGAGGGGGATTCCGTAGGCGTGTTCAATCACAGAGAGATTATCATAGCGGGCCTGGATCCGAACCACATTGGCGATTAATGCCTTGGACCCCGAAGCAGCGCCCATCCAAATCATGTCGTGGTTGCCCCATTCAATGTCTAAGGAATTCTTCTCCATGAGGAGGTCTAAGATTCGGTCGGGAGCAGGCCCGCGGTCATAAATGTCGCCTAAGATGTGGAGGTGGTCGACCACCAGTTCCCGGATCAATTCCGCCAGGCAGGTGATTAGCCGGGGCGCTTCGTCCAGGTCAATGACCGATTGGATGATGCGCTTATAGTAGTGTTCCTTGTTGGAGAGGATGGAGTCCTTGAAGATCAACTCATCCATAATATAGGCCATATCCGGGTTCATGGCCTTGTGAACCTTGGACCGGGTGTACTTGGAGACCACAAATTGGGTCAATTCCACCAGCCGGCTAGTGGTCAGGGTGTAGAACTCATCGATTTCCTCCTGACTCTCCATCTCCTTAGTCAGAGCACGAAGTTTCTCTTCCGGGTAGTAGATAATGGTGGCCAGTTCAGCCCGGCGCTTGGTGGATAGGCGGTCGCCGAAGATTTCGTTGATCTTTTCCTTAATATTTCCCGATCCATTGCGCAGGACATGGTTGACGGCGTCGAATTCGCCGTGCAGGTCGGTCATAAAGTGCTCGGTGCCTTTGGGGAGCGACATAATCGCTTCTAAGTTAATCATTTCCGTAGATGCGGCGGCCTTGTTGGGAAATTTCTCGGCCAGTAATTGTAAGAATGCAGGACTAAATGCCATGGGACTTTCCTTCCTCTCTAGGCGCCCAGGGAGCCATTTAAACTCGCTGGCGCTGTCAATCTCTTTCTATTCTACCTGAAAGCGTTATCGATTTGCCTTTACAGGGAATGATTTAAAAATTATTTAGAGATTATAGCATTATTTCGAAAATTTGGTTAAAATATGGATGAAAGCGTTTTTAAAATGATAATGAAGCCAAAAAGGGGGGCGGTCGACTTTCTTTTCTAGTAAATGGATAAGCTGTTAAGCTTTGGAAAGGTAAGTGATTCAATGAGTATTGTACAAGGCCTGCTGGGTCTACTGGTCATTTTTGGCTTGTGTTATTTTCTGTCCTTTGACCGGAAAAATATTAAGTATAAGAATGTTGCTATTATGTTAGTTGCTGAGGTGGTCCTGGCCCTAGTCCTGTTTCGGACCAGCTTAGGTTTAACTATTTTGAATGGGATTGCTAGCGGGATGGACTGGCTGATGGCCCAAGGGATTGAAGGGGTCAACTTCGTCTTTGGCGGAATCCAACTGACCGCTGACGGCTTTGTCTTCTTCCTCCACGTTCTAGCGCCCCTGGTCTTTATTACCGCCTTGATCGGGGTTTTAAACTGGCTGGGCGTCCTGCCCTTTGTGGTCAAGTGGGTTGGCTTTGGCATCAATAAACTGACCGGAGCTGGGGAACTGGAATCTTACTTCCCGATTGCCTCCACCGTCTTTGGGACCCCGACTAACTATCTGTCGGTTGTCGACCAAGTCAGACGGGCTAGCGAGAAGCAATTATTTACCCTGGCAGTCATTCCCATGTCCGTGGTGACGGTCTCCATGCTGGCGGCCTATATGAAATTAGTCAAGCCCCAATACGTGGTGGTGGGTGTTCTCATGCAACTCCTGTCGGCCTTAGCGGTTTCTGTGATCGTTAACCCCTATAATGACAAGGAAGAGATTGACAAGGGGACCCAGGCCTACCAAGAACGAGAAGGCATTGAAGGCGACCAAGCTGAAGAAGCTCAAGGGGAAAAGGAAAAAGAACCCTTCTTCTCCATGCTGAGTGACTACATGGTGACCGGATGGAATACGGCCGTGATCGTGGCTGTTATGCTGATTGGTTTCGTGGCTTTGATTTCCATGTTGAACAGTCTCTTTGAAGGGCTGATCAATATTTCCTTTACCGAGTTAGTCGGCTATGTCTTCTCCCCATTCGCTTTCTTGATGGGTGTTCCTAAAGAAGACATGGTCCAAGCCGGTTCAGTCATGGCCCAAAAAGTCCTAGCCAACGAAGTCGTGGCTATGACGTCTCTCTCGGCCCTAGAAGGTTTAAGTGAAAAAACCGCCGCTATTATGGGCACCTACTGCATGAGCTTCGCCAACTTCGGAACCCTAGGCATGGTCATCGGCGGTGTCAAAGCCATCGACGCCCACCAAGGAAACGTGGTAGCCAAATATTCACTAAAAATCGTCCTCGTCTCCACTCTGGCTTCTATGGTTACCGCAACGATAGTAGGGTTCTTGTTCTAAAGATAGAGTGCGACAAGCGCGTCAAAGAGCAAGACCGCTACGCATACTATATCTGTAACTCGCTGACGCTTCGAACAGCTATAGCAATTGGAAGAAAAAGACGTAAAAATTCTCAAGGAGAATTTGTCGTCATTTTCTGAAATGGACGCTTGCTCTGCGCTTGGAACAGATTTAAAAAGGGTGTGAGGAAGGATCAGGGAGGGAGATTCCTTGGAGGAAAAGATGATAAGACCAGCTTGCTGGTCGTTCAACTTTTCTGAAAGGACATCCCCTCACCCTTCCGAACTCAACTTGAGAGTGCGACAAGCGCAACAGGAGGGAAGGGAGCTACCATACTATATCTGTAACTCGCTTTGCTTCGAACAGCTATAGCACTTCTGAAATGGAGCTCACCTCGCGCTTGGAGCAGGTTTGGATAGAGTGTGACTGGAACTGGTTTAGATAATTTAGTAAGTTAAAATTTGAAAGTTACTTAGTATTTACAAGGAGGAATTTTTTCATGGTAAGAAAAGTCATTTTTGATACAGACCCCGGAATTGATGACGCGATTGCGACTGCTATTCTCCTGAATTCAGACAAGGTTCAAGTGGAATTGATCACTGCTGTGGGTGGAAACGTGGCCTTAGAAAAGACCTCCACCAATGCCTTAAAATTAGTTAACTTCTTTGAAAAAGATATCCCTGTGGCTGCTGGTAACCACGGACCGCTCTTGACCGAGTTTACCGATGCTTCTGAAGTCCACGGCGAATCCGGTATGGACGGTTACGACTTTCCTGAACCGGACAAGAGCCAACTCTTAGAAGAACATGCCGTTCTCGCCATGCACAAGGTCTTGATGGAAAGTGATGAAAAAGTCACCATCGTTGCGGTAGGTCCACAAACCAACGTGGCCTTGCTAGTGACCATGTATCCTGAAGTGAAGGACAAAATTAAAGAAATTATCATCATGGGTGGGTCTTTCACCCGGGGCAACAAGCATGTCATGGATGAATTCAACATCGGAACTGACCCTGAAGCTGCTCAAATGGTGCTCCAATCCTCAGTCAAGACCGTGATGGTGGGATTGGATATTGGTTACATTGCCACTATTGGTCTGGAAGAAGCCGCAGAACTTGCGGAGAAAACTGAAACCGGCAAGATGATTCACTCCATGCTCCAACATTACCGCTCAGCTCAAACTAACCAAGAATGGGAAATGTACGACCCAACCGCCATCGCCTACCTCTTAGAACCCGAAATGTTTGAAGAAGTGGAATGTAACGTCGAAGTGGAACTTGGCAGTCCCTTAACCTATGGGCAAACCGTCGTCGACCTTGACCACAAAACCGACCGCCCCGTAAACTGCGTCGTCCCAACCACCATCGACCGCAACCGCTTCAAAGAATGGTTCAAGGAAAGCATATTAAAATGTAAATAGAGTGCGACAGTCACATCAAAGTTTTTAGCGATCAATCTGAGAAAAAATATCTTCTTGAATTGATCGCTTTTCTTCTTTTAAGGTATAATTTAAATTAAATTCTTATGAGGAGGTTTTAGCTATGCCAGTTGTAAACATTCAACTCATCGAAGGACGGTCCCAAGAAGTCAAGGCGGCCATTGCTAAGGAGATTACCGAAAGCATCTCTAAGCACGCCAAGACTCCGAAAGACCATGTTCACGTGATCTTCAACGACATGAAAAAAGGCGACTACTACAACAATAATTAAACATAAACTGAAAAAACAAGCCCGGGAGCTTTTGATTAACTCCTGGGCTTGTTTGTTTTCTAGGGGGAATTAGTTTTCTGGGTAGCGAACGCTCACTGTGTTGTCTTCGCCATTGAAGTGGATGGCGTCGCGTCCCTCACCAATTTGGTGGACAAAGGGTTGGGCAGGCTGACTGGTGCTTTCTTCAGTAGCCAAGTCGTCAAGGTCTTGATTGGATGGGATTTCCAAGCTTCGCCCATTAATGGTTGCTTGGGAATAGCCGTGGTTGAAGGACAAGGTCGCATTGGCCTCGTCGACCGTCATATCCACAGCCACATCCTCGCCACTTAAGGTCATGGGGAAGGTGGTCGGGCTCTTGATGGTGACTTGGCCGTCGTAAACTTCCCAATAGAGGTCTTTGAGGGCGTGGTTGAGACTGAGATCAGCATAGTTGCCGCTGGCGTTAAGACGACTTTGGGAGAAGTCGGGGCCGGCAATTTGGATGCGGATGGGGTGGCGACGGAATTGTCCAGTGCCGAGAATCTTTTCATTGATTTTTAAGAAGGCCCCATCATCTTGGACCTCGAAGAACTCGGTATCATTAGGAATTTCCTCATTATTCAAGTCCTCTCCTTTGACGTCCCAGATCTTGATTGAATAGCTATCGGCAGGAATAACTTCGATTTCGCTGTGGTCTTTAATGTCGATTTCCATCAAGTCAAAGGCTTGGTCAAAGTTCTTTTCATAGACCAGTTGCCGGTGGTCAGCGTTTTGCTCGACCTGGTAGGCTTGAATTTCACTAACGATATGGTCATAGTCAAAGTAAAAGAAAGACATGAACCCCAAAACTAGAGCTAGAAAAGCGACCCCACAGAGGGTCCAGATACTACGAACAACGGTATTGCCTTGTTTCTTCATTAGTAATCACCTCGTTTGCGCCGCCATTGAATGGCATACCAAGTTTTCTTGATCATATTCCAGCAGCCTTTGAGCAACCGGAAGATGAGGTAAATCAGAATGATCACCATACAGAAGCAGAAGATCACCACAAAGACCTTGGTTAGGGGATGGAGCTCATTCAGTAACCCCAGATGAATAGGCCCACTCATAAAGGCTTGAGGGTTGACCAGGCTGGCCAGCAGGGTGATAGCTACCACAAAAATGGTAAAAACCAGGGCCAGAAAACCGGTGAGTAGTCCTAGGAACCCTCCGCCTAGACCTAAAATTAATCCCAGGATCAAGGGCAGGCAGACGATCACCAAGAGGGCGATTAAGAGATTGCGTCGGGTTTTGTGACTAGTGGTTTCTTGCTGGGGCTGGGGGCGTTCATCGATAAAGACCCGCTCATTGGCCAGGTACTCCTTAGCGATTTGCTTGGGACTTCCCAGTTCCTGGCAGATTTCTTCTTCCGACTTGCCCTGGTTGAGAGCGATTTGGAAGTGTTCCTGGTAGTCGCTCAGGATGTCATTAATGACTGAGTTGGGCAGTTTATGTAAGTAGAAACGTAGTAAGTCAATAAATTCTTCTTTTTTCATGAGCTAACCTCCTTCAAGGATGGCATTGACTCTTTGGACGAAAGTTTGCCATTCCGCGATCTGTTCTTGGAGCGTGGCTAAACCCTGGCTGGAAATTTTGTAGTACTTCCGGGGCGGACCTGATTCGGATTCCTTCAGATAAGTCGTCACCAGGGCTTCTTTGTTGAGGCGGCGTAGGAGTGGGTAGATGGTGCCTTCAGAAATCGCGATATGTTCTGAAATTTCTTGGACCAATTCATAACCATAGCAATCCCGCTCCCGTAACTGCTGAAGGACCAGCATTTCCAGAACGCCTTTTTTCAATTGACTGTTCACATGGACAACTCCCCTCACTATTTTAATTCAATTAGTATCTTGCAATGCCCAGTACCTCTTCAAGTAAAGTATAGCACACTAGCTTGCATTGCACAATAGCCGGGAATAACAGTTAAAATTTTCTGAAATCATGTGAATTGTGAACTTTATTATAATTACTGTGAGTATTATTCGCTTTACTCACCAAAATTTCACTTTTACTTAAAACTTACGATAAATTTACAGCTTTTTTACAATGCTTTGCTATAGTGAGGGCAAGTTGGATTTACTTAAAGTAAAAATGATATTTTGAAAGGAGATACAGACCGTATGCATTGGGATGATCGTATCAAAAAAGTGGGGCTTTTGCTGACCTCGATTTTTGTCTTGGGGGCCTGCGCTGAAACGAATGAGAACAGCGATAATGCTTCGGCCGATAGTGCAGTCGAAGAGAGCGTGGCTTCAGAGGACAAGGGCTCGGAAGAAAGCGCTAAGGGAGCCAAGGATTCTAAAGCGGGTGAAGAGGCTGAGGAAGTTGACCCGGTTTATGGCGAAGAGAATGGCTTAGATTTAATCGAACTCCAAGACGACAAACCTGAAGTGGCTCCGGTACCTGTCAATAATGAACCTAACCGGATTGCCACCAACCTTTTAGAAGAAACCACGGATGCCATGGGCTTTAACTGGTATACCACTGACAAAATGTCAGATGCCAAGGTGAAAGTGTCAAAATCTGAAGATATGTCCGATCCAGTTGAATTCGCAGCGGAAGCGACCGAGGTGACCTCTGAATATGCGGAGCGTGACAAGGATGGCTATTATATCTATGCGGCGGCCACTAAGGATGAAGACGGCAATTTCATTGTCGACGAGAACGGTGAACCGGAAGAAGTTGAAGGTTACTTCACCGACGAACAAATCACGACCGATAATACCGAATGGACTTCTGAAGGGAGCTCCTTAGGTTACTTGGAACTCCAAGATGTGACCGAATACTCCTACAAGGCTGAAGCCGATGACCTCGAGGCTGACACCCAATACTACTACCAAGTGGGTTCTGACGAGGGTGGCTTTTCCAAGGTAGGATCCTTCAGAACTTCTGGTGAAAAAGGCGAGCCTTTCCAATTTATTCACTATACCGATACCCAAAATGCTTACTGGAATGCTAATGTCAATAACGAGGCGGCTTACGGGGCCGACACCCTTAAACCCATCTACTCAGCTTCCTACCACGCCCTCCAAGATGAGGACGTGCAAGTGACCCGAGAAGAATTCGCTAAATTAGCGGACGAACTCGATGTGGATGTGGTTCTCCAAGGCCATGACCACAACTTAACCCGGACCAAGTCTCTGGTTTATACCTCCGATAACTTCTCTTACGGGGAAGTCGAAGACACTGAAAAAGTCGAAAAAGATGGGGTGGAATACCACGTGAACCCGGAAGGCGTGACCTACATCATCCCTAACACCTCAGGAACCAAGGCCTATGACGCCATCTATATGAAGGGGGCTGACCATGTACACAAGGTTCGTCCTAAATTAGACTGGATGACTGAAGACGATGTGGAACTTTGGAACGGTCTCTTCGATGTGGCTAAGCAACCCGATGACTCACCAAAATTCGACCACAAACACGAAAACTACCGTCAATCTCAAAATCAAAACTTCGCGGTTTACACTGTCACCGAAGATGAATTCTTAATTGAATTCTATGAAATGAGCGGTAACCTCCACGAAGGGGAAGAACGGACCGTTGAATTGGTTGACTCTTACGGCATTAAGAAAGAGAAATAGAGTGCGACAAGCGCAACAAGAGGGGAGAGCATTGGAAGAAGTGCGCAGTAAATCCTCAAATAGGATTTACAAGGACTTCTGAAATGGAGCTCACCTCGCGCTTGGAGCACATTTTAAGTAGAGTGTGACAGTCACACCTTTTCACTAGAGTCGCTGGCGAAAGTCAGCGGCTTTTTTATTGATAGGGCACAGCCGGGATTATTGAAATGGCTTAAAAGTAGTAGAAAAAGATAAATTATGATAGAGGTTGGGATTTAGGATCCTGACCTCTTTTTTATATAATATCTATAGACAAATCTAGAAAGGTCGATATATGAAGAATATTTTAATCCACGGCTTAGGCCAAGATCATACCAGTTGGGACCAAGTGAAAAGGTACTTGGAAGCTGAAAAATTGACGGTTCAGTGCCCCAACCTCTATGAATTATTTGAGAATGATCCTTATACATATCAAACTCTTTATCAAAACTTTGAAAGGCAAGTCAATAATTATTCTGGCAAGGTCAATTTATGTGGCCTTTCTGTAGGAGGCTTACTGGCTTTAGACTATGCCAAAAATTACCCGGAGCAGGTCAATGCCTTAATTTTAATCGGCGTTCCTTACAAGATCCCTAAATTATTGATGACTATACAATCAATGGTATTTAAGCTGATGCCAGAGTCAAATTTTAAACAATTAGGGCTAGGCAAAGAAGAATTTATCAGCCTGATAGCCTCAACCAAAGGTCTTAGCATTGCGACTCATTTAGAAAATATATCTTGTAAGACCTTATTAATTTGCGGAGACAAAGATCAATTTAATCGGAAGAGCAGCGAAAGGTTTCATGGTGGGATTAAAAATAGTGAATTGAGACTGTTGAAAAATTCAGGACATGAAGTCAATGTCGACAATCCCAAAGCATTAGCTCACTTGATCGCAGAATTTTGGCAGAGCTAAACAGAGAATAGATAAACCAATTTAGGAGACTGGGATACAAGGGCCAGTCTTTTTTAATATACGAATTCTCTAAGCGAAATATGTTTCTAGCAGTTTTGCCCTTTGGCGCGCTTGCCACATCCTTTTCAAACCTGCTCGCTGTCAAAAGTGAGCTCCGCTTCAGAAATATTTGGCAATCCTTTTCAAGGATTACCGCATATTTCTTCCAACGTTTCACTTTTTTGTCGTCAGCTCGCACTCTCTTAAACGTGCTCCAGTCACAGGACGAACGTCCACTTCAAAAACTGGTAACGCTCAGCTTCACTGAGCTTATACCAGTTTTCTCCAGTGGTTTCGTCCTTTGTTGTGACTGTCGCACTCTGTTCTGAAAGGTGATCGCTTTAATTCCGAGTCTTGGCTGGTTATAATGAAGGGTGCAATCCCGACCGGGCCACTGGAGCTGGCTTTTCTAGGTTTGGGGCTTGATTTGTGGTAAACTATTACCAGAACACCAGTTTGTATCAGAGTAAGGAACGAAAAGGAAAAGCTTTGAGCTGCCTTTTTGTTTAATTAAGGAAGTGACCGATTTGAAAGAAGAAATTGTCGTGCGTGGTGCACGCTCTCATAATTTAAAAGATATTGATGTGACCATTCCTCGTAACCAGATGGTGGTCATTACCGGTCTGTCCGGTTCAGGGAAATCCTCCTTGGCCTTTGACACCCTCTATGCCGAGGGACAACGCCGTTATGTGGAGTCCTTGTCAGCCTTTGCCCGCCAATTCTTGGGCAATATTAAGAAGGCGGATGTCGATTCCATTGATGGTTTGAGTCCTGCTATTTCTATTGACCAAAAGACTACCAACCGCAATCCCCGTTCAACCGTGGGGACGATTACGGAAGTCAATGACTATTTGCGGTTGCTTTTTGCCCGGGTGGGGCATCCGATTTGTCCTAATGACGGGACCAAGATCCAAAGTCAGTCCATCGACCAGATGATTGACCAGGTCAAGAATTTAGAAGAGCGGACCCGGATCCAAATTTTAGCGCCCATCGTTTACGGGAAGAAGGGCCAACACAAGAAGCTCCTGGAAAAGGTCCAACAACAAGGTTACGTCCGCGTCCGGATCGACGGTGAGATGTATGACGTGGAAGAACTGCCCGAACTCAATAAGAACAAAAAACATGATATTGATGTGGTCATTGACCGCTTGGTGATTAAGGAAGGCATCCGGGCCCGTTTGGCCGACTCCCTCGAAACTGCCCTGCGTCTGACTGAAGGTTATGCCTTGGTGGATATTATTGGCGGGGAAGAAATCCTCTTCTCTGAACACTATGCCTGCCCGCTCTGTGGCTTTACCGTGGGGGAATTGGAACCCCGGCTCTTTTCCTTTAACGCGCCTTTTGGTCGTTGTCCGGAATGTGACGGGATTGGTTCTAAGATGAAGGTGGATGAAGATATCGTGGTGCCTGACCGAACCAAGTCGCTGGACGAAGGGGCCTTGGTGCCTTGGTACAATAAGGCTTCCGGCTATTATCCAGCCCTCTTAGACCAGGCTTGTCAGGCCTTTGATATTCCTCAAGATAAACCTTTTGAGAAATTGACTGAAGACCAACAAAACCTGTTGCTCTATGGGTCAGGGGATCAGACCTTCCACTTTAACTATCAAAATGAGTTTGGTAATGTCACCGACAAGGATATGGCTTTTGAAGGGGTAGCTAATAATGTGGAACGTCGCTACCACAATTCCTCTTCCAATATGATCCGGGAAAGCATGCGCCAATATATGGCAGAACTTCCTTGCCCTAAATGTCATGGTAAACGCCTCAATGAACGGGCCTTGGCCGTCAAGGTGGACGGCTTGGATATTGCTGAAGTGACGGAAAAAGCCATCGGCCAAGTGATTGAATTCTTCAAGGACTTGGATTTAGAAGACCAAGATGAAAAGATCGCCCGTCCCATTATGGAAGAACTCCATGCCCGGCTCGGCTTCTTGGATGAAGTGGGCTTGGATTATTTAACCCTAGACCGTAATGCCGGTTCGCTTTCCGGTGGGGAAGCTCAACGGATTCGCCTGGCTACCCAAATTGGTTCTAACCTGTCCGGAATTATGTACGTCCTCGATGAACCTTCCATCGGTCTCCACCAACGCGATAACGACCGCTTGATCCGGTCCTTGAAACGGATGCGCGACTTGGGAAATACCCTGATTGTGGTGGAACACGATGAGGACACTATGCGCCAGGCTGACTACCTGATTGATATGGGACCAGGAGCCGGTGCCCATGGTGGGGAAGTGGTTTCGGCCGGCACCCCTGAAGAAGTCGCCAATGACCCGGATTCCCTGACCGGCCAATACTTGTCAGGCAAGCAGGCCATTGAAGTGCCTAAAGAACGCCGTCAGACCGATAAAGGCTGGTTAGAAGTTAAAGGGGCAGCGGCCAACAACTTGAAAGACGTTGACGTCAAGTTCCCATTGGGTTGCTTTAACCTGATTACTGGCGTGTCCGGTTCGGGTAAGTCTAGTCTAGTCAATGAAGTGGTTAAGAAGTACTTACTCCGCCATCTTAACCGGGCCCAAGTGGTCCCTGGCAAGGTGAAAGCCATTGAAGGTTATGAGTCGCTGGATAAGGTGATCGATATTGATCAAAGTCCCATTGGGCGGACGCCACGCTCTAACCCGGCGACCTATACCTCAGTCTTTGATGATATCCGCGACCTCTTCGCTCAAACTAATGAGGCCAAACTGCGGGGTTACAAGAAGGGCCGTTTTTCCTTTAATGTTAAGGGCGGCCGTTGTGAAGCCTGCAAGGGTGACGGGATTGTCAAGGTAGAGATGAACTTCTTGCCCGACATCTATGTGCCTTGTGAAGTCTGCAAGGGGACCCGCTACAATGCCGAAACCTTGGAAGTCCACTACAAGGGCAAGAATATTGCTGAAGTCTTAGACATGCGGGTGGACGAAGCCCTGGAATTCTTCCAATCGATTCCCAAAATCCACCGCAAACTTCAAGCCATTGCTGATGTGGGACTGGGCTATGTGGCCTTAGGTCAACCAGCGCCCTCCCTGTCTGGTGGGGAAGCCCAACGGATGAAACTGGCCAGTGAACTGCAAAGAGTGGCTAGTGGGAATACCATCTATATCTTGGACGAACCGACAACGGGTCTTCACAGCCACGATATTAAGCGCTTGATCGGCGTCCTCCAACGTTTGGTCGATGAAGGCAATACTGTTCTTGTCATCGAGCACAACTTGGACGTCATTAAGACCGCTGATTATATTGTCGACCTGGGACCAGAAGGCGGAGACGGCGGCGGAACCATTGTCGCCACTGGTACTCCAGAAAAAGTGGCTAAGAATAAGAAATCTTATACAGGACAATATCTCAAACCACTGTTGAAATAGGATGTGAGGACGCCGTTAAAGACTTGAATCACTGGAAGAAAATACCATAAGCACAGGGAACTGTGCGTTGGAATTTTCTGAAGTGACTTCAAGGCTGGCGTCCGAGCTCAACTAAGCTGAGTGTTACCAGTTTTTGAAGTGGACGTTTGTCCTGTGACTGGAACACGTTTTAAAAATATTGAAAATTTATGTTTAAACGAGCTCTCCAAGTGGGGAGCTTGGTTTTTCTTGAGAGTGTGACAAGCGCGCTAAAGAGCAAGACCGCTGGAAGAAAAAGGCGTAAAAATTCTCAAAGAGAATTTGTCGCCATTTTCTGAAGCGGACGCTTGCTCTGCGCTTGGAACACGTTTTGATAGAGTGTGACAAAAGTCAAAAAAGCCCTGAACCACTGGAACAAACTATGGAAGATAGGCGGAAGCCTATCGCACATAGTTCGTGAAGTGGACGTCAGGGCTGACTTTTGGAACACGTTTTGATTAGATAGTTCGTATTTTGAAAAGAGGAGCTGCCCATGAAAATTATCCATACTTCCGACTGGCATATTGGGAAGATTGTTAATGACCGGTCCATGTTGGCTGACCAGGAAGTGGTCTTCCACCAGCTGATTGATGAGTTCAAGGCGCTTGAGCCGGACTTGGTGATTATTGCGGGCGATTTTTACGACCGGTCGCTTCCCAGCCGGGATAGTGTTCGTTTGGCCAATGAACTGATTGATCGATTAATGGTGGAGTTGACCTGCCCTGTGGCCATTATTGCTGGCAACCACGATGCTGGCGAGCGGATTGCCTACGGGGCCCGGGCCTATGAACGCCAAAATGTCCACCTAGCGGGTTTACCACAAAAAGTCCCTCAATCTGTCGAATTAGACGGAGCCCGGGTCTATCTCCTCCCCTATGCCGACTACCAGGTCATCCGCGAGCTCTACCAAGACCCGACCATTGACAGTTTGGAAAAGGCCGCAGCTAAACAGGTCCAAGCCATCAAGGGCCAGGAATCCTTTGACCCTGACCAATTGAATCTAATTGTCTACCACGGCTATGTGACTTCATCTAGCTTGGATGAAGCCGGGGCTGACTTAGAAGAATCGGAGTCAGAGCGGCCCTTATCGATTGGCACCACCGAATATGTGCCCAGCCGGGTCTTTCAAGACTTTGACTATGTGGCTTTGGGTCACTTGCACGGGGCGCAACGGGTCAAGGGTGAACAGGTTCGCTACAGTGGCAGTCCGCTCAAGTACTCCAAGTCCGAAGCCCACCACCATAAGCAGTATTTGGAGGTTGATTTGACCAAGGAATCAATCCAGGTCACCAAGCATATGATCCAACCCCAACACGATGTCCGCGTGATTAAGACCAGCTTTGACCAGGCCTTAACGGGGCAGTCGGAGGACTATATTTACTTTGAACTGACTGACCAGACCCCAGTCCATGACGGGATGAACCGGCTGCGGGAGAATTATCCCAATATTATGAACCTGGAATATGTGAATATCGGCCAGGTCAGCGCCCAGCTTGAGGGGAAAATCAGTAAAGACAAGCTCAGCCGCCAAGTGGCTGACCCCTTAGAGCTCTTCGCCGACTTCTACCAAGAAACCCTGGGCCAGACCCTGACCGAAGCGCAAAATCAGGCGGTGGAGGCGGCCTGGTTAGCGGCCCAAAAAGGCCAGGAAACTGACTAGCTGACTGAGAAAGGAAGTGGACCATGATTCCCTTACGTTTAGAAATGAATGCCTTTGGTTCTTACCGGGACCTGACCGTGATTGACTTTGACCGGGTCCGGCCCTATGGCTTGTTTATGATTTCAGGAGATACTGGGGCGGGTAAGACCACTCTCTTTGACGCCATCACCTATGCCCTCTACGGGGGCGCCTCGGGATCGAGTCGGGAAGCTAGTGAACTCAAGTCCCGTTTTGCCACCGACTTGGACCTAGCCTATGTGCGCTTTACCTTTGACAGTGATGGTCACCACTATCAGGTCTACCGTCAGCCCAAACAAACTGGCCCCGGAGCGGTGGAAGGGCGGTCTAAGGCCTATCCTTCTGAAGTGCTGGAAGTCAATGTTGACGGCAAGTTGGTGTCGGGGAAGAAAAATGAGCTAGAAACTTATCTCAAAGAGGCTATCGGTTTAGATAAGTCCCAATTTACCCAAATCGTTATGCTGCCCCAGGGCGAGTTCAAGCGCCTGCTGGAGGCCTCAAGCCGGGACAAGGAGGAAATTTTTACCCACATCTTCCATACCGAGGCCATTAACCGCTTCCAGACCTACTTGCAAGACCAATACAGCCAGGTCAAGAGCGACTTAGACCGCCTCAAGAAAAACCACGATGCGGCCCAAGAACGCTTAAAGACCTTGCTTCGTTCAGAAGACCAAGCGCTGTTAGAAGGTCGTTTAAAAGATCAGGGGGAGGCCAAGCTAGGCCAGCTTTTAGCTGATTTTTTAGCGACCAAAGAAGCGGACTTCAAGCAAGCCAGCCAAGACCTGGAAAATCTGGAAGCTAAGCGAACTCAGCTCAGCCAAGTCTTAGATTACTTTGACGCCCAAGCCGACCTATCCCAAGAAAAAGACCGCCTAGAAGCCAAGCAAAGCCAGATGGCTGATTTAAAAACGGCCTATCAAAACTACCAGGCTTCTTTAGCCTTCTACCAGGCCTTAAAAGACCAAGCCCAGGCCCAAGCAGAGGCTAAGGACCTGGAACAAAGTCAGGCCAGACTGGCCCAGGAAGAAAAAGACCACCAAGCCGCCCGAGCCAACTATGACAAGGACTGGGAGGCGCAAAAAGAAAACTTGGAGCGCTTGCCGCAGATTAAAGAAGCCATCGACCAAGTCCAAGCCGGTCTCAAGGACTGGGTCACTTATGCCAGCACCCAACAGGAAGTCCAAGCTGGTCAGGCTGAATTAGAAGACCTGGAAACTAGTTACCAAAAGGGCCAAGACCAAGTGGCTAGTCTAGAAGAAGCCATCAGCCAAGGCCAGGCCCAAGTGGACCAACTAAGCCAGGCCATTCTTGACCCCGACAGCCTGAGCCAAGAAAAGGAAGCGGTCAAAGAGTCCGGCCGTCAACTGGCTGACTTAAAATCCGGACTCGACCAGCTCCAATCCTTTGACCAAGCCATTCAAAAGGGAGAAGCGGACTTCCGCCAGGCGGAGCAGACCTGGCAAAAAGCCAACCAGGCCTACTTGGAAGCTAAGCAGACCTACCAACGCAATCTGGCCGGGATTATGGCCCAGGACCTCAGTCCGGACAGTCCTTGTCCAGTTTGCGGGAGCTTTGACCATCCTGATCCGGCCCAAGTCAGTGCCGACACGTCTGCTGAAGACTTGGACCAAGGCCAAGTGGACCAATTAGAAGCCCAGGCCCAAACGGCTAGCCAAGCCTACCAAGAAGCTAGCCAGGCCCTCAACTACCACAAGCAGAGTCGGGCCAACTTGTGTAGGCAATATGACTTTGACCCTAAGGCCACTATCACTGACTGGCAAGACCGGCTGGACCAAGCTCAGAGTGCCTATAAGCAAGCCAGTGCGGCTTACCAAGAGAAATACGACAAAGACCAGGCTAATCAAAAAGCCCTGGCGGAAGAAAAGGAAAAGGTTAAAGGCCAAGAAACTCAGCTGCAAACTCTTAAGCAGGGACTTTCTAAAAGTGAAGGTCAGGTCAGCCGGCAAAAAGCTTATTTGGATCAAGTGACAGACCGGCTTAAGCAGTCTCAAGCTCTCTTGATTGGAGATTCTCAAGCTGCCTTAGAAGAAAAAGCCCAAGCCCTTAAGACAGAAGCCAAAGACTTGGAAGCTTTAGGGCAAAAATTAGCCCAAAGAGAGCAAACTTTGAAAGAAAAAGCTGCCGTCCTCACCACCAAGCGGGACTACCAAGAAGCGGCGGTCAAGAAAAACCAAGAACAGTCTCAGGCCATTGCTGAGCGTTTAGACCAAGCCCGAAGAGAATCGGATCTTAGTGATGACCAGGTCAAGGCCCTCCACCAAAGTGACCGTGACTGGCAGGCGATAAGCCAAACTTTATCTGCTTATTCTAACCAGGTCTATGCCTATAAAAAGGCGCTGGAGGCCTTAAAGGCAAAAGAAAAAGACTTGGCTATTGATCAAGACCAAGCCACTTACCAAAAGGAAAAAATCAACCTCGACCAATCCTATGACCAAGCCGCTAGCCAATTAAGTCAGGAGCGGGAAGACCTTATCCGGCTCAAGGACCAAGTCGCTCTCCTGACTGACTTATGGCAGGACTACCAAGACCGCTACCAGAGCTTTGGCGACTTGAAGAAGCTGTCTGATGTCGCCAATGGGAAGCTCAACAAGAGTCAACGGATTTCCTTCCAACGTTATATTTTAGGAATTTACTTGGACTGGATTGTCGAGCGGGCCAACCAGCGTTTCTACCAAATGACCAATGGCAAGTATTACTTTAAGCGAGCGGAGGATGAGATCGGAGGCAACCAGGCTAAGGGGCTTAATCTCAATGTCTTTGACTCCTATACCGCCAGCGAACGCAGCGTCCACTCCCTGTCAGGGGGCGAAAGTTTCCAAGCCTCCCTGGCCTTAGCTTTGGGCCTTAGTGATGTGATCCAGGAAGAAGCTGGGACAGTTGATGTGGGGATGCTCTTTATTGATGAAGGTTTCGGGACCTTGGACTCGGAAACCCTCCAACAGGCCCTCGATACCCTGGTGGACCTCCACCAACGTTCGGGCCGCTTAATTGCTGTCATCTCCCACCGGGAAGAACTGAAGCAGGAATTACCCATCCAGTTAGCGGTCGAAATGACCCCTAGCGGCAGCCAATGTCACTGGCAAGGCCTGCCGGGAGCGGAGGAGTAGGAAATCTTCCTCCCTAATCCTTCCTCACATCCTTTTCAAACGTGCTCCAAGCGCAGAGCAAGCGTCCTCTTCAGAAAATGGCGACAAATTCTTTGTGAGAATTCTTACGCCTTTTTCTTCCAGAGGTCTTGCTCTTTTACGCGCTTGTCGCACTCTTTAGTTGAGCTCGAAAGGGGTAGGGGATGTCCTTTCAGAAAAGTTGAACGATCAAGCAAGTTGAGTTCGAACACCAGCCTTGAAGTTGCTTCAGAAAATCAAGTCTTTGATGGCGTTCTCACATCCTTATTTCTGATCTTATCATCTTTTCTTCCAAGGAATCTCCCTCCCTGGTCCTTCCTCACATCCTTTATAGTTGAGTTCGGACGCCAGCCTTGAAGTTGCTTCAGAAAATCCCAACGCACAGACTTGCTGTGCTTAAGGTATTTTCCTCCAGCAATTCAAGTCTTTAGTGGCGTCCTCACATCCTTCTCAAACGTGCTCCGGGTGCAGATCGATCTCCACTTCACTAAAGTGCAAGAAATTCTTTTCAAGAATTTTTGCTCTTTAGCTCCAGTGTTATCGATCTTTGGCGCACCCGTCGCACTCTTTATTTCTTTAGAATCCTTTAAATTCGCTGTTTGTCAGGCAGGGAGAGTCGAGTCTTGGGCGTGCTTATGGTAAAATATTCCTATATCCCGCTATCTAATACCTAATTTTGTTTATATCTTAGCAGCGATTCTTTAATCGTTTGAACAGGCGGGATCTATGGTACTTGTTTTAATCAAAAGGAGAGATTTTATGAAAGCATTGAAACGCTCATTAACCAACCGAGTTTTTGCTGGGGTTTGTGGTGGTTTTGCTGATTACTTTGGTATTTCCGCAGTTTGGCTCCGGATTGCCTTTGCGGTGGCTCTTTTTACTCCGCTACGTTACCTAGCTATTTTTATCTACCTGGCCCTGATGGTCTTAATCCCTAATGAAAGTATCATCAACTTTAAGCGGACTTTCTTTGGGGGAGGCCAAGGGACTAGACGGCGGACGAATCCGCGCCAAGAGGCTTATACACAGAGTGAAGATGATGTGGAACCGGTCTATCGGGACTTGAACAAACGCCAAATTAAGGAAGTGGAGAAGGTTAAGGTCGACCATGATTAGAAATATTATTCGTCTCTTGATCCAAGCCATTATCCTTCAAGGACTGGGCCGGATTTTCTGGCCAGAGGTCTATATCCAGGACTTTGGCTCAGCGGTGATTGTGGTTTTAGTCATCGCGATTCTCTACAAGTTGGTTTACCCAATTTTGAAAATTTTAGCCTTGCCGATAAACTTTCTGACCCTGGGTTTATTTAACCTGGTCTTGAATGGTTTTATCTTCTGGCTGGCTTCCTCCCTGATGGGGACAGCTTATTTCTGGATTTCTTCCTTCTTCTACTGCATGGTGCTGGCCCTGATCTATGGTCTGGCCCAAGAACTCTTGAAGAAAATCTTTGATCCTTACCGGAATGATTATTAGAGAGTGCGACAAGCGCGTCAGAAGACAAGACCGCTACGCATACTATATCTGTAGCTCGCTGACGCTTCGAACAGCTATAGCAACTGGAAGAAAAAGGCGTAAGAATTCTCAGAGAGAATTTGTCGTCATTTTCTGAAGTGGACGCTTGCCTTGCGCTTGGAGCATGTTTGGAGAAAGTGCGACGGAAGTAGGTTTTTACTTAAATGCTATTAATCGTTAAATGGACTGCGACACTTGTTGCAGTCTTTTTTCTTAGTTAGCCTTGGTTTAGGATTATTTTTGGCCTTTGGTGCACCCGTCACACTCTCTAGTTGAGTTCGGACGCCAAACTTGAAGTCATTTCAGAAAATTCCAACGCACAGTCTAGTTGAGTTCGGAAGGGGTAGGGGATGTCCTTTCAGAAAAGTTGAACGATCAAGCAAGTTGATCTTATCATCTTTTCTTCCAAGGAATCTCCCTCCCTGATCCTTCCTCACATCCTTATAGCTGTGCTTATGGTATTTTCTTCCAGCAATTCAAGTCTCTGACGGCATCCTCACATCCTTTTCAAAACGTGCTCCAGTCACAGGACGAACGTCCGCTTCACACAGGGTGTGAGACTTGGCGCCTAGACTTGGATGATTGGAGTAAGTCTGAATAAAAGCGAAGTATTCGCTTGTTTCTGACTTGTGAAATCACTCCAAGTCTGCCAAGTCGAACCTAACTAAAAACTGGTAACGCTCAGTTTCACTGAGCTTATCCCAGTTTTCTCCAGCGATTTCGTCCTTTGGTGTGACTGTCGCACTCTCAGCCTTACTAATGGGGTGGGCCTATGGTAAAATGAAGTGAGATTTAAAAAGAGAAAGGAAACAATTATGGAAGCAGTAACCGTTAAAGAGCTCAGGGACCAGCTTGGGCTAAAGGTGCTCCAGGGAGAGGAGTATTTAGACCGTTTGATTCAAACCAGCGACATTTCCCGTCCGGGCTTGGAATTATCGGGTTATTTTAACTACTATCCCTCGGAACGGGTCCAATTATTTGGCCGGAACGAGCACTCCTATTTGAAGAAAATGACTAGTGATGAGCGGCTCTTGATTATGCGACGGATGTCCCGGGAAGATACGCCGGTCTTTATTTTCTCCCGCGACTTGATGCCAGAGTATGAGGTCTTTCAAGCGGCCGAAGAAAATAAAATTCCAATTTTACAGGGGAGTGCGGTAACGACCCGGCTCTATTCCAATATCACCACCTATCTCCAAGAACGTTTGGCACCCCGGGTGTCCAAGCATGGTGTCTTTGTGGATGTTTATGGTTTAGGGATTATGATTATTGGGGACAGCGGGATTGGTAAGTCCGAAACCGCTCTGGAATTAATTAAAAACGGCCACCGTCTTGTGGCGGATGACCGGGTGGAACTCCATAAACGCGATGACTATTCCATCGTGGGCGAGGCGCCGGCCATCTTACAAAATATGATCGAAATCCGCGGCCTGGGCATTATTAATGTCCTCACCCTCTTTGGGGCTGGGGCGGTTAAACAGGCCCAACAACTCCACTTGATCGTCCGCTTAGTCATGTGGGATGACGATGAAGACTATGAACGTTTAGGTTCGGAGCCGGAAATGGTTTCTCTCCTCGGAGTGGATGTGCCTCAAATTACCGTGCCTGTCCGCACCGGGCGGAATTCCTCTAATATCGTGGAAGTGGCGGCCATGAATCTTCGGGCCAACAATATGGGCTACAATGCCGGTAAGGAATTCGAAGAAAGACTGACCCACCTCATCCAAGCCAACCAGGAAGCGGATGCTAAGACCCACGCCGAAAAGGAACAGGCGGAAGCGGGCGATGAGTCATGATGACGACCTTACTCGGACAGCTTTTGCCCAGCCTTAACCTCCTGGCTATTGACCCAGTGGCCTTTTCCTTTTTAGGGATTGAGATCCGTTGGTACGGGATTATTATTGCCCTGGGCATGTTTTTGGCGGTGGAGCTGATTCTGAAAGAGATTGAGCGCAAGGGGTTTGATAGCGACCAGGTCATGGACATGATCATGTGGGCGGTGCCCATCGGTTTTATCGGAGCCCGGCTCTATTATGTGATCTTTGAGTGGGACTACTACCGGGAAAACCTGGGAGAAATTATTGCCATTTGGCAGGGCGGTATTGCCATTTATGGGGGCGTTATCGCGGGCGCTTTGACGGCGATTATCTATGCCAAGCGCCATAAGATGAAGGTGAGCTTTTTGGCGGATGTGATCATGCCTTACTTACTCCTGGCCCAAGGAATTGGCCGTTGGGGTAACTTTGTTAACCAAGAAGCCCACGGTGGCCCAGTTAGCGAAGGATTCTTACGGGAGACCTTGCACTTACCCAATTTTATCGTTGAGCAAATGTCTATTAACGGCCAATACTACCATCCCACCTTTCTCTACGAATCCCTGTGGAATTTACTGGGGGTAGGGGTCTTACTCTTCCTCCGCCACCGTCATAAGACTTTAAAACTTGGCGAGACCGGGCTCTTATATCTGATTTGGTATGGGACGGGACGGTTCTTCATTGAAGGCTTGCGGACTGATTCCCTCTACCTGGGGCCGATCCGGGTCTCCCAGGCCCTGTCCTTAGTCCTAGTGGTCGCGGGGATTGCCCTCTTGATCTACCGGCGTACGAAACAAGGGGACCTGCCTTATTACAGCGACTATAACTATTTAAGCAAGCGGCGGGCCCAAGTGAAGCAGGAGAAATCAGCCTAAGGCAAGTCAATGTGGATAAAAGTGAATTAAAGGAGAAGATAATGGTAAAACAAGCAATTAGCTTACTAGGTGCTGGTTCCTGGGGGACGGCCTTGGCCATGGTCTTAGCGGAAAATGGCCACCAGGTGACCCTCTGGACCCACCGGCAAAATCAGGCGGATGAAATCAACCAAGCACACACCAATGCCGCCTATTTAAAAGAGGCCAGCTTGCCCAAGGACATTGTCGCAACCTCTGACCTGGAAGCGGCGGTTAAAGGCGCCCAAGTGATCGGCTTTGTGGTCCCCACCAACGCGATCCGTGGGGTAGCCGACCAAGTGGCGGCTATTTTACAAGCTGAGGACTCAAAGGCAGACTCGCCCCTGATCTTCCATGCGGCTAAGGGGCTAGAATTAGAGACCCATGAGCGGGTATCGGTGATTTTGGAAGACAGTTTTAAGGACTTGGCCATTCAAGGCCCGGTCGTTTTATCGGGACCCAGCCATGCGGAAGAAGTGGCCCGCCGTGATATCACCGGTATTACCGCAGCCTGCCAAGATTTGAAGGCGGCTGAAGCCCTCCAAGAACTCTTTATGAACGCTTATTTTCGGGTCTACACCAATGACGACGTGGTCGGGGTGGAACTAGGAGGTGCCTTAAAAAATATTATTGCCCTCTGTTCTGGCGCCCTGGCTGGTTTGGGATTTGGTGATAATGCCAAGGCCATCTTGATGACCCGGGGCCTGGCGGAAATTACCCGACTCGGGGTGGCCTTAGGAGCAGACCCCTTTACCTTTGCGGGTTTGAGCGGGATTGGTGACTTAATTGTAACTTGTACCTCGCCCTTTTCCAGGAACTGGCAGGCCGGCTACCAAATTGGTCAGGGCAAGTCGGTCAGTGAAGTCCTCGACCACATGGGGATGATCGTAGAAGGTGTCCATACCACCAAGTCGGCCTATGAATTGGCCCAATCGGTCGGTATCGAAATGCCCATCACCCAAACCACCTACCAGGTTCTCTATGACCACAAAGATTTAAGGAAACTCGTCGAAGACCTGATGAAACGCCAAGGCAAGCAAGAAGTCGGCTTAGACCGCCTGGCCTTAGAACAGTCCTTGGCCAAGCAAGCCCGGCTGAATGATTAGGCGCGTTTTTTAAAAGCAAGCATAGGGGACGAATAATCGATAAAAAAGTGATAAGAATCCCCCTAAGGCTTGCTAAATTGCTAAACAACTTTTACATTAAGAGAAGAGACTAGTGACCAACTGTCACAATAATTACCGTGAAAACTAATTCACGCATAAAGGAGTAGCTATGACGAAAGTAAGAAAAGCCATTATCCCTGCAGCTGGTTTAGGAACCCGTTTCTTGCCAGCCACCAAGGCTATGGCCAAAGAAATGTTACCAATTGTTGATAAACCCACCATCCAATTCATCGTGGAAGAGGCGCTGGCCAGTGGGATCGAGGATATTCTAATCATTACTGGGAAGAACAAACGTCCCATCGAGGACCACTTTGACTCCAATATTGAACTGGAAGAAAACCTCCACGCCAAGGGCAAGGACGACTTACTGGAAATTGTCCAAGAAACCATTGGTCTCAACCTCTTCTTCAAGCGCCAATCCTATCCTAAGGGGCTAGGGGACGCGGTTCTCCAAGCCAAGGCCTTTGTCGGCGACGAACCCTTTGTGGTGATGCTGGGCGATGACTTGATGGAAGATGCAGTTCCTTTGACAAAACAATTGATCGACGCTTATCATGAAACTCATGCCTCAAATATTGCCGTTATGCGGGTGCCCCACGAAGATACCAGCAAGTACGGCATTATCGATCCGGAAGCCCAATACAAGGACGGGATCTATAATGTCCGCCAATTCGTGGAAAAACCTGATCCTAGCGAAGCGCCGAGTGACTTGGCCATTATCGGTCGTTATCTCCTCACTCCAGAAATCTTTGACCTCTTGGAAACCCAAGAACCTGGAGCCGGGAACGAAATCCAATTGACTGACGCCATTGACCGTCTGAACAAAACACAAAGGGTCTTTGCCCTTGAATTCACCGGCCAACGCTATGATGTCGGCAATAAGTTAGAATATATGAAAACCTGTATTTCCTATGGCCTCCGCCATCCAGAAATCAAAGATGACTTACGCGCCTACCTACTTGACTTAGAGAAGGAATTGAAATAATTTCTTAGTCTCTTGGTCCCAGCGCGCCGGTCTGGTGGAGGCTGGGGATAAAGTGTGACTAAAGCGAAAAAAGTGGAGGAATCAACGTGAGTGAAGCAAGTAAAACCTATGATGTGATTGTTATCGGTGCCGGTCCAGCCGGCTTAACCGCGGCCCTGTATGCATCACGGGCCAATTTAGCGGTCGCTGTCTTGGAACGGGGAGTCCCAGGTGGAGAACTGATTAATACCGCCACGGTGGAAAATTACCCCGGCTACAAGAGCATTGCTGGGCCTGACCTAGCCAACAAGATGTACGAAAGTGCCATGCAATTTGGGGCTGAGTATGTCTTCGGTAATGTGAAGAAAGTCACCCCGGGTAAACCTTACCACCTGATTGAAACCGATAATGGCGATTTCAAGGCTAAGGCCATCGTTATCGCTACCGGGTCAGTGCACCGGACCTTGGATGTACCGGGGGAAGAAGAATACAATGGCCACGGGGTTTCCTACTGTGCTGTCTGTGACGGGGCCTTCTATAAGGGCCGCGATATTAAGGTAGTCGGTGGGGGCGACTCGGCCGTGGAAGAGGGCAGTTACTTGACCCAATTCGCCAACACGGTCGACATCATCCACCGCCGTGACCAATTACGGGCCCAAAAAATTCTCCAAGACCGCGCCTTTGCTAACGACAAGATTTCCTTTACCTGGGATAGCGTGGTCAAAGAAATTAAAGGCGATGGTAAGCAAGTCACCAGTATTTTGGTGGAAAATGTCAAGACCCATGAAGTGACGGAAGTTCCCGCTGGTGGGGTCTTCATCTATGTAGGGCTCTTGCCTAACAGTGAGCCCTTCAGCGACTTGGGCATTACCGATGAAGAAGGCTGGATCCTAACCGATGAAAACATGGCTACCGCCGTGCCAGGCATCTTTGCTTGTGGGGATGTCCGTAAGAAGAAATTACGCCAAGTCTCCACCGCAGTCGGTGACGCCGGCAGCGCTGGCCAAGAAGCCTACCAATACGTGGAAGCCTTGAGATCAGAAGCGGAATAGCTACTACTAAGGGGCTGTTTCGTGTTTTAAAACACCGGGCCTTGTCTGTCTAGAAAAATAACAATTTAATCTATTTACAAACTAGGTGAATCCTCTCACCTAGTTTTTTTGTGCACTCAGATAGACAAAGTTTCCATTGAGGGCCTGATTCGATTGCGTCAGTGAAAGGTTTGCTCGATTATATTTAATCGCTGACAAATATCAATAATAAAAACATTTTTCCAGGAAAATAGAAAAATAATTTAGATTTTAATAAATTAAATTAAGTTTATGTACAATAAAATGTACTTGGGCTATTATCCTAGCTAAAAATATATACCACAGGTCAAAAAGAAACCCCATAAAATCAAGCTTCCTGGCCTTTTTAAGTGATAAACACTTTTTAGATTAAAAAATAATCTGATGAATTAACTTATTTTTTAAAATTCGCTAGTTTTTCAATTTATTTTTTGCTTAACTAGTAGCGAATTTTTATATCTTTTTATACATTATTTGATTTTTATACTTAGAAACTAAGAAAAATATAAAGAGGGTAATCAAAAAAATATGCTAGGTAAAAATAATTTTAAAATGATCAATGAAAAAAGTAGCAATCGCTCCTACCGCTATGCCATCAAACGTTTAAATATCGGTGTCGCTTCAGTTGCTGTTGCGGTCGGTTTGCTCTTTATGGGAGAGGCCTCTGTGGTGCAGGCGGCTTCAAATGAAGGTGTAACAAGCGCAAATGTAACTGGCCTTGCAAACGACCAAGAGCATCCTTCAGGAGAGGCAGATCAGGGCAGCCGGGCACTTCCGCTAGACAGCAGTCATTCCTTGAATGAGAAGTTGAGCGAGTCTGCCAGCCAACCAGTCTCCAGTACAGAAAATCGGGCAGCTTACTATAGCGACCTGGAAGCCAGCGATGAAGTGCTTGTGGGTGGAGACGAGCAACCGGCCTACCTTGAACGCAACCGAGAAGCTGACCAAACCCGCACCGTAGAAGACCGGATCATTGACCATAAGGAAGTGGCTGATAGCCGAATCGTTACAGAAACGGGTCTAGGCAGAAACCATTTTGACCGGATTGGTCCCAATGTGACCAAGTATGACCCGACAGAATATAACCCGGCTAAAGCAGACCGTGGCCCAGAGAATGTTCAAGCGGTGCAATTCGGCAATAGCAATGCCTTAGGATCACGGATGATTCACAATGTTCAGAGCCAACGAGGCGCCCTGGTGAAAAAAGAAGCTGTGAGCTTCGATAAAGACTTCGAGTTGAATTTAGAAGTTCGCCTAGACCATCACAACAATACCACTTCCGCAGACGGTTTTGGTTTCCTCTTTATTGAAGGGGCCAATAAAGGGCAAGACTACCTCAATCAAGGTGGGATCCTCAAAAATCGCGGTGTTGCCAAGGCTTTCGGTTATAAGATTGACATTCGTTACAACCCCGAAACCAGTCAGATGGATAAGCAAGGGATGTCTAACCGCATTGCCGGCAACCAACATCGGGGTTACACGGCCTTCGTGCGTAATGACCAGGCAGGGAATAGTCGGATTGTCGGATCTAGTCATGGCTTTGAATACAATAACAAGCGGATGCAAGGACGCTATGAACGTGACGCTGACCAATTCCGCCCTGAAGAATTTGAACCCCTCCTTTTGAAATACAGTGCCCGCAATGGCCAATTCCAAGCTATTTATGGGGACGGGGCTGGTCGTATTGTCCAATCTATCAATGCCCAAGCCCTGGGGATTGACCGCCGTAAACAATATACCTTCGCCATTACCTCTGAAGTAGCCCCATACTACCGTGGGGGCGCTGGGGTGGCTGTTCGTCAAGATGGCACGGCCCGGATCACTTACTCTAAGCAAGAGAAAGCCCGTGTCGAAGAAACCCGTCTGGTCCGCCAAGAAAGAGCGACTGGTTTCGATACTGTTTACAAGTACAACCCCAATCTGGACAAGGGCTTGAGACGGACGATCCAAGAAGGCAAGAAATCCATTGTCGAAAGCCAAACCCATATCAAATTCGTCAATAAGAAAGAAGTTAGTCGTCGCTTAGTGAGCGAGAGAGTCCTTCAACAAGGGCAAAATCGCATCATCGAAATCGGCACCCGGGAAGTTAAAAAAGTCCCTCAAGTAACGGTCAAGGAAATCCCTTACCAAACCATCACTCGTGAAAATCCCAATCTTCCAAAGGGCGAGCGTCGGGTGATTCAAAGCGGACTTACTGGACGCGTTGAAGAAAGAACCGTGACTACTTACGTCAATGGACGTCCACAGCCTAACCCGGAAGTCACCAACCGCGTTCTCCGCGAAAAACGCGATGAAATCGTGGAAGTGGGCACTCAAGAGGTTCGCCAAGACTCCCAAGTGAAGGTTAAGGAAATCCCTTACCAAACCATCACTCGTGAAAACCCCAACCTTCCAAAAGGCGAGCGTCGGGTGATTCAAAGCGGAATTACCGGCCGCGTCGAAGAAACAACAACAACGACTTACGTCAATGGGCGTCCACAACCTAACCCACAAGTTACCCACCGTGTTCTCCGCGACAAACGTGATGAAATTGTGGAAGTGGGAACTCAAGACGTTCGTCAAGACTCTCAAGTGAAGATCAAGGAAATCCCTTACCAAACCATCACTCGTGAAAACCCAAATCTTCCAAAAGGTGAGCGTCGGGTGATTCAGTCAGGAATTACCGGCCGTGTTGAAGAAACCACAACGACGACTTATGTCAATGGGCGTCCACAACCCAACCCAGAAGTTACTAGCCGCGTCCTCCGCGACAAACGCGATGAAATCGTGGAAGTCGGTACCCAAGAGGTTCGCCAAGACTCCCAAGTGACGGTCAAGGAAATTCCTTACCAAACCATCACTCGTGAAAATCCCAACCTTCCAAAAGGCCAACGTCGTGTGATCCAAAGTGGACTTACCGGCCGCGTCGAAGAAACCACAACCACAACCTACGTCAATGGGCGTCCGCAGCCTAACCCAGAAGTCACCCGCCGCGTCCTCCGCGACAAACGTGACGAAATCGTGGAAGTAGGGACCCAGGTTGTTGAAGTGAGAAGAGAGGTAACCGTTCGAACCATTAAACCAAGAATTATCTGGATAGATGATAGAGAATTAGCTCCACGGGAAGAAGTGGTTGTTCAAGCTGGTCAGGAGGGAAAAGTTCAAACCGTTACCGAAACCACTTACATTAATGGAGTCCCTCAAGCTAATCCAAAGGTAACACGAACCGTTCTTGCCAAACCGATAAATCGAATTATTCGTCGTGGATTTATCGCAGATGGTTATCGCAGTGCTAATGTGGGGTCGGCAAGGGCACTTACTTATTCAAGTCCTCGGGCCTATCGCTCAGCAACTTATCGTCCAGCTCGTGTGAGACGTTCAGCCAGAGCGCATTACAACAGACCTTCTTACTCACGTTTCTTTAGAAGATAAGAAAGGAAAAACATTTATGTTAGGAAAGAATAATGTCAAATTATATCGTGAAAAAATGGCGAATAAATTCTATCGCTATTCCATTAAACGCCTAAATATCGGTGTTGCTTCAGTGGCTGTCGCTGTTGGCCTCCTCTTTATGGGAGACGCGTCGGTGGTTCGAGCAGCCGCTAATGAAGTAGCTGACTCCGAAAGCAAAGTCACGCTTCCAAGTAGCCAAGACCCAGGACTCAGCTCAGGCCAAGGGCAAAGTAGTCCAGTAGAGTTAGCTGGTCAGGACAAGGCAGCAAGTCTTGACAATAAGGCTAAGGCCAGCCAGCCAACTAGTCCTCAGGTTAGTGACAATCAGCCAGCCACTCTGCCAGTAACTGAAACTAGTCCAGCCAGTCCAACAGCAACCACGCCTACAGAAGCGCCAAAAGCTGAAGCGACAAATCCAGCCACGCCAAGTGCAGACCCAACTCCAAGTACAGCAGAAGTCACACCAAGTCCTGCCCCAGAAGAAATACTTGCGACAACTTATGATGCGCCAGAAAACGCCCAACCTCCTGTGGTCACAAATTCATTACAAATTGTCAATGAAAGGCTTGAAGGCGATAAGAATGGTCAACGTTATCAAGACTATTTTGGTGGCCAAGCCGAGGCAGGAAAGACCATCAAGGCAGTTTATATTCATAATGGCGTAGAAACTCCAATTGGAGAAACTGTCGCTGAGTCCGATGGCTATTGGAAAATTCCATTAGCTAGTGTTAAGGCGTTGCAAGACGGGGACAAGGTCCGCGTAAGCGATGGAACAAACAGCCAAGAAGTTCCTGTCGATAGTCAATATGGAGGCTTTATTGACAAAGCTCCTCAACTAACTAATGAAAAAGGGACTGGCAATTTAACCTTGGCCAGCAAGAAATTTTATCTATCTTTCTTAAATGGAGAACGGGAAAAACTTGCTGCTGTAGGTGCCAAAGCGCTAATTACTTACCCAGGTTCAGATCAACCGCAAGAAGTTCCCATAAATAATGTTGATGATAAAGTCACGGTTAATATTCCTGCCGAGCACTTGCCTTTAAAAGTTGTCGCTGGCAAGAAATTGAATGACATTGATAATTCTGGGATTGAAATTACCTATGTCGACCGCAAGGGTAGACCGATTGTATCTGCTAGCGATGTCAATAGAGAGTCTGTAGACAAAACCTACACCGATAAGAAACGCTATTTCAACGTACTAGATGCTGGTCAAGTCTCCAATCGTCCACAAATTGTTGATATCTATAAGATTTCTGGGACGGTATACGATGACCACAATGGTGATGGGTCAAGTACAGGCGACCAAACCCTAAGCAATATTAAGGTGAACCTCTACAACCCTGACGATGGGAAGTTGCTTGCCAGCACAACCACCGACTTGAACGGTAATTACACTTTCGCAGACTTGCCTGGCTACAATAGCTATGTGGTGAAGTTTGAAGAACCTAATCGTTTCGCCACGGTGAATGCAGGCAAGCAATTTGTCGGCACGGAAAAATTCATTAGGAATCTCAAGAAAGATGAAGTAGTTGACACAGCCTTCCGCAAGATCAAGCACTATGAAGTGCGTACGGAAACCGACAAGCACAGCTCATCGGTTGAGACCACCCCACTACTGCCTAAAGGTGTCCGCGTGGTTAAACAAACCGGCCATGACGGGGTCAACCGCGTGATTTATGAACAAACCCGTGATGTCTTAGGCGATGAGGACTTAACCGAAGAAAACTTCAAGGATTACTACACCAAGAAGAATTCCAAGGAATTGATTAAGCGCCAAGATGAAGTCATTCTTGAAGGAACCGGCCCAGCCCTCCCAGACCTAGCCATTGATGTCCAAACCAAACCCGGTGAAAAAGATGGCAAAAAGGGAACCTATGTGACCTTCACCTATCCCAAATATGACCAAAATGGCAATAAAACCCTTGAAACCAAGACTGCTTTCATTCCAGATGGTGCCAAAGGTGATAAGGGTGACACCGGTGCTCAAGGTCCACAAGGTGAAAAAGGTGAGAAGGGCGCCCAAGGTCTTCAAGGTCCACAAGGCCAACCCGGTAAGGATGGCGGAACGCCTCGGGTAGAAATCGTTAAAAACGAGAAGAAACCAGATGATCCTAGCTCGGTGAATTCTTACACCATCAAAATTACTAACCCTGATGGAACCAGCCACCAAGCAGTCATTGCCGATGGTAAAGATGGCAAGTCTCCTGAAATTGACTGGGTCGATAATAAAGATGATACTTATACAGTAAAAGTTAAAGATGTTGATGGAACTACTCACTCCGCCACAATCCGAAGCGGGAAAGATGGCCTGACACCAAAAGTTACTGCCAAACGCAATACGGCCAATAATGGAGTTATTTTAACTATCACTCCGCAAATCCGTAATGAAAAGGGCGAAATCGTTGACGGTAAAGAAAAAAGCGTTGAAATCAAAGATGGCGAACGCGGTCCACAAGGAGAACAAGGTCCACAGGGTCCAAAAGGTGACACCGGCGAACGCGGCCCACAAGGTGAAAAAGGTAAAGATGGCAAAGATGGCCAGTCCCCATCCATTTCAACCAAGAATAATGGTGACGGCAGCTACACACTGACTATCACCAATCCAGATGGCTCAACCAATAGCACCGTGATCAAGAATGGTGTCGATGGTAAAGATGGTCTGGCCCCAACAGTCACTGCTAAACGTAACCAAGATAATCATGGGGTAACCCTAACCATCACTCCACGGTCCCGAGACGAAAAAGGTAATATCGTCACTGGAACTCCACAAACAGTGGAAATTCAAGATGGCGCCAAGGGTGACAAGGGTGATCAAGGTCCAAAAGGGGATAAGGGTGACCAAGGCCCTGCAGGAACTAAGGGCAAGGATGCCGCTCCACTAACTGTTACCAAAACAGAAAAAGATAAAGATGGTAATACAGTCGTAACCTTATCAGACGGGACAGTTCTCAATATCGCAAAAGGCGATAAGGGGGAAAAAGGTAATCCAGGAGAAAAAGGCACTAAGGGAGATAAAGGTGACACCGGCGCTCAAGGCGCTGCAGGAAGCCACGGTAAAAATGGTGTCGATGGCAAGTCTCCAGAAATCTCCAGCGCTGAAAATACTGATGGCAGTCACACAATCACTATTAAGAATCCAAATGGCACCACCACTTCCTTTGTCGTGAAGAATGGTGAAAAAGGTGCCCAAGGTCCACAAGGTGAACGTGGTGAAAAGGGTGAAGATGGCGCTCAAGGTGCACCAGGGTTAAACGGTAAAGACGGTCTTGCACCAACAGTAACTGCTAAGCGAAACGCTGCCAACAATGGCGTTACTTTAACCATCACACCACAGATCCGTGATGAAAAAGGTAATATTGTCGATGGTAAGCCACAAACCGTAGAAATTGCCGATGGTCTTAAAGGAGATAAAGGCGAAAGAGGTTTACAAGGTGAACGCGGTCTTCAAGGCGCGCCTGGCCTAAACGGTAAGACCTTTGCCCCAGTTCTCACAAAAGATAAAGATGGCGTAACCACCATCAAGTTCTACCCAGTGAACCCAGAAACCGGTAAGCCAGACACCAATAAAGAAGCTGTTGCTAGCGGTGAAATTAAAGATGGCGAAAAAGGTGAGCCAGGTGCTCAAGGGCCAAAAGGTGAAAACGGCAAGTCTCCAGAAGTTTCAACCGCTGAAACGAAAGATGGCCATACTATCACCATCAAGAACCCAGACGGCAGCACGACTTCATTCGAAGTCAAGAACGGCCAAAAAGGTGACCAAGGGGAACGTGGTCTTCAAGGCGCAGCGGGCGCTAACGGTCAAGACGGCCTCGCACCAAAAGTAACCGCTGTTCGCAATCAAGCCAATGATGGCGTGACCCTTACTATCACGCCACAAAGTCGTGACGCCAAAGGCAAGATCGTTGATGGCACTCCACAAAGTGTCGACATCAAAGATGGAGCGAAGGGTGAAGCCGGAGCCCAAGGACTTGCCGGTAAAGATGGTCTAGCGCCAAAAGTAACTGCTAAACGCAACGATGCCAACAATGGCCTTACTTTAACCATCACGCCACAAATCCGTGATGAAAAAGGTAATATTGTTGACGGTAAGCCACAAACCGTGGAAATCAATGATGGCCTAAAAGGAGATCCAGGTGCCACAGGAGCCCAAGGTCCAAAAGGTGACAAGGGTGACCAAGGTGAACGCGGTCTTCAAGGCGCACCTGGCCTAAACGGTAAGACCTTTGCCCCAGTTCTTACAAAAGATAAAGATGGCGTAACTACCATCAAATTCTACCCAGTCAACCCAGAAACTGGAAAAGTTGACACGACTAAAGAAGCTGTCGCTACTGGTGAAATCAAAGATGGCGCTAAAGGTGACAAGGGTGAAACTGGTGCTCAAGGTCCGAAAGGGGATACTGGAGCTCAAGGCCCACAAGGACAAAAAGGCGACAAGGGTGACCAAGGTGAACGTGGTCCACAAGGTGCACCAGGTCTAGAAGGCAAATCGCCAGAAATCTCCAGCACCGAAAACACTGATGGCACTCACACCATCACTATCAAGAATCCAAATGGTGCCACCACTTCATTCGTCGTGAAGAACGGTGAAAAAGGTGAGGCAGGAGCGCCAGGATTAAATGGTAAAGACGGCAAATCACCAATTGTTTCAGCACAACGTGGATTCTCTGACAATGCCAAGAAAGTTCCAGGAACCTGGTTACGTATTAAGAATCCAGACACCTTAGAAACCACTAACAACATCTTTATTCCAGACGGAGCCAAAGGTGAAAAAGGAGACCAAGGTGCTGCAGGTGCTAACGGAAAAGATGGTGTAGACGGTAAATCACCAGAAATCTCCACTAGCGAAAACCCTGATGGCACTCATACAATCACTATTAAGAATCCAAATGGCACCACCACTTCATTTGTCGTGAAAAACGGTGAGAAAGGTGAAAGAGGTCTACAAGGTGAGCGTGGTGAAAAAGGTGAAGCCGGTGCTCAAGGGCCAAAAGGTGACAAGGGTGATCAAGGGGAACGCGGCCTTGCAGGTGATAATGGTAAATCATTTGCCCCAGTGATCACAAAAGATAAAAATGGCGTAACCACCATCAAGTTCTATCCAGTGAACCCAGAAAACGGCAAGCCAGACACAACGAAAGAAGCGGTTGCTAGCGGCGAAATCAAAGATGGCGCCAAAGGTGAAAAAGGTAAAGATGGTGTAGACGGTAAATCGCCAGAAGTTTCAACCGCTGAAACAAAAGATGGTCATACCGTTACCATCAAAAACCCAGATGGCAGCACGACTTCATTCGAAGTCAAGAACGGCCAAAAGGGAGACAAGGGTGACCAAGGTGAACGTGGTCCTCAAGGGACAGCTGGCGTAAATGGTCAAGACGGCCTTGCGCCAAAAGTAACCGCCGTTCGCAATCAAGCCAATGATGGCGTAACTCTCACCATCACGCCTCAAAGCCGTGACGCCAAAGGCAAGATCGTTGACGGCACTCCACAAAGTGTCGACATCAAAGATGGTGCCAAAGGTGAAGCGGGTGCCCAAGGACTTGCCGGTAAAGACGGTCTCGCACCAAAAGTAAGTGCTGAGCGAAATGCAGCCAACAATGGCCTAACTTTAACTATCACACCTCAAATTCGTGATGAAAAAGGCAATATCGTTGACGGTAAACCACACACCGTGGATGTCCACGATGGGCTAAAAGGTGACGATGGAAAATCCTTCGCCCCAGTTCTTACAAAAGATAAAGATGGCGTAACTACTATCAAGTTCTATCCAGTGAACCCAGCAACCGGTAAAGCAGACACCAGTAAAGAAGCCGTTGCCACAGGTGAAATCAAAGATGGCGAAAAAGGTGATAAAGGTGAAAAGGGGGACCGTGGAGAAGTAGGTCCTCAAGGTCCAAAGGGTGACAAAGGAGACACAGGTGCCCAAGGTCTGCAAGGTCAACGTGGCGAAAAGGGTGAAACCGGAGCTCGCGGCCCACAAGGCGAAAAAGGAGCAGAAGGCAAGTCCCCAGAAATTTCCACTAGTGAAAATGCTGACGGCAGTCATACCATCACCATCAAGAATCCAAGCGGCACCACCACTTCCTTCGTCGTGAAGAACGGTGAAAAAGGTCAAGCCGGAGCCCCAGGAAAAGACGGCAAATTACCTGTTGTTTTCGCACAACGTGGCTTCTCAGACAATACTAAGAAAGTTCCAGGAACCTGGTTACGTATTAAGAATCCAGACACCTTAGAAACCACCAACAACATCTTTATTCCAGATGGTGCTAAAGGTGAAAAGGGAGACCAAGGTGAACGCGGCGCACAAGGCGCAGCTGGAACCAACGGTAAAGATGGTGTAGACGGTAAATCTCCAGTTATCTCAACGAAAGATAACGACAACGGTTCTCATACTGTCACCATCAAGAATCCAGATGGCAGCATGACTTCATTTGAAGTCAAGGACGGCCAAAAGGGTGATAAAGGTGACCGTGGAGAAGTAGGCCCTCAAGGTCCAAAGGGTGACAAAGGAGACACAGGTGCACAAGGCCCACAAGGTGAGCGTGGTGAAAAGGGTGAAACCGGAGCTCGTGGCCCACAAGGCGAAAAGGGAGCAGAAGGTAAATCCCCAGAAATTTCCACTAGTGAAAACGCTGATGGTAGTCATACCATCACTATCAAGAATCCAAACGGCACTACCACTTCATTCGTCGTGAAGAACGGTGAAAAAGGTCAAGCGGGAGCCCCAGGAAAAGATGGGAAATCACCTGTTGTTTTTGCACAACGAGGCTTCTCAGACAATACCAAGAAAGTTCCAGGAACTTGGTTACGTATTAAGAATCCAGACACCTTAGAAACCACCAACAACATCTTTATTCCAGACGGTGCCAAAGGAGACCAAGGTGCTGCCGGAACTAACGGTAAAGATGGTGTAGACGGCAAGTCACCAGAAATCTCCAGCACCGAAAATGCTGACGGCACTCACACCATCACCATTAAGAATCCAAACGGGACAACGACTTCATTTACTGTGAAGAACGGTACACCAGGTGCCAAGGGTGAAAAAGGTGATAAAGGTGAAAAGGGCGACCGTGGAGAAGTAGGCCCTCAAGGTCCAAAGGGTGACAAAGGTGACACAGGTGCTCAAGGCCCACAAGGTGAACGTGGCGAAAAGGGTGAAACTGGAGCTCGAGGCCCACAAGGCGAAAAAGGAGCAGAAGGCAAATCTCCAGAAATTTCCACTACCGAAAATGCTGACGGCAGCCATACCATCACTATCAAGAATCCAAATGGAACAACGACTTCATTCGTCGTGAAGAACGGTGAAAAAGGTCAAGCGGGAGCCCCAGGAAAAGACGGGAAATCACCTGTTGTTTTCGCACAACGTGGCTTCTCAGACAATACTAAGAAAGTTCCAGGGACCTGGTTACGTATTAAGAATCCAGACACCTTAGAAACCACCAACAACATCTTTATTCCAGATGGTGCCAAAGGTGATAAAGGTGACCAAGGTGCCGCTGGAGTTAATGGTAAAGATGGCAAGGACGCAGCGCCATTGACTGTCACCAAGGCAGAAAAAGATAAAGACGGCAATACAGTCGTTACCTTATCTGATGGTACAGTCCTAAATATTGCAAAAGGCGATAAGGGCGACCAAGGTCTTCCAGGTGAAAAAGGGGCCAAAGGGGATAAAGGTGAACGTGGCGAAAAAGGCGAAAAGGGTGAAACTGGAGCTCGAGGCCCACAAGGCGAAAAAGGAGCAGAAGGCAAATCCCCAGAAATTTCCACTACCGAAAACGCTGACGGCAGCCATACCATCACCATCAAGAATCCAAACGGTACCACCACTTCATTCACTGTGAAGAATGGTACACCAGGTGCCAAGGGTGAAAAAGGTGATAAGGGAGACCAAGGTGAAAGAGGTCTACAAGGTGAACGTGGTGCCCAAGGTACTGCAGGAACCAATGGAAAAGATGGTAAAGACGGAAAATCACCACTTATCTCAACCAAAGATAACGGCGACGGATCCCACACCATCACTATTACCAATCCAGATGGCTCAACAACTACCACAACTCTCAAGAACGGTAAAGATGGAGAAAAAGGGAAAGACGCCGCTCCATTAACTGTTACCAAGACAGAAAAAGATAAAGATGGCAATACAGTTGTTACTTTATCTGACGGCACAGTTCTCAATATCGCAAAAGGCGACAAGGGCGACCAAGGTCTTCCAGGAGAAAAAGGCGCCAAGGGTGACAAGGGCGACACAGGCGCTCAAGGCCCACAAGGTGAACGTGGTGAAAAGGGTGAAACTGGCGCTCAAGGCCCACAAGGCGAAAAAGGAAAAGACGGCAAGTCGCCAGAAGTCTCAACCACCGAAACTCCAGATGGTCACACCATCACCATTAAGAACCCAGATGGCAGCACCACTTCATTCGAAGTGAAGAACGGCCAAAAAGGTGAAAAAGGTGATAAGGGAGACCGCGGTGAAAGAGGCCTCCAAGGTGAACGTGGCGCACAAGGTGCTGCAGGAAGCAACGGAAAAGACGGCAAGTCCCCAGAAGTTTCAACGACTGAAACCCCAGAAGGCCACACCATCACCATTAAGAACCCAGATGGTAGCACGACTTCATTCGAAGTGAAGAATGGCCAAAAAGGTGAGAAAGGTGATAAGGGCGACAAAGGTGACGCCGGAAGCAACGGAAAAGATGGTAAAGACGGCAAATCCATTACCGTTACCCACACCGCTAAAGATGATCAAGGCAACACGCTCGTGACTTTATCTGATGGCACAGTTCTCACCATAGCAAAAGGTGATAAAGGGGAAAAAGGCGACAAGGGCGACCAAGGTGAACGTGGTGCCCAAGGTATCGCCGGAAGCAACGGTAAAAACGGTAAAGATGGCAAGGACGGCAAGACCTATCTGCCAGTGGTGGAAAGAACCTCCTATGGTAATCTGATTAACTTCTACCCAGTCAACCCCGAAACGGGTAAGGTGGACACCACCAAGGAACCCGTTGCCAGAGCCATTGTCAAGGATGGTCTAGATGGTTTAGCGCCTAAGATCACAGCACGCCGGAATGCAACTAACGATGGAGTTATCATCACAGTAACGCCACAAGTCCGTGGAACAGATCGTTCGGTTTCTGATGACAAGCCGGAAGTCACTGAGTTGAAGGACGGCAAATCTCCAGACGTTGATGTGACTACAGACGCTAATGGCAACCATGTCGTGACCATCACCAAAACCAATGGCAAACAAAAATCAGTCACCATCACTAACGGTAAGGATGGCAAAGCCCCAATCGTTGAAACCCTACCAGGAAAAGATAAAGAAGGACATAGCGGGACGAAGATCCTGGTTAAACATCCAGACACTGGAGCCGTTATCTCTGAAAGCTTTGTCAGAGACGGAAAAGATGGTAAAGACGGCAAGGATGGCAAGGCTCCAATTGTTGAGACCAAGCCAGGCCAAGACCGAGCAGGGCAAACAGGTGCCTACATTATTGTCAAGAATCCAGACACTGGGGCAGTGATTAGTGAGACCTTCATCTCTGACGGTAAGGATGGCGAGTCGCCTAAGGTTGAAACCACCCCAGCCACCAATGATAAGGGTGAAAAAGGCCATTACATCAGCTTCACCCATCCAAAGACAGGACAAACCATCAGCAAAGTCTTTGTCAAAGATGGTAAAGACGGAAAAGATGGCAAGGACGGTCAAGATGGCTTAACTCCAGATATTAAGCCGGTCTTCGATAAGAACGGCAAACAAATCGGAGTTGAAATTCGCTTAACTGATCGCAACGGTAAGCTCTTAAGCCGAGAATTTATCTATAATGGTGAAGATGGCCAAACCCCGATCATTGAGACCGAGCCAAGCGACAATCCTCAACAACCAGGCACCAAGATTATCTATAAGAATCCGAAAACTGGAGAAGTGATCCGCCAAGTCTTCGTTCGTGACGGCAAAGACGGTAAAGATGGCAAGGATGGCCGTGACGGTCGTGATGGTAGAGATGGTAAGGATGCTCAGGGCGTTGAGAAGATCACTGTTAACAATAACGGCGATCTTGTGATTATCAACAGCAACCAAACCACCCAAGTAATCCCTCGTCCAAATAAGGGCGGCATTAAAGATGCCAAGGTCGATGATGCCGGGCATTTGATCATCAGTCTTGACGACGGTCGGACCATTGATGCAGGTCTTGTCCGCGGTAAGGACGGCCGCGACGGTCGCGATGGTAAAGATGGCAAAGACGGGAAAGATGGTCGCGGTATTAAGAATGTGAAAGTTACTGATAATGGGGACTTCATTGTGGTCTATACTGACTACAGCATTGAAGTTGCGGGCAATGTCTGTGGGACCTGTCCAAACCCAAGCAAACCTGACCAAGCTAAGCCTGGCAAACCCGTAAACCCAGATAAGCCAGGAACTCCAGATAAACCGGCTCAGCCTGACCAACCTGGAAATCCGAAAAAACCAGGAAACCCAGACAAACCAGTTAATCCGGAAAATCCAGGGAAATCAGACCAACCAGGTCATCCAGACAAAACCACTGACCAAGGGGACGAACCGAAGTCTCAGGACAAAGAAAAAACTCCGGAAAGTCCTCAAGATAAACCAAGTCCAAAAACACCAGAAACTCCTCGTTCAACTGACACAGATGAACCCAAGGAGCCCAAAAACCAAGAAGAGATTCCTACTGAACACACTGACCAGCTTGTGACAACTAAAGTTCACAAGAAACAAGGGACTCCAGTGAAGGCCTATAAGCTCAACCATCCTAAGGCCCTCAAGGCTAGCGGTAATGCGCCAGTAAATGGTCAAGACTTAACGGCAGTGCCTAGTCAAGCAACTAAGCAAGAAGTGGCTAAAATCAAGAGTCATGCAGCCAGCCTGCCAAAAACAGGTTCAGAAGCTGACTCTACCCTTCCAGTGCTCTTAGCAGCTGCCTTATTGCTCACTGGAACAGGATTGGTAACAATCAGCAAGAAGGATGAATCTCTATAATAAAAAAGGATGTGAGGAAGGAACAGCGAGGGAGATTCCTTGGAAGAAAAGCTGATAAGATCAGCTTGCTTGATCGTTCAACTTTTCTGAAAGGACATCCCCTCACCCTTCCGAACTCAACTAAAAAAAGGATGTGAGGACGCCGTCAGAGCCTTGAATTTCTGAAGCAACTTCAAGGCTGGCGTTCGAACTCAACTAAAAAGCGGTCAAGCTTAACTCATTAAGCATCGATCCCTAAGGCAACTAAGAGGCCAAGACAAAAGTCGCGGCCTCTTTTTTATTGGGGATTAATAATCAAAATTCCCAACAAAATTTCAAATTACTGGTATAGTAAATAGGTAAAGTTTTATAGAAATGAGGAATTCAATGAAAGAAAATAAGTTATTCTATGGTTGGTGGGTCGTGCTCGGCGCCATTATCATGCTTGCGGTCATGGGACCGGCTTCGGTGGCCGTAGCTAACCTCTTCCAACCTTATGTCGTTGAAGAATTTGGCATTGCCAACTCAGCCTTTGCTATTGTGAACTCCATTGTTCTGGGGATGGGGATCTTTGTATCACCCTTTGTCTCCCAACAATTTGCTAAGAAGGGGAACTTCAAGCGCTTCTACCTGATTGGTGTGCTTGCCTATGCTATTTCTTACGGTTTATATGCCTTTGCCCCGAATATTTATGTGTTTTATTTGCTCTCTATTGGGGTAGGGTTTGGTTATACCGCGACTACTATTATTCCCGTGTCCATGCTGGTCAATAATTGGTTCGTGAAAAGTCGGGGAACGGCCTTGAGTCTTTCCTTTGCCGGACTCGGTTTGGGCGGCATTATCTTCAGTCAATTGTTGACCTGGTTAATTGGTGACATGGGCTGGCGGATGGCTTACTTAGTCTATGCCATCATCATGTTAGTGGTCGGGATTCCGATAGTGATGATGCTCTTCGTGGAACACCCTGAAGCGAAGGGTCTCCATGCCTTGGGAGCAGCTGAAGTGGATGACACGGTTGACCATCAAGAAGAGGACCATACAGGGGTGAAATTACCTACCAAAGATGCCTTCAAGAAACCTTTCTTTATCATGTTATTAATCGGTACCGTCTTTATCGGTATTTCGAATAACGGGGGCTTGGGTCAATTCCCTCCTTATGTCCAACAACTTCACGGCGCTAGTAAGATGGCCCAAATGGTGTCCATCTACTCTGGGGTCGGTATTCTCGGTAAGTTAGTTCTCGGTGTGGTTAATGATAAGTTTGGCGTTCGGATTGCAACACTCTACGCTTCCTTACTCTGCGCCTTGGCTTACTTCTTGATGCTCTTCAGTGGCAACTATACCTTTGTCTTCCTAATGGCCATTTTCTTTGGCTTAGGGAATGCCATTGGTACCGTCTTACCGCCATTGATGACCTCATCGATCTTTAATGCGGATGACTATCCTAAGGCCTATGGTATCGTCCAAAGTGCCTTGATGTTAGGGATGACTTCCGGTTCACTATTGGCAGCCACCTTAGCGGATGTTTCCGGAACCTACCAAACTGCCTGGGTCTTCCTAGCAGTCTTATCAGCCTTAATCGCTGTCTTCTGGATCGCTGCCCACAAACAAGCAGAAAAATATATGTAGGATAAGCGCATTCGTTTACCTCTTGGTCTCCTGATGGGAGACTAAGGGGTATTTTTTTATAGACTTGTTATTGAAATAAATTGTTTTAAAAATAATTTTGAGCAGGAGTGGCGCTTTGAATTTGGTCATTAGCCATGAAGAAGCAAGCGATGTGAATTAGTGCTAGTTGGCCTTAGCCTTACTAGCACTTTGAAGCTCGCTAGGCGAGAGACCTTGAGCTCGAGCCGGTGCCATGGCTCTTCAATGACCAAATTTAAAAGCAGAACGAATGCTCCTAACACTATTGTATTCCCTCAGACAAGGCGATGGGAGCGCTTGTTTTAGGAGAAAGGGGAGCAAAGCCCAGGAGAATTTGGTACAATAGAGGTACGAAAAATGAAAGAGGAGTGATCCCATGACTTGGAAAGATGCTTATGAGCAATGGAAGAATTTCCCTGATTTAGATGCTCAGGTTCGTGCTGAATTAGAAGAATTAGAAAAAGACGAAGACGCCCTCCAGGAAGCTTTCTACAAAGAGGTAAACTTTGGGACGGCGGGCATGCGTGATTTGATGGGTCCGGGGACCAACCGTTTGAATATTTATACCGTCCGCCAAGCCACAGAAGGTTTGGCCCGCGTGATGGAAGAATACGGCCAAGAAGCCGTGGACCGTGGGGTAGCCATTGCTTATGACGGCCGTAACCATTCCTTGGAATTCGCGCAAAATGCGGCCCGGGTGCTGGGTCAACATGGGATTAAATCCTATATCTTTGAAGGGGTTCGCCCAACGCCGGAACTCTCCTTTACTGTCCGCCACTTAGGTACCTTTACCGGGATCATGATTACTGCCAGCCACAATAACGAATACTACAATGGCTACAAGGTTTACGGCGAAGACGGTGGGCAAATGCCGCCTCAAGATGCTGATGCCTTGGTCAACCACGTCAAAGACGTCAATATGTTAACCATTCCGCTGGCTGATTTGGATGAAATTAAGGATAAGGGACTCTACCAAGTGATCGGTAAGGAAGTCGATGACGCCTACTTGAAGAACCTGGAAACTGTGACCGTGAACCCTGATATTATTGATAAGATGAAAGACAAGGTCACCATTGTCTACACCCCTCTTCAAGGGACGGGGCAAATGTTGATGGAACAAGCCTTAGACAAGGCCGGCTTTGAAAACATTGTCTACGTGGAAGAACAAAAAGAACCCAATGGGGACTTCTCTACCTTAGATGAACCTAACCCCGAATACCCCGAAGCCTTCACCTATGCCATCCGTTACGGCAAGGAAAGTCACGCGGATCTCTTGATTGCTACTGACCCGGATGCTGACCGTATGGGGGCGGCGGCTTTAATGCCAGATGGGTCTTACAAGATTATTTCTGGTAACCAAATTGGAGCGCTCTTAACCCACTATATCCTCACCGCTCGTAAGGAAGAAGGAACCCTGCCTGAAAACGGTGTGATTGTGAAATCGATCGTGTCCAGCGACCTACCGGCTAAGATTGCCGAATCTTTCGATATCGCCACCGAAAACACCCTGACCGGTTTTAAATTTATCGCTGAAAAGATCCAAGAATATGAAGAAACCGGGGAATATAGCTTCCTCTTCGGTTTTGAAGAAAGCTATGGCTACTTGATTAAGCCTTTTGCCCGCGACAAGGATGCCGTTCAAGCAGCCCTCTTATTTGCGGAAGTGGGGGCTTTCTACAAGGACCAAGGCAAGACCGTTTATGACGGCCTCCTGGACCTTTACAAGGAATACGGTTACTACCTAGAAAAAACCATTTCCCTTAAATTTGAAGGTCAAGCCGGGGCCAAGAAGATTGAAAGCATTATGGCTAACTTGCGCCAAGAACAACCCCAAGAAATTGGCGGCCAAGCCGTTCTTTTAACCGAGGACTTCCAAACTGGGGAACGGATTGACGACCAGGGTCAGGTTGAACACTTCGACATGTCCCGGTCCAATGTCTTGAAATATCAACTGGAAGATGGCTCTTGGATTGCTGTGCGTCCAAGTGGGACGGAACCTAAGATTAAGTTCTACATCGGCGTTAAAGCAGATTCCGAAGACCAAGCCGCCCAAAAAGTCGACCAATATGGCCAAGTCATGCAAGCTTTGGCAGAATAAAAGTTTCTTAACGACTAAATTTCAAAAGTAGAACGAATGCGGATGTGAGTTTTGAAATATAAAAGGCAATGTTTAAAAAAGGAGCTGGGAATGAATCCCAGCCTCTTTTGCCTTATTGACCGACTTGTGGAAGACTCGCTGAGTTTATTCCAGTTTTCTCCAGCGCTTTCGTCCTTTGCTGTGACTGTCACACTATAGATTTTTTAGGATTTATTTAATTGCTGGCCCGATTGATGCTTGCTATAATGAGAAGGATTAGGTCTGTGTTCAGACAAAAGGAGACATTATGTCAGAAAATAGTGAATTAAATATTGTAATTATTACGGGAATGAGTGGGGCCGGGAAGACGGTTGCCTTGCAAAGTTTTGAAGATATGGGTTACTTTTGTGTGGATAACTTACCGCCTTCTCTCTTACCGACTTTTTCCGAATTGATCAAGAAGTCTAAAGATATCAACCAAGTCTGTCTGGTGATTGACTTACGGTCACGGGAATTCTTTGATGAATTTGTCCATGCCCTCCAACTCTTGGATAATAACCCTAAGATTCATTCCCAATTGGTCTACCTAGATACTAGTGATGCGGCTTTGGTGGCTCGCTATAAGGAAAGTCGCCGTAACCATCCCCTGCAAAAGGGAGGGACGATTTTAGAGGGGATCCAACGGGAAAGAAAAGAGTTGAGTCCAGTCCGGGCCCTCGCCCACTTGACTATTGATACCACTTCGATCACCCCTAAAGAATTGCGGGCAGCCCTAATCCGGGAATTCCATGTCTCTGATGCCTCAGGTTTCACTATTGAAGTCATGTCCTTTGGCTTTAAGTATGGGATCCCTATTGACGCTGATATCGTTATGGACGTGCGCTTCCTGCCTAACCCCCACTATATTGACGAATTGCGTCCCTTAACTGGAGAAGACGAGTCCGTCTATAACTATGTGATGGACCAGGACGATACCGAAATTTTCTACCAAAAATTTGTCGACCTCTTAGACTTTACCCTGCCCCTCTATGAAGCCGAAGGAAAGGCCAGCTTGACCATTGCCATTGGCTGCACGGGGGGCCAACACCGGTCAGTGGCTTTGACCCGCCGGATCGGTCAACATATCATGGACACAACGAATTACACCACCCATATCAGTCACCGTGACCAGAACAAACGCAAAGGAACGGAGCGAAATCAATGAGTGAGTCAAGGAACTATTACCCTAAAATAACCGTGATTGGTGGCGGAACCGGCGTGCCTATCCTCCTGTCCGGTTTGAAGAGCGCCAACTGCGACTTAACCGCTGTGGTGACCGTCGCTGATGACGGGGGCTCTTCGGGCAAATTGCGGTCGGCCTTAAATACCATCCCCCCAGGCGACTTGCGTAACTGCCTGGTCGCCTTGTCGGACTCTAACAGTCTCTATAAGGATGTTTTTCAGTACCGCTTTGCCCCCGAAGACCAGGAATTTTCGGGACATGCTATTGGTAATTTGATTATTGCCGCCCTCACCGAAATGCGGGGCAGTATCTATTCGGCCTTAAAACTATTATCGGTCACCATGGATGTAAAAGGCCGGGTCCTGCCTGCCTGTGAAGAACCTCTCATCTTACAAGCCCACTACCAAGAGGGCGATATGATTGAAGGGGAGACCACCATCGTTGAAGAAAAACGTCCCATCCAATCAGTCTCAGTACGTTTAGCTAACCAAGCAAGCCCTGACCAAAGCGTCAAAGCCGGTCGGGGCGTCGTCGATGCCATCATGGAAGCCGATATGGTGGTTTTAGGCCCAGGTTCCCTTTATACCTCGATTTTACCTAATATCGTGATCCCAAAAATCCGCCAAGCCATCCAGGAAACCTCAGCGACGGTGGTTTATATCTGTAATATCATGACCCAGCTAGGGGAAACAGAGGGCTTTTCCGATGCGGACCACTTACGGGTGATTAATGATCATTTACAAGGTCACTATGTGGATGCCTGTCTCTTGAACCGGACCACCGTGCCTTATGAATACATTGAAAACAATGAAGTCCTGGATTATTTAGTCCAAGTTAGCCACGACCGGCAAGCTTTGAAAGACCAAGAGGCTGAGATTATCGGCTGGGATTTCTTAAACCTCAAGGATTCTGGGGTTTACCACGACAAGGATAAGTTAGTCCAAGCCCTGATTCAAGTATACCGCGACCACCATCAACACTAGTTATTAAGAAGAGAAAGTAGGCGATCATGTGGTTTCTTTTGCAGCTAGTGTCAAGAAAGAACTGACCCAGTTAGAGCTTGACCAAGAGGAAGCGCGCGCAGAACTATCCGCCATTATTCGTATGAACGGTGCTTTGCAGATCGTTGAAGGCGAACTCTCACTGAATATTCAAACGGAAAATGCGGCCATTACCCAGAGAATTTATACCCTCTTAAAAACTTACTTCCAGGTCCATGGGGAAATTCTGGTCCGGAAGAAAATGAAGTTAAAGAAGAATAATGTCTATATCGTCCGGATCAAACAAGCCGTTGACCTGCTCTTAGACCAACTGGGCATTCTCGGCGATTCCAGTATCTTAGAAACGGCTCCGGCAGAGATTGTTTATAACGATCCCACGCGGCGGGCGTATTTACGGGGAGCCTTTCTGGCAGGAGGATCGGTCAATAATCCGGAAACCTCCTCCTACCACCTGGAGATCTATTCCAACCATGAAAGCCATGCCCAACAGCTGGCAGAATTGATGAATCGCTACCATATGAATGCCCGGACTACTAACCGGCGCAAGGGGGTCATCACCTATCTCAAGGAAGCGGAGAAAATTTCTGACTTCTTGGCACTCTTGGGGGCTTCCAGTGCTATTTTGCGCTTTGAAAATGTTCGGGTGACTCGCGATATGCGCAATTCGGTCAACCGCATGGTCAACTGCGAAAACGCCAATATGAATAAGACCATTGACGCCGCTGCCAAGCAAATCCGCAGCATTCAGCACATTCAAAACACCATTGGTCTCGACAAATTACCGGATAAACTCCAGGAAGTCGCCCAAGCCCGCCTCGATAACCCATCGGCTACCATTAAGGAACTCGGCGAACTCCTCCCCTCCGGCCCCGTCTCCAAGTCCGGCATCAACCACCGCCTCAGAAGACTCAACCAATACGCGGAAAACATTTGATGCGAGCTGACGACAAAAAGTGAAACGCTGGAAGAAATATTCGGTAATCCTTGAAAAGGATTGCCGAATATTTCTGAAGCGGAGTTCACTTTTGTCAGCGAGCAGGTTATGGAAGGATGCGACTAGCGAAAGAAGAGGGGAGACCATTGGAAGAAGTACGCCGGTAATCCTCAAAGAGGATTGCCAAGTGTTTCTGAAATGGAGCTCACCTCGCGCTAGGAGCAGGTTATGATTTGATGCGACTAGCGCAAGAAGCGCTCATTTCTATTACTACAAGCTGATATAAAATCTTGGTAAGTTCCCTTTTAGTCACAGTTGACTAAGAAGACCTTACCAAGATTTTTTTATTTGCCTTGGCTAGCAGCAGTTTGTGCAAGAAGGTACAAACCGACTTATTTATGCTAATATATGTGAAAAGAAAGGGGTATCACAATGGTTGAAAAATGGACCGGAACAGCAGCGGGTATGCACGGAGACATTGAGGTGGAAGTCGCTTTAGCGGACGACCGTCTCTTGAGTATTGAGGTCTTAAACCAGCAGGAAACGGCCAACTTGGCGGACAAGGTGTATGAAACCATTCCCCAACGGATTATTGACCAGCAGTCTTTGCATGTCGATACGGTGTCAGGGGCCACGGTTTCCAGTAAGGCCATTATTAATGCCACAGCCGACGCCTTAAAAGCAGCTGGGCTCGATCCGGAAGATTATCAAAAAATCACTTCAGTCCAAGCAGATAAGGTTACGACTGAAGTCATTGACGCTGATGTCCTGGTTGTCGGTGGCGGTGCAGCAGGTTTAGCGGCTGCCTTGGCTGCAGAAGAAGCAGGCGCCAAAGTGGCGATTTTGGAAAAACAAGCCCAGTTCGGTGGCTCGGCCAACTTTGCTGAGGGAATTTTTGCGGCAGAAAGTCGCCTCCAGGAAAATGATTATATCGATATTACTAAAGACCAAGCCTTTAATTTTATTATGGAGTATTCCCATTGGCGGGCGAATCCACGCATTGCCCGGGCCTTTGTGGAAAAGTCCGCTGACACCATTAATTGGTTATTAGACCATGGGATCACTTTTGAAAAAGTGACCACCAATAACCCTGGTGGCCTAAGAACCTGGCACATTTTCGATGGCCATGGGGCAGGATATATCCAAAAAATGTCAGCCCTTATTAAAGACAGAGATATTGCCTGCTATTATGACACTGCAGGAAAGGAACTGATTATGGAAGGGGACCAGGTGGTTGGGCTCAAGGCCGAACAGGGTCAGAAAAACCTGGTTTTCCGCAGTTCAGCCGTCATTATTGCTAGCGGTGGCTATGCCAATAACGCTGAGATGATGGCGAAATATACCGGTCAGACCAACATCTATCCTGTGGGCAATTCTAATAAAACGGGGGAAGGTATTCTCATGGCCTGGGAAGTGGGTGCTGGTGAAGAAGGGACTGGCGTGCTCCAACTTTACCGTCCAGGAGTACCCGGTCAATCCTCAACTTCCCTACTTAATGCGGCAGCCCGGCAACCCCACTTGTGGATAAATCAAAGAGGGGACCGCTTCTGTAATGAAGAAATTGTGTCACTTTGGCCTTTTGCGGGCAATGCCCTGGCTAACCAACCAGATGGTGTCATGTACTCCGTCTTTGACCAAGCCACTAAGGAGAAGATGGTTGAGGAAGGCATTAAAATCGGTGTTGGGGTTCTCGTACCAACCGGGACCAAACTCGTCGGAATCGATGACGAATTAAGCCAGGGTCAAGCCTATGGCGATGTCTTTATTGCCGATAGTATTGAAGACTTGGCAGAGCAATTGCAGCTTCCCCAAGAAGAACTCCGCCAAACCATTGCTGACTACAATAAAATCTCAGAAGGTCGTCAAGATAATCTCTTTGCTAAAAATCCTAAATATGCGGCCCCAATTGAAGCAGGACCCTTCTATGCCATTCGCTGTGCTAACCACTTCCTAGGAACTCTTGGTGGGATTAAGATCAATGAAAAGGCTGAAGTCGTTTCTTCAGAAAACCGTCCCATTGCCGGTTTGTATGCCGCAGGTAACGATGCCGGCGGAATTTATGGGGACAGCTATGACCTCAACCTTCCTGGCGGGACTTTTGGCTTTGCCGTTAACTTTGGCCGGATTGCCGGTGAAAACGCCGCTAAACATTTTTAGGCAGGGTTTGGAATATCAGAAGATGGTCGGACGTCTAAGTCAGGAGGGTGAAGTTTAACCATGTCAAATCAATATCAAATCTGTGAAGTGACACTTAGGGAGGGCTATATTCCAGAGCTCCTGGCGATTTGGGAGGCGTCGGTAAGAGCCAGTCATGACTTTCTCTCGGAAGCTGCCATCGAGGCCATTAAAGCAGAGCTGCCAGGCGCTTTACTAGCGGTTGACGACTTAGTGGTGGTCAAGGCCCATACGGGACAAATTGCTGGCTTTATGGGAATGGCTGCCGAAAACCTGGAGATGCTCTTTCTTCATCCGAGTTATTGGGGCCAAGGCCTGGGCCGGACCTTGCTTGAGGAGGGGATCGCCTCCTATGGGATTAGTCAGCTCACCGTGAATGAACAGAACCCCAAAGCGGTTGGTTTTTATCAAGAGATGGGCTTTGTCCCTTATCGTCGGACTGCCTTGGATACCGAGGGCAGGCCCTATCCTTTGCTTTATATGCACTACCAAAAGGAAGCTGAGGGAAGTGAAGAATGAAAGGCTAGGCGAGCGGTTGACGGCTAAAGTAAAAAAGGGCTTCACCCCTTGTTGACACTCAATATTTCAAAAGTAGCCCACCTGCTCACTAAGCGATTTGGTTAAGAAAACGATTTTTATTTAAAACGAATGATTAAATCAATACAGCCAGCTGACTTTTCTAAAGACTCAGCTGGCTGTCTATTTTTGGCTTTAAACCTTGGTTACTTCAATATTAATATCTTGGATTGCCTTATCGCCTTGTTTCTTGCGTAAGAAGAAGACTTCGCGGACAATGACTTCTAATTGGTAAACCTCCACTTGGTCTTTATTGGTATAGTGGTTCATGTGTAAGTTACCCACGATCCCAATTTCATCGCCCTTGTCCAGGTATTTATCAATCAGCTGGGCGGTCGCATTCCAAGCGGTAATAGGAATAAAATCGGTCTGCTTCTCTCCTCCGACAAAGCGGTTGACAGCGAGGGCATTGTTTAGAACTTGGTGTTTACTTTCCGTTTGGGTCATTTCAATTTCTCGGGCTAAGCGGCCAATCAGTTGGACTTGGTTCATCACTTCACCTCCTCTCTTCCTATTAAGCCGCAAAGGGGAGGTCATTTTCTCCTTTAAGAATTATTTATCTTTTACATTCTTTGACAAATTTTTCCTAAAATTGCTTATAATAGGTAGGGAATAGATCCTGCTGATGAAGCAGTGACCATCATCGACGACTTATTAACAGGCGCAGGAGAAAAAAGGAGGGCTGTGGCGTGAAAATTTTGATGATTGAAGATAATACCAGTGTGGCAGAAATGCTATCCATGTTCCTTGACCAAGAAGCGGGTTGGGAGAGTCATTTTTCCTATGATGGCCAAGAAGGGTACGACTACTTCAAGGCCCATGAAGATGAGATTGATATTGTGATTTTAGACCTCAACCTGCCGTCAAAGGATGGCATTAGTATCTGCCAAGATATTCGCAAAAGCAACCAAGATGTGATTATTATTATGCTGACAGCGCGGGATAGTGAGAGTGACCAAGTCTTGGGATTGGGATTGGGGGCGGATGATTATATTACTAAGCCCTTTAGTCCCTTAACTCTAGTGGCTAAGATGCACGCGCTACTGAGACGGCGGGATGCTAATGACAACCGGGAAAGCCAAGACCAAGAAGAGAAGAGTCTGATTAAGACCAAGTACTTAACCATTGATCCCAATACCCGGGAGGCTTCCTTCCACGGTCAAGCCATTGCGAATTTGACGCCCAAGGAATTTGATATTTTGGCCCTCTTAGCTTCCCACCCTAAGCAGGTCTTCACCCGCGACCACCTCTTGACCAGTTTGTGGGAAGATCCCTTCTACGGGGATGAGCGGACGGTGGATGCCCACATCAAAAAGCTCCGCCAAAAGATGGAAAAGAACGGCCCCCAAGCCATTCGAACCGTCTGGGGTGTGGGCTATAAGTATGATGAAAGTGGGGAGAAGTAAACTTGCGTTACTTATACCAACAATTAGCTTCCTTTGCGATTTTGGTCTTGGTGACGGTGTGTGGACTCTCCTTTACCTTTTTTCGTTACACGGAGAGTCAGATCTACCAACAGGTCTTTGATGATTTGGAGACCGTCTATTCCGAAATCCAAGGCCGGCAAGTGTCTCGCGAGATGCTAGAAGAGGCCCAGAATTGGTTTGAAGATTCCTTTCAGATTAAGATTTTCTGGTATAACGCGGATAACCAACGCATTTATCCCCAGTCCCTCACTGACAAGGATAATGGCGACTATGCGGAACAAGGCTTGCCCCAAGATGACATTGTTTTCATGAAAGAAAAGGGCCGCTTAGGCTTGTTTGACTTCGACCTGGGCTTTACAGGGGATAGTCCCGATGCCTATGCCATTGCCGTCCCCTTAGAAGACGGCGATTCGGGCGACTACTCGGGTTATTTGGTGATTGGCCAGGCCGCGGGTGGGATTCGCCAAACCATTAACAAGTTAAAGGCCAATATCTTTCAAGGTGTGGCGATTTCGGTGGTAGCCGCGGTGATCCTCGCCATTATGATGGCCCGCTACCAAACTTCGCGGATCAACCGCCTGCGTCAGGCTACGCGCTCGGTAACCCAAGGCCATTATCTGCAAATCCCTTCCGCCCACCGCGATGAGTTAGATGACTTGGCTGATGACTTCAACGATATGACGGCTTCCCTCGCCGAATCGGAAGTAGAGATCGAGCGCCAAGAAAGTATGCGCCATCAATTGATTATGGATATCGCCCACGAATTGCGGACCCCGCTCACTACCATGAACGGCCTCTTGGAGGGCTTGCGCTACCATATCTTCCCCAAGGACAAGGAAGAACGGAGCTTGGAGCTCTTGCACAAGGAAACCCAGCGCTTGATCCGTTTAGTTAACGATAACTTGGACTATGAGAAAATCCGGGCCCATGAAATTGTCCTTAACCGGGTGACTTTTCCCGTTAAGTCGGTTCTAGAAGAACTGGTGATCCAGGCTAAGGAACTGACCGATAAGAAGGACGACCGGATTGTCTTGCATTGTCCCGATGATTTAACGGTTTATGCCGATATGGACCGCTTCCGGCAAATTATTTTTAACCTGGTCCACAATGCCATTCAATTTACTGAATCCGGCACCATCACCATCGATGCTGCCCTCGGCGAAGACCAGTGGACCACCATTCGCGTGCGCGACACCGGGATCGGGATGACCGAGAGCGAATTAGCCAATATTTGGGAACGCTTCTATAAGGTCGACCAGTCACGTAAGGCTTCAGCTTATGGGGAATCCGGCCTTGGTTTATCCATTGTGAAGCAACTTATGAAAGTCCACCAAGCCGATATCCGGGTGACTAGCGAAGTGGATAAGGGCACCCAGTTTACCCTGCGTTTCCCGCCTGAAAGTCAAATCAAGGCTAAAAATAAAAAGCAAGAGTCGACGACCAGTGACTCGCAAACAAGTGACGACGCCTCTGACCCAACTGATCCCAGCTAGATCCTCAAGCGGGACGTGCCAGGGGGCGTTCAAAAAAATTAACCAGAAGGAGACCTTCTTCATGTCTACCTATTCCTATCCAGCTAGGATGCTAAAAGCGATACTGATAAAGATAAGCTGTTTGCTTGACCCCTATAAAAGCCTAGCGGTCAAGCAAAATAGCTGGATTAGTGGGGAGTGGATTTCTCGATGATTTTTCTCGGCCCCCTTTATCACTTACTCGCTTACTTATTGGCGGACCGGGTGAATCATTTTCCCCTGATCCGCCTCTTAGTTTTTTCCCTGGATAAAACCATCCTCTATGTTTTAATTTTTATCGCTATTTCCGTCTTAATCGCCTATCTTAAAAAGCGCCGCCAACCCCAGTGGCAGGTCGATTGGTCCAAGTACGGCCACGTCTTAACCTTCTTTATCTACTTGGTCCTCCTCCTTCACCTCACGGTCTTGCGTTACGACTGGCAGTGGTGGCGTTTATCCCTGGTCCCTGGTGTCTCTTTAAAGGACTTCCATTGGTTGCCCTTGGTGGATACCATTAAACTGGCCTATGGGGATTCCAGTTTTTCCTATTGGTATAACTTTTTTGGCAATGTCTTGTGGTTTATTCCCTTTGGCTGGTTGCTGGCCTATTTCTTCCGCGGACAACGGAGTTTCTTCCGGGTCCTCCTTATGGGGATGGGCTTTTCCTTTATGATTGAATGTGGCCAGCTCTTCCTGGGGACGGGCCTTGGCCATATTGATGACGTGATTTTTAACAGTATGGGCGTGGTGATTGGCCATTTTGCCTATGACTTTAAACATTTCTTCCTAATGAAACATGAAAGCAGGTAAAGTATGCGAACACTCACTCTGAAGAAACGCGCCAGTCAAGCGGCTCGCGCGGGACGCTTATTATTAAAAGAACAGGACTTCGTCAAGCCGCCCCACTTTGAAGAGGGCGACCTGGTCCAAGTCCAAGACCAAGCCGGCGACTTTCTTGCCTTAGCCTACCTGGCCCGACAAAACAAGGGTATCGGTTGGATCTATAGCTATGACCGCCAGACCAAGTGGGGGCAAGACTTCTTCCAAGATCTCTTCCAAAGCGCCAAGGACAAGCGCCAGGGGCTCTTCCACGATGACTTGACCACGGCCTTCCGGGTCTTTAACGGGGAGGGCGATGGTTTAGGGGGCTTGACGGTGGATTATTATGCCGGCTACTTGCTCCTGCAATGGTATTCTCTAGGAATTTATCAGAACAAAGCAGCCATTAATGAAGCCTTAAAGGCAGTCTATCCTGAAGCCATTGCCATGGAAGGGAAAAACCGCTTCAAGAGCCAAGCCGTCCCTCATAAAAATGAAAGACTCTGGGGCCGAGCAACAGACCAACCGGTAATGATTAAGGAGAACGGGATCAATTATGTGACCCGGCTGGCAGACGGCTGGATGACCGGGATCTTCCTAGACCAGAGACTGGTCCGCGATTACCTGATGTCAAGATTAGCCTTGGGAAAACGGGTGCTCAACACTTTTTCCTATACCGGAGCCTTTTCTCTGGCGGCTGCTATGGGTGGGGCCGTGTCAACTACTTCAGTGGACCTGGCCAACCGGACCAAGGAACTCACTGCCGAACAGTTTGCAGCCAATGGGATCGACCTAGGAGATAATCATAAGGTTTATGTTATGGATACCTTTGATTATTTTGCCTATGCTAAGCGCCATGGCCTGACCTATGATGTGATCGTGATGGACCCGCCCAGTTTTGCTCGTAATGGTAAGCAGATCTTCAAGGTGACGGAACAATACCCCCAACTGGTCCACGATGCCCTGGAGATCCTCAGCCCGGGTGGGTATCTGATCTGTTCCACCAATGCGGCCAACTATTCGCCCAAAGCCTTCCAGGCGGATATTAACCAGGGAGCCAAGGCTGGTGGGCATCAGATTAACTTAGTAGAAAGTTTCCACCTGCCTGATGATTTTCCAGTACCGCCTCTTAGTTCTGAGAGCGATTATCTAAAGGTTAAGGTCTACCAAAAGCAGAAATAGACTGATCGTTTGAGGAAAGTTATAAATAAGTAAATAGTTATGGGAAAAATTTCAAAAAAGTATATGTAAGCCCTTACATATGTTAGGAGATCGTGTTACAATAGATGCGAAGCAATCGAGAGATTGCATCATCCTTTCATTTTTGTTTTTTTCCTTTACAACCCACTCAGACAGTGGGTTGTTTTTTTGTTTTTCTAGCTGGATTCTCTATAATAGGGTTAAGTATAAACTGTGAGGAGGGTAGTGATGCGGATTGTTGATTATCTCAAGGCTCATAAGGACCAGTCCTTTTCCGATTTGGCGCTCAATGAGGTGGATATTGCGGCTTTAACGGAGTTGAGTAATCTGCCTATCGCTGGGCTTTTGCCGAGTGATTTGAGTGGAGAGGACTATTGGGGTTTGTCCACCCTCTACCAGGCTTTAAAGGACCAAGACTATTCTTTTCAAGGTTTGTGGCAGTGGATCATGGACGGCCGCTATGAGCTTTTGGAAGCCATGGTGGACAGCCAGCGCTTTCAAGACGTCCGTCTCTATGGCTTTGATTCCCAGTTGAACCGGGAGGCGGTACTTCAATTTGCGGCCTTGGTGGTGGAAGTGCCTGATCACTTTAAGATCATTGCCTTTCGAGGAACTGACGATCACTTAGTTGGTTGGCGGGAGAATTTCAAACTGGCCTACCAAAAAGCCATGCCCTCACAAAAGTCAGCCACGGACTACCTGCGTCAGGTGCTCGATTATCCGACTGACCCTGAGCAAACCATCATTGTTTCCGGTCATTCCAAAGGCGGTAACTTGGCTATTGTTGCTTCTATTCAACAAGACAAAGCTTACCAAGACCGCCTGAGCGCGGTGTACGCCTTTGATTCGCCTGGTATTCACCGTGAAACTCTAGCCCAGGAAAACTTTCACCGGATTCAAGGGCGGATCCATGAATATGTGCCCGAGGATTCCCTGATTGGGATCATTCTCTATGCGGCGGTTAAGCCCGTGGTGGTGAGAAGTTCGGGGATTTCCCTCATGCAGCACCTGATGGAGATGTGGGAAGTAGAAGATACTCACTTTGAGCAGGTTCAAAGCACCACTCCTACCAGTCAGTTGGCCCAAGCCACTATGAATGTCTGGATGCTATGGCAGGGGCAAGAAAATATTGAACGCTTCTTCTTCCTAGTCTTTGAACTTTTAAACCAAACCGGTATCGATAGTTTTAAAGATATTGACAAAGACTTCTCTGGCTTTATTGGTAATTTGTACCGGGAAGGCAAGTCTTTAGACCGGTCGACCCAGCGCTTTCTGATGTCGACCTTGAATGACTTGGTATTGATTGGGCGGGCCTTGAAGCGTAGACGTCAGACTAGTGAGGACACTTATTATCCCCAATCCATCAAGAATGAAGTCCTTCAACAAGTGAGTGCCTGGCACCATGACCAACCCTGGGTGAGCGTCTTGGTTGGGGGCGCCTTAATCTTTTCGGGCTTGGTTCTTCTGATCAAACCCAGTTATGACTTAAGCTTTCTAGCAGGTTTTTTCCTCTTAATTATCTTTATTTCGGGACTCTGGGACCTGCGTTACTTTTGGACCCAGCCTGGGTCGCGCTTACGGGGGACTTACTTGTTGGCGGCACTTTTAGCCTTTATTCTCTCAGGAGCGGGCATTTATTTTGGCGGCCGCTTCCTGCCTATTCAAGTGGGGGTGTGGATGATTGGCCTAAGTCTGATCCGGGTTTGGCAATTTTACCGCATCCATACTGATCACTGGGATATTCCGGTGAGCGGGATTGTGCTGTCGCTAGCGACTTTTGCCATGGGCATTCTCCTCATCGGGCAACCCCGCCTTTCTGCCTACCTGCCCATCCTCCTGGCTCTTGGCTTCATTCTCCTGGGCTTAGTTATGGTGGTGTCCTTAATCATCTACCAACGGGAAAGTGAACTCTATGACTTCATCGACCACTGGGAAGAAAAATAGTTTGAAAACAGGTTAATTTATGGCATCATAAAAGTGCGGAAGGGCGAAATTTCCCGCTTTAAAAAGCATAACAGCCATCCCATGGGCGTGGGATGGCTGTTTTTTACATACCTTAATAATCTTTTAATTAAATTGTTTTTTTGTTATTTATATGAGCTAATTGTTTGTATGCTATTTAAATACTTGTTAGGCTGAAAATGGAAAGAGTTCTTAATCAGAAATTACCTATACTCGAAAGTGATCAGTGACATCATTATCGGAAAGAAGGATTTTTATGAATAAAGCACTTAATGAGACACTAACCGTTATGGGTGGAGTATTCCTGCTAACCTTACTACTCAATCTATTTTTGGACATTGATTTCTATAACTTTGGAGCAACAATCGCCTACTTTGTCTTTGCGCTTGTTCATTTTGGGATTAAAGCTTATATGAAGAAATAGCCATCCTTTAGGGAAATTTATTGTCTAAGATCTTCAGCCATTAAACTGACAGAAGTGTGGACTCATGTTATAATATAAATGCGGAAGAGTACAGATATCCGCCGTGGTAAACACAAGAGCCAGGAAGGTGCGACTTCCTGGCTCTTTTTTTCACTCATGCGGGCCTGAGCGTGTGTCCTTGTGGCAACTAATCATCGTTGTCCGTCCGATCAAGGTATCGTTTGAATAGTTCAATAACTATTCCCACTAAAAGTGGGGCAACGATGAGAGTACAGATTTCCTTAATCATGATAAACACCCCCATTCTAGGGCAGTTGCCACCTTATAAAGGATAGCATAAATTGTCACCAACTGATGTAGCTGACCTATTGGGAAATAGAAAAGCCGACGCTCTTCGTGAACGTCGGCTTTTTTGCTGGTTTATCAGCAGTTTTATTCTATTCGCCACCGGTGATTCCGATTGCTTCGCCGGTAATCTTAGCGGCACCGTCAGAAGCTAAGAAGACCGCTAGTGCACCAATTTCTTCTGGTTCAATGAGTTCTTTCATCCATTGAGCCCCTAAGATATGGGTTTCTAGCGCTTCTTGTTTGGAAGTGCCATCTTTTTCAGCCAGGTCACCTAATTGATTTTGGATTAAGTCAGTATTGGTAGCACCTGGTAGGATGGAGTTAGCGGTCACGCCAGCTTGGGCATATTCCATAGCTACGGTATTGGTGAAACCGATTTGACCGTGTTTAGCCGCCACATAAGCTGACTTGTATTTATCTGGACGACGACCATGACCAGAAGAAATCGTAATGACCCGACCCCATTCATTTTTAGTCATGTAGGGGAGGGAGTACTTGGTCATGAGGAAGGTACCGGTTAAGATGGTACCGATCACTTGGTCCCAGTCAGAAAGTGGGAAGTCTTCCACGGAATGAATTCTTTGTAAACCGGCATTATTGACTAAGACATCAATGTCACCGAGTTCTTTGGCGATAGCTTCGGTGGTTGCTTTGACTTCGTCTTCAACTTGGATGTCACAAGGGAAGCCATAAAGATTTTCATGTCCTTCAGCAGCCTTGTCTAATTTTTCCTTGGTCCGACCGAGAATAGCGACCTTGTCACCGTTCTCTGCAAAGCTTTTAGCGATAGCTAGGCCAATTCCTGACCCGCCACCAGTGACAACAACAACGCGATTGGTATTTGCCATAAATGAGTCCTCCTTATTAATATTTGTTAACAATTATTTCTACGATAAAAGATGTGATTGTTGTACTCTCTAGTTGAGTTCGGAAGGGTGAGGGGATGTCCTTTCAGAAAAGTTGAACGACCAAGCAGGTTGAGTTCGAACACCAGCCTTGAAGTCACTTCAGAAAATACCAACGCACAGCCTTGCTGCGCTTATGGTATTTTCCTCCAGTGATTCAAGTCTTTGATGGCGTTCTCACATCCTTATTTCTGATCTTATCATCTTTTCTTCCAAGGAATCTCCCTCACTGATCCTTCCTCACATCCTTCTCAAACCTGCTCGCTGACAAAAGTGAACTCCGCTTCAGAAATATTTGGCAATCCTTTTCAAGGCTTACCGCATATTTCTTCCAGCGTTTCACTTTTTGTCGTCAGCTCGCATCAGTCTTATTTATGAGGTTCTACTCGTTCCCATTTGAGTTGGTCTTCTGGGTGGAGTCCGTTATAGATCGATAGGATCTTGCCGTCAATTTGGCCAACACGAGGTTGAGCTTGGCCTTCCCAAGTCGGGTTCATGGAGACGTCCATGTGGTGGGTAACTTCCCCTTTTTCTTCGTCGACTTCAAAACGACCGGAATAGGCCATATAGCCGTGGGCGGCTTCTGCCATTTCTTCGGTAGTCCCCGTGTGGATATCGCCTGATTCGTATGGAGTCCGGCCGACTTTGGATAATTGAGCGGACATGTAGCCATCAGGGTTGTACATAATGAAGCCCTTAGCGTCCTTGCCGAAAGGATAAACCTTTTCGCCGTCTTTTTCGGTTTCGTATGAAAGTAAACGCCAGGTACCAATTAATTGATCACGCATTGACATAGTTCTTCCTCCTCATGTTTTATTCTTGGTGGCCAGATTTTGACCACCTGATATTTTTATTATAAGGGTAATAGTCAGAAAAAGCTGGAAATTCAACTTGTGGACTTATCGATGTAAAAAATAACAGAGAATAAAAAAGCCCTGACTGCCACTTTAACTAGGAAAGTGGCGGTCAGGGTTAACTTTTTCAGATTGTTTTAGTCTTTATCGAGGAGTTGGTTGAGTTGGTCTTGGAGTTTTTGGGCGACCTGGTCACGTTCTTGGCGGAAATCTTCTTTTGGACCTTGGAAGGTGACTGCCTGTCCGCAATAGATTTTATGGGTCTTTCGATTGGCGTAAAGGGGGACAAATTGGATATGATGGTGGTATTTGCGGTAGTAGAGTTTCTCCAAGTGGAGGAAGCCTTCATAGATTTTCCCCACAGGTTGGTCCTTACTTTGATAGTCCACATCAGGGAAGATGGTGACGGGGACGCGCTCTTCTAGGGCTTGGAGGCTAGTAGTGAAGGTCTTCTTAAGTTGGCGACTCCCCCGATAGACGGGAATGACCCGAGCTTGCTTGAGGAAGAAGGCCACGATCCAGGCCGCTGGAAAAGCCAAGAGCTTGGCGATGGGTTTTGGAATATGGAAACGTTGGGTAAAGGTATAGTCCACAAAATGTTGGTAGCAGGCCTTAGGATCGGTCAACTTGGCCAGGACCCAGATCCGCATAAAAATGGTGGTCCAGATAATAATTTTAAGCGGGCCTCTGAGGTTTTCATGGTGGGAGACAAAGACGGTCGGCTGGCTCAAGTCGGGTATCGATTCTTGGTCGAGCCGGTATGTGGGTATAAATAGGCGAACAATTCCTCTCAAAAAGCGTAAAACTGGACCAAATTCTTTTTCCATTTTCCTCTACTCCCCTAAAAACTGATAAAAAAACCATAATATAATTCGACTTCTTTGTCCAATAAAAGTTATTTTTATAAACTATAAAAGTTAGAGTGCGACGGGTGCGCTAAAGATCGATAGCACTGGAGCTAAAGAGCAAAAATTCTTGAAAAGAATTTCTTGCACTTTAGTGAAGTGGAGATCGATCTGCACCCGGAGCAGGTTTGGTCAGAGTGCGACAAGTGCACCAAAGAGCAAGACCTCTGGAAGAAAAAGGCGTAAAAATTCTTGCAGAGAATTTGTCGCCATTTTCTGAAGAGGACGCTTGCTCTGCGCTTGGAGCAGGTTTGGTTAGAGTGCGACAGTCACACCAAAGGACGAAATCGCTGGAGAAAACTGGGATAAGCTCAGTAAAGCTGAGCGTTACCAGTTTTTGAAGCGGACGTTCGTCCTGTGACTGGAGCAGGTTTGGTTAGAGTGCGACAAGTGCACCAAAGAGCAAGACCTCTGGAAGAAAAAGGCGTAAAAATTCTTGCAGAGAATTTGTCGCCATTTTCTGAAGAGGACGCTTGCTCTGCGCTTGGAGCAGGTTTGGTTAGAGTGCGACAGTCACACCAAAGGACGAAATCGCTGGAGAAAACTGGGATAAGCTCAGTAAAGCTGAGCGTTACCAGTTTTTGAAGCGGACGTTCGTCCTGTGACTGGAGCAGGTTTGGTTAGAGTGCGACAGTCACACTAAAGAGCAAGATTACCCCTATGGTAAAATAAAGCCAAGAGACCCAGTATAAAGGAGACTATTTATGAAGATTATTTTTTCCCCGGCCAAGGAGATGTCCCTCGACCAAGCCCTTGAGAAAGACTGGCAACTTAGCCCTCAAAGTCAAGCGCTAGTCCAGACCTTGAAGTCCCTGAGCCCAGAAGAAGTGGCAAAAACTTTAAAGGTGAAGGACAAGTTGCTAGAGACTAACTTAGCTTATATAGAAGATTTTGACCAAGATAAGGCTTACCCGGCCATTAGCCTCTACCATGGCTTGGCCTACCGGCAGCTGGACTTGGATTTACAAGACCCAGCGATCCAAGCCTATCTAGACCAGCAAGTGCGGATTTTGTCCGCGCTCTATGGGCCCATCCCTGCCACCCAACCCATTAAGCCCTACCGTCTGGACCTGTCCATGCCGCTGAAAGTGGAGGGGCAATCCCTCAGAAAATTCTGGCAGGGGACTTTTGACCAAGCCTTTGCGTCGGGTGAAAGGATTCTTAGCCTAGCCAGCCAGGAATTTGCTAGCTTGCTGGATTCCGACCGCTATGACTGGATCGATGTGGATTTTTACCAGATCAAAGACGGCAAATTCAAACAGCATTCCACGATTGCCAAGAAGGGAAGAGGTGCTCTCTTGAATTACCTGGTTAACCACCAAGTCACTGATCTGAGTCAGATCCAAGCTTTTTCTGAGGCGGGCTACCGCTACTTGGCTGAGGAGTCGGATGACAAGCACTTGACCTTTGTCCAAGACCTAGATTAAGTTCTGAGCTCCAAGCTCTGAAATTTCATTGAAAATTCTGATATTCCTTTAAGGTTCATGGTAAACTATCCCTAAAATGAAATGCTGGTTGACTAGCCATAAAAAGGAGCAGAAAAAATGTTTGGATTCTTAAAGAAAAAAGCAAAAAATACCTCAGTAGAACTTGAAGCGATTGCTAATGGGCAGTTGGTGGCCTTAGAATCAGTCTCTGACCCCGTATTTAGTCAAAAGATGATGGGCGACGGGTTTGCGATTGAACCCGATGAGGGCACCGTTTATGCCCCAGTCAATGGGACGGTCACGACCGTTTTCCCTACTCAACATGCCATTGGCATTGAAAGTGATGAAGGCCTGGAGATCCTCCTCCACCTAGGTTTTAATACCGTTGACTTGGATGGCAAACCTTTTACCTCTCAAGTATCTGCTGGAGACCAAGTTAAAGCCGGCCAAGTCTTGACCCAAATGGACTTAGACGCTGTTCGCCAAGCCGGCACAGATACTACCTGTGTGGTGGTCCTCACCCAAGCAGACCAAGTGGAATCTCTAGAAGTGGAAGAACCCAAAGCTGTTAAAGCAGGGGATAAGGTCGCCCAAGTGACCTTAAAGGACTAAAGTGACGCTTTGATGGCTTGATGAATCACTTTAGGTAGCTTGAACGATCCTGAAAGACAATTTTTACTTGCATTTTGGCCCATTCATTTTAATGCGGGGTCAACTTATGGTAGAATAGAAACGATTGAAATCTTTACAGACAAGAGGAGATGGCTAAATTTATGTCCGATAAGATCAGAGTGCGCTATGCGCCAAGTCCAACAGGCTACTTACACATTGGCAATGCGCGTACCGCTTTGTTTAACTACTTATTCGCCCGTCACGAAGGTGGCGACTTCATTATCCGTATTGAAGACACCGATAAAAAACGGAATGTGGCGGATGGTGAAAAGAGCCAAATTGACAACTTGAAATGGTTAGGTTTGGATTGGGATGAAAGTCCAGAAAATCCAGGTCAATACGGCCCTTACCGCCAATCCGAACGTTACGATATCTACCAAAAATACATTGACCAATTGATCGAACAAGGGGACGCTTACTATGCCTTTGATACCGAAGAAGAATTAGAAGCTGCCCGCCAAGCTCAAAAAGCAGCGGGGATCATGCCACACTATGAAGGCACCTGGCGCGATCGTTCGGATGAAGACATCCAAGCTGCTCGAGACGAAGGACGCCCTGAAACCGTCCGTTTCCGGATCCCAGAAGGGGAAACTTACACCTTTGACGACATGGTTAAAGGAGAGGTCAGCATCCACTCTGAAGATATTGGTGGCGACTTTATTATCTGGAAGAAAGATAAGTCCCCAACCTATAATTTCGCTGTGGTGGTTGACGACCACTTGATGGAAATTACCCATGTTTTACGTGGGGATGACCACTTGTCTAACACCCCTAAACAAATCATGATCTACCAAGCTTTAGGCTGGGAAGCGCCTGTCTTTGGTCACATGTCCTTGATTACCAGTGCTGAAACCGGGAAGAAATTATCCAAGCGTGACGGTTCCATTATTCAATTTATTGAACAATACCGTGATCTTGGTTACCTCCCCGAAGCGATCTTTAACTTTATCGCTCTACTGGGTTGGTCACCAAAAGGGGAAGAAGAAATCTTCTCCAAGGAAGAATTCATTGAAATCTTTGACCCTAACCGCTTAAGCAAGTCACCGGCTGCCTTTGATAATAAGAAATTGGAATGGATCAACAACCGCTACATGAAGGCTGCTGACGAAGAAACCGTTGCCCGCCTTGCCATTCCTCACCTGCAAGCGGCTGGCCGGGTATCCGAAAACCCTAGTGAAGAGGAATTGGCTTGGACCAAGAAATTAGTCTCCTTATATAAGGATGAAATGTCCTACGCCAAACAAATTGTTGACTTGTCCGACATGTTCTTCCACGATTCCTTAGAAGTGGATGAACGCGGCAAGGAAATCTTGTCAGCAGACACTGCCTATGAAGTGGTCAATGACTTTAACAATAAGTTGGACGCTATCGAACCTTTCGATGAAGAACACATCATGGCGGCCATTAAACAAGTTCAAAAAGACACCGGCATCAAAGGTAAAAACCTCTATATGCCACTGCGTGTCGCGACTTCCGGTAAGGAACACGGTCCGTCCATCGGCTTAACCATTGAAGTCATGGGCAAGGAAAAGACCAAACACCATCTTGAAGAAGCCTTAAGTAAGATGGAAAAAGCTGAATAAGAGAATCTCGTAAAGAAACTTAGCTGCCTGATTGGGTAGCTAAGTTTTTATTTTGTTTAGCTGCTTTTGTTATACTATATTTATAATATTGATAAGTTTAGAAATGAGCGTGTGTTTGATGGAGATTGCAATTAAGCGGGCTTATGCCGATTATGATCCTAACGATGGTGAGCGGATTTTAGTGGATCGCTTGTGGCCGCGTGGGATTAAGAAGGAAGATGCTCATGTGGATGAATGGGAGAAAGATCTGGCGCCGAGTGATGACTTGCGTAAGACCTTCCACCAAAATCCTGACCACTTTGACCGCTTTAAGTCAGCCTATAAGCAAGAACTCAACCAAAACCGAGCTGCCCATGAGGCCTGCCAGCGTTTATGTCGCAAGGCGGTTGACCATAAGATTAGCTTAATCTATAGTTCCAAAAATGAAAGTGAAAATAATGCCGTTGTGTTACGTGAGCACCTGCTAGCCATGCGGGTCTATTAGAAAGAAGTGAGGCCGATGAAGCGATGGCTTAGAATAGCCTTAATTGGTATAGTGATGTCTGCTTTACAGCTGGTCTTTGACCTGTTTTTACCCAACCCCTCCTTTCAAGGGATCCTCCCGCCTTCGCCCTTATTGGAATCGGGAAATTATCCGATCCTGGCTTTTCTAGTGGGTTGGCTGGTCTTTACCCTGATGACGGCGGGTTATGAACTGATCGACCTCCGTCTGCCAGGGACTAAACGTTATAAAACCTGGGTCTACCTGGCTTGTGAGTTGGTCGTCTTTATTCTTTACCTCTGTGAACCCTTGCCCCACCGCCTGCCGGTTGATTATTTCTTAAATTCGCTCAAGGCGGTCCTGGTCTTCATGGTTCAAGGGGCTCTGATTGAGAAATTATTGGCGACCAAACGCCAACATTACCAACGCAAGCCCTTTATCTATAACCGGGCCCTCTTGGTCTATACCTTGTCCATGGTAATTTTTCGTTTCTTTGCCTACCGAGGTTTGGATATTTATAGCTTAGGCGATGACAACCTCACCATTTCTCTAGGCTGGGCAGCCATGTTGGGACTTACCATGGGTGGCGTCTTTTGCGTCTTGCAACGTTATCTCAGACGCCAAGATAAGAAAGGCAAAAACTACCAGTTTACCTGGGGATTTTTTGCGCCGGCCGTTTTGGCTTATCACGCCTTCTTTGCCTTACGTTATGAGATTGCTTTGGTCGATGTAGTGAGCCGGGCGGGAGTGGATATTATGGCGGTCTTCTTGGCCACCTGGATTGTTCTCCACTGGCAAATCGATGAATTAGCCGGGGTCAAGCAAAATCCGACCGTGTCGGGTGAAATTTAATGAATCAGAAAGGGGAAGGCCATGGAAGCCGTAAAATTAGTTGAATTAATGGGAACTGTAATTGAAATGAAAGTTGGCCACCCGGAGGCAGAGGCCCTCTTGGAAAAGAGCGAGGCCAAGTTACGTGATTATGAGTACCGCTTTTCCGCTAACCGCGATGATTCCATGTTGATGCAGGTCAACCAGGCAGCGGGGAAGGCGGCTGTTGCCGTGGATAAGGATCTCTTTGACCTGATCCAACTGGCTAAGAAAGTCTCGGTCTCTACCGAGGGCCGCTTTAACTTAGCCATTGGTCCCTTGGTCAAGCTCTGGCATATCGGCTTTTCCGACGCCCGAGTGCCCAGTCAAGAAGAAATCGACGAACGTCTGGATTTGATTGACCCCCATAAGGTCCAGCTCGATCCGACTACCCATAAAGTTTATTTAGAAAAGGAAGGCATGGAGATTGACCTGGGTGCCATTGCCAAGGGCTATTTTGCTGACCAGATTGTGGCCGACTGGCGCCAGGCTGGAGCGGACTATGGATTGATTAATCTGGGCGGCAATGTCCTCGTCATGGGAGATGCTCCCAACCGCGACGACGGCTTTTGGCGGATCGGTATCCAACGTCCAGACGCCATCCGGGGTGAAATTATGGCCACGGTCCCAGTCAAAAACCAGTCCGTGGTCACTTCAGGAATCTATGAACGCTCTTTCAAGCAAGAAGGCCAGTCCTACCACCATATCCTGGATTCAAAGACCGGTTACCCTATTGAAACCGACCTGGCGTCTTTAACCATTATCGCGCCCCAATCAGTTTTCTGTGAGATTTGGACCACGGCTCTCTTTGCTTTGAATTCAGAAGAAGCAGTGGCTGCCATTGATGACTTAAAAGGGATTGAGGGCTTAGTTGTGACCCAGTCTGGTAAAATCTTGGTCAGCCAGGCCTTAGCCTAGTGGTAGAGAGAAATTAAGCGCTTTTTTATGCCCTGATGTGATATGATAAAAGCGACTGAGGAAAGGTGTAGGCACTTTCAAAAAAGGAGCGTGACATGGACCGATGGCTAAGGTAACCAATTTGACCTTAAGGCATAAATTAGCTTATAAAATTTTTATCCGAAATTATACTGAAGCGGGGACTTTTCAAGCAGTCATCCCTGACTTAGCCCGCCTCAAGGCCTTGGGCGTAGATATTTTAATTTTGGCGTCGATTTTTCCCGTGACCGACCAACATCCTGAAGGGGAGGTTGGCAATCCGAATTTTGTCAAGAATTTTAAGGATGTGGACCCGGCCTATGGGACCATGGAGGATTTCAAGGACTTGGTCCATGCTGTCCACCAGGCGGGAATCCAGCTGGTGATTGAATTTCCTATGACCCAATTGGCCAAGGATTCAGAGGTCATTCAGGAACGTCCCACCTACTTCTTACGCAATAAGGAAGGCCAGGTTTATACCCGCTTTCCGGGTTATGAAAAGGGGGTTGACCTCGACTTTTCTAACCCCAAACTATGGGATGAATTGATTGCCACCCTGAAGGAGTGGGCCCTCTATGTGGATGGTTTTTCTATTCGTGATGCCCAATTGATCCGCACCGAGTTTTGGAATAGCGCCCGGGCTGAAGTGGAGGACGTCCATCCTTATTTCTACTGGATGGGCAACCTCCTGACTGACAATACCATGTTTCGTTTACGGATGAATAATGTCCACTATTCAACCGAAGGAGAGCTTTATAGTAACTTTGACGTTCTGGACGAGGGCAATTTAGCGGAATTTTACCTACGCTTTTACCACGGGATTTTAGATTTGGATAATCTGATCTATGTCCTGAATTTAAGCGAGATCCAGCTGCCCTTTACCGCCGTGAAAAACCGGGCCCTGGAGTTTGCTAACCACTCTCGGGTTGCTTCCCATGTCAAGACCAAGGCGGATTTGCGGAATTGGACCGCCTTTTCGCTCTTTAAGAAGGGGATGGCCCACTTGATTATGGGGCAAGAATACGGCCTAGAGGATTCCATCCCCTGGGATAAGGCGGAAAGTATGGACTGGACTCCCCAAGAAGATATGACTGAGATGATCCAACGCCTCTCTCTGATTAAGAAGCGCGAAGCCTGCAAGAGTGGCTATTTCTTCTACCGAGGCGTCAAGCCTAATATCATTATTTGTGGCTACCATTATTACAAACAACACTTGTTTGGCCTTTTTAAATTGAAGACTGATGACCAAACGCCTTGTGAGGTGGAGCTCTCTCTGCCTTCAGGCGACTATACCAACTTGTTGAACGATGACACCTATACGGTGACTGATGGCCGCTTGTGCTTGGGCCAAGACCCTGTCATTATTTCCTACGAAGGTGATATGGAGGTTCAGGTCAATAGCCAAGCCCATGACTTCTTAACCCATTAGAAAATGAAAGGAATTTAAAGCAATGTATCGATTAGCTGCTTTTGACGTTGATGGCACCCTGTTAAAGAGTGACTCCAGCTTGAGTGAGGCCACCCACCAGGCCCTAAAGACCATGAAGGAGTCTGGCATTGAAATTGTGATTTCTTCCGGTCGGCCCCTGCCTGGGGTGGAGCTGATCCAAGACCTGGTCGGTAAGGACTTGGTCCGCTATTTATCGAGCTTCAATGGCGGTCGGATTGTGGACACTTGGTCAGATAACCAGGTGATCTTTGAAGCTGTTCTTCCCCCTGCTGAAGTTGGGGAAATTTGTGACTTTTTAGCCGACTATGATGTGGATATCAATACTTACGACGACCACAATGTCCTCGGCCTCAAGGAACCCAACCATCAATACATGGCTCATGAAGCCCAGTTAACCGGGATGCCCATAAAGATTGAAAACTTTGTTGAAAACGAAACTAAGGTCAATAAACTGATGGTGACCGGAGATCCGGCCTACTTAGAAACGGTCCGCCAAGACCTGCCAGAAGATTGGTTTAAGCGTTGGAATATTGTGAAGTCTGCGCCTTATTTCTTAGAATTTAACCCGGTTGATGCCAATAAGGGGGCCGGGCTAGCTCATTTGAGTCAAGAAATTGGCGTGGACCAAGAGCAAACCATGGCCTTTGGGGACCAAGAAAATGACCTGACTATGATTGAATGGGCTGGCTTAGGGGTTGCCATGGGCAATGCGGTGGCCAGTGTTAAGGCGGTGGCTGACTTTGTGACCCACACTAACGATGAAGAGGGGATCAGCCATGTGGTCGACCAATTTATTATCAAAGACTAGCTAGCGAATCGATTCAGTGAGGGGTAAAATAGGCGCTAGGAGGAAGAGCCATGTTAAAAGACTACCAAGCCTTTTTCAGGGACTATGAGGGCCAACCTTTAGGGGTGGAGCGCTTTTATGCGGTCTTAATTCCTATCGTATCCCTTAAAGGCCAAGAGCCAGCCTTGCTCTATGAACACCGCGCACCAGGCATCTCCCAAGCCGGCGATGCTGCTTTTCCCGGTGGTCGGGTAGAAACAGGCGAAAGCTTTGCTCAAGCGGCGGTCCGGGAAACTCAGGAGGAGCTGGGACTGGGACGGGATAAGATCCAAGTCCTGGGCGAGATGGACTATATTGTTCAGACCAAGCGGGTGATTGCGGCCTATGTGGCTTATTTAGCTATCGACCACTTAGATGACTTAGCCATTAACCAAGATGAGGTCAAGCATGTCTTTACCGTGCCCTTAGCTGACCTGGACTTGGACCAGCCTGAAATTTACCGGATGGAATCTAAACTTGACCGTGGCCATCACTTCCCTTATGATCGTATTCCAGGAGGGAAAAACTACCGCTTCAAGAACTATGTGGAGGAAATTCCTTTTTATAATATCGATCAAGAAAATCTTTGGGGGTTAACGGCCCAACTGACCCAGCGCTTCGTTCAGTTGACCGCTCACTTACGGAAAGGAGCTAGCGATGGCTAGAAGAAAAAATACCGCCCTACAAAATAAAACCATCAGTAGTTTATTTATTGCGATTTTAATTATGCAGACCTTTGTCCCTTGGATCGGCTACATTCCCCTGGGGCCAGCCAATGTAACCATCATCCATATCACCGTCATTGCTGGGGGCATGGTTTTGGGACCGGCTTCAGGCGCCATGTTAGGCTTAGTTTGGGGCGTTTTGTCCCTCTTCCATAACATGATCCAACCCACCATCCTGTCACCGATCTTTTTAAATCCCTTGGTGTCGGTGCTTCCCCGGGTCTGTGTCGGTTTTCTGTCAGGCTGGGCAGCCCAGTTCTTAGGCAAATGGCTCCGTCCCGAAATTAGCCGGGTGATCGTGGGGGCTTTGGGGACCCTTACCAATACTTCCCTGGTTATTATCATGACCGCTCTCTTTAGTTCGGAAGCCTATGCCAAGGCCTTGAATATTCCCGAAACCGCTGTTTTAGGAACCTTTGTAGGCGCCTTAGGGCTTAACTTTATTTTTGAAATCATCGCGGCAGCTGTTTTGGTGCCTATCATCGGCAGTGTCTTTGACCGAGTGAGAAAATAGGTCTTTTTTATTTTGTATCAAATTAAGCCAACGTCCCGCTTCTTACTTTTTGCGAGTAGGAAGGGACGTTTTTTTAAAGGAGTTTTTATGCGTTTACTGGATCTTATTCAAGCAGAATGTCACTTATCAGCCACCAAGGCCAAACGTCTCATCCATGCCGGAGAGGTCTTCTACAAGGGCCAGCCCCTAGTCGATATTAACCAGGCCCTTGATCCCGACTTGATGGTCATTTATTACCGAAGCAAACGGATTGGAGTCGGTTTGGGTCACCACTACCTGGTCTATAACAAGGCAGCAGGGCAAGTCTCCGCCAAAAAAGACGCCCATTGGCCCACGCCATACGACCACTTACCTGAATGCTACCAGGGAACTTCAATTGTAGGCCGTTTGGACCGGGACGTGGAAGGTTTGCTCTTGTTAACCGATAATGGCCAACTCCATTACTTTCTCGAACATGCCCGTTTCCACATGCCCAAGACCTATCAAGTAACTGTCAATGGCGACTTGGGAGCTGACCTGGTGGAAAAATTCCAGGCTGGGGTGACCTTTGCGGATGGGACGACTTGCCGGCCGGCCAAATTAGAAATTATTGGTCCTCGCCAGGCTTACTTGACCATTGACCAGGGGATGCGCCACCAGGTCAAGAAGATGTTTCTTGCCAATGGACTCAAGGTCGTTCACTTAAAACGTCTGTCTTTAGGCCCGCTCCACTTGGACCCTGACCTGAAAACTGGCCGCTTCCGGCCCTTAACTGGAGAAGAAAGCGAACGAATTGTTAGAATCATGGAAAATAATTCGCGAAATCACTTGATAACTGACAAGAATTCCGTATAATAGGAATGTATGATTTAATAATGTTCGTATTTAAGAAAGGAAACTCTACCTATGACAAGCACGCCTCGTAACTCGCACTTAGAAGCCGGTATTGATGACAAGATTCCTGCCTCTGAAGCGCTGACCCTGGGTTTACAGCATGGCCTGTCCATGAATGTCTATATTGGTCCCATGATTATCGCTGGGATTGTCGGCCTGAGCACCGGTCAAATGTCAGCCGTGATTCAATCAACCTTTATCGCCTGTGGCTTGGCCATGATTATCCAAAGCAAGCTCATGCACCTGCCTGTAGCGCAAGGGGCTTCCTTTATTCCTATTGCGGCCATTAGTGGGATTGCCTTGGCCAATGGCGGCGGTATTGCTGGTTGGGGCGTCGCTATGTCGGCAGCCTTAGTGGGAGCCTTGGGATTACTCTTACTGGGTTTTTCCGGTTTGATGGATAAGTTTGTTAATTACTTCATCCCACAAATTGTCGGGGCTGTCCTCTTACTCTGTATCGGCCTGTCTTTGATGCCAGCAGCGGTGAACAACATTTACACCGCGCCCCAAGCCAGTGTCGGGCAAAACTTAATCCTGGGTCTGGTAGCCATCATTAGCATGGTAACCGCCACGCTCTTAGGAAACCGCCTGACCGGTTTTGCTGGTAAGATCTGCCGGATCGGCTCGATTTTGATTACTTTTTTGATTGGCTGTGTCCTGGCCCAGTTTATGGGAGTCTTAGATCTGAGTCCGGTGGCGGACGCGCCATGGTTTAGTTTACCCATGGTTATGTTTAAGGATTTTTCCTTCCAATTTGACCTCCCATCGGTTCTGACCATGCTGGTGATCTATTTACTGCTCTTGTCCGAGTCGACTGGGGCCTGGATTGCCCTAGCTAATGCTTCAGAAAGCGCATTAAGCAAGGAACGGATTAATAAAGGGGTAGTGGGGGAAGCTCTTGGCTGTCTCTTGACCAGTTTCTTGGGGACCAGCCCGGTAACAGGATTTTCATCCAATGCTGGGATTATTTCCCTCACCCGGGTCGCCAGTCTCCCTGTTTTCTACTATGCCGGCGGACTCTTTATCCTCTTTGGCCTGTCTGGAAAATTATCAGCCTTGATTTCAGTCATTCCTGGTGCCGTTATTGGTGGCGTCTTCCTGGTCATCTGTGGAACGATATTCCTAGCCGGTCTGCAAAGTTTGCAAAACGTGGAAATCAAGGAAAAGGAAACCTTCCTGATTGCCTTATCGGTAGGGACGGTGGTCTTGATCCAATACATGCCTAACGATTTCCTCTTGAGCCTACCGCCTGTTCTTCAATATTTCTTCGGTTCACCAATTTCAGTGGCTTCCATTGTAGCCATGGCCTTAAATAAGGTCTTACCGGAAGGCTAATAACTATTCAAGCCGTTAAAGCATTCTCCTTGGAGGGTGCTTTTTTATTTTTCTTATGGCCATTTTTATAAAAATTTCTTAAAATGGCTGTATTTGCGGTAAATAAATAGTAGAATGAAGACTAAGTGTCTAATGAATGCTAAAATTTTAGTAAGTACAGTTGAGACTTTGATCTCAATCAATGAATAAGTAATGAGGAGCGGAGAAAATATGAAGAAACGGCTGAATTGGAAAGCAGTCATTGTTGCCTTACTTTCCGTTGTGGTCGTCTTGGGTGGCGGTGTTTACGCGGTCATGCAGAACCAAGACATCAAGCAGGAAAAAAGTGATGGGAGCGTGGAAGCCGCTGAAAAGGCAGTTAGCGCCCTGTACTATGATGACCATAAAACTTTCCTAAAAGAAAATATCGCTAAAACCGAAATTGAAGCAGTGAGAAGCCAAGTAGAAGGGCTAAACCGTTATTCCGGTGCGCGCAAGGACCTGAATAAGCAGTTGGACCAAGTGGAAGCACGCTTTAAGGCCCAAGAAGGGGTCAACCACCTCTTTGAGAAAATTAAGGATAAACCGGCCTTGAATGGGGCAACGGTACAGAAATATGTCTTGCTCAATAAGGACCTTAAAGAGGATGACCTCAACAAGTTTAAGGAAGACCAACAAAAGCAATGGCCAAGTGATGGCGACGAGTTCTACCAAGCCTTAAACGGCCTCGTTGACCAAGCTGACCAACAAGGGCAACGTTTTAAAGAATTTGAGGAAGAAATCCAAAAGCTGAAAGACAATGCTAGCTTGACCTATGATCAATTAGACCAAGCCATTGATGACATGAAGGAAAAGATTGAAAAAGAAGAAAATCCTTATCTCAAGGCGGAATTACTGGAACGTTTAGGCAAGGCCCATAATGAAGTGATCGATGTGATCCGTAACCGTAAGTTACAAGCGGCCAATGAAGCCAAGGCAACGCCAGAAGAGAAGAAGAAAATTGAAAGCGAAGCTAAACAAGAAGAGGCCCGGGTCGACCAAGAGAATAAAGATCTCCAAGCAGAAACCCAACGCTTGCGCCAAGCAGCTGACCAAGCTAATGCCCAACATGAACAACAAAGCCGGCAAAATCGTCCAGCCAGACAGGTACAACAACCCAGAGAAGAGAAGCCTGAAAATAACCAATCACAATCTCAATCCCAATCCCAGGCTCAAGAATCCTCTCCTCAATCCCAATCACAAAGTCAACAAGCTTCACAAAGCAGTCAGGCTAGTCAGTCCTCTCAAGCGGAAAAACCACAAGAGTCGAGCCAAAGTAACCAAGCAAGTTCAGAAAACAGTCAAACCAGCACCAGCACACCTTCCACCAGCCAACCAGGCCCTCAACCTGAGGTGAGTCAGCCAAGTCAACCGAGCGGTGAAACAACGCCTCCACCAACTGGTGAAGGTCAACCAACTACTCCACCAACTGAAAGTGGCGTAGTGGAAAGCGTCGGCCCAGCAGCTGGAGAAGGTGGAGCAGCTAATGGCCAGTAAGATTTAAATGAATCTTAACAGGGCAGCTATTCTCATTGCCTGCTTTTGTGCTAAAATAGGCCTAATGAACTAGGAAAGAGCGGTTCAGCCGCTCTTTTTTGATGGAAGAATCTACAGAGGAGGCTTTAAGCCATGCAAAAAAATGGAGAATGGACCAATTGGTACCGCATTGTCATTTGGGCAACTGAGGCGCTGATTTTATTCCTTTCCTATCTGATTTCCTTTTTAATCCGCTATCAAAGTCGCTATATTCCCTTAGAAAATGGGGAGGCCTTCCAGAGTGTCTTCCCTTGGATCATGCTGATTTTCTTAGTGATCAACCTCTTGTCCGGGATCTATGTCCTTTATAACAAGACCCGAGGGGATTTATTTTTCATTACCTTGATTGACCAGGGCTTGACTGCGGCCATGACCATGATTTTGAGCTTTATCGGTCGTTGGTTTGCCTTTCCCCGTTTGGTGATCTTGATTGACTTCTTTGTCAGTGTGACCCTCCTGTATTTCTTTAGGAGTTTGGTCTTTAGTATCTACCGCCGCTATGCCTCAACTAAGCGGGTTATGATTATTGGTTACGAGGACGAAGTCTTTTCGGCCATTTATAACTTTAAGAATAGTAAGAGCTCTCGCCACCTTGTGACCCATGTGGTCTTATCGGATTTCTATAATAATATCTGTAAACGCCTAGACGATATCGATATTGTTTATATGGCTTCGTCGATCCCAGAAAAAGAGAAATTAAAAATTTATGGCCTTCTCATGCAGAAGGAGAAGAAACTCTTCCTCAATTCCAAGTTTGAGAACTTGGTCATGGTCAACCCCAATATCATGAGCTTTGAAGATGAGTCTATTATTGAGACTTCTGACTTTCGGATTCCTGCTGACCAGGCCTTGATTAAGCGAGGGTTAGATATTATTTGTTCCTTGATCCTGTTAATCATTGCTTCACCAATCATGCTCTTAACAGCCATTGCCATCAAGTTAACTTCTCGTGGTCCGGTTTTCTACCGGCAAGTGCGGATTACTGAGAATGGCAAGGAATTTGAAATCCTGAAGTTTCGCTCTATGGTGGTGGATTCCGAGGTCCAATCGGGTCCAGTGATCGCCCGTAAGAATGACTCGCGGATTACCCCGGTCGGGAAGTTTATCCGGGCTGTCCGCATCGATGAATTACCCCAATTAATCAATATTTTGAAAGGGGACATGTCCCTCGTTGGCCCTCGTCCAGAACGGCCTTTCTTTGTGGACCAATTCCAAAAACAAAACTCCCATTACTACTTGCGCCATAATGTCAAAGCCGGCCTAACCGGTTACGCCCAAGTCTATGGGAAATATGCTTCTGACTTTAATAGTAAGTTGAACTTTGACCTTATTTACATCAAGACCTATTCCTTGATATTGGATATGAAGATCCTCTTACAAACCATCAAAGTCCTCTTCGAAAAAGTCTCCTCCAGTGGGATTGACGAAGACAACCTACCAACAGAAGACCGCGAAGACATCGAAAAAATGGGGATTGAGTTAGTGGAATAAAGAAGAGAGTGTGACAGTCACACTAGAGGACGAAATCGCTGGAGAAAACTGGGATAAGCTCAGCAGAGCTGAGCGTTACCAGTTTTTGAAGCGGACGTTCGTCCTGTGACTGGAACACGTTTAGGTAGAGTGTAAGAGTCACACACATTTAGAAAAATAATCTTTTCCAAAAGGCTGGGAGAAATTCTCAGCCTTTTTTTATGACTGTCGTGCTCTGCTGTAGGAAGCAAAGCGACGTACAAATAGAGTATGCGTAGCGTTTCACTTTTTCCCGTCGCCTCGCACTCTAACCAAACCTGCTCGGTGACAAAAGTGAACTCCGCTTCAGAAATATTTGGCAATCCTTTTCAAGGATTTCCGCATATTTCTTCCAGCGTTTCACTTTTTCCCGTCACCTCGCACTCTAATCAAACGTGCTCCAAGCGCGAGGTGAGCTCCATTTCAGAAGTCCTTGTAAATCCTCATTGAGGATTTACGACGCACTTCTTCCAATGGTCTCCCCTCTTTTTGCGCTTGTCGCACTCTAATGCTTACTGTTTGCTTATTTATGTTACAATTGGGGTTAAATCTATGGCTTTGGCTGGTAAAATGGTATAATAGAAACACTCAAATAACGCTATGTTGAAGCAAATTTAAGAGAATGTGGAGTGAAAAAAATGACAATCTATCCAGATGATAGTCTGGCCTTACACACTGACCTTTATGAAATTAATATGATGAAGACCTACTGGGAAGCAGGGAATGCTGACCAACGTTGCGTCTTTGAAATGTATTTCCGTAATAACCCCTTTGAAAACGGTTATGCCATCTTTGCTGGTTTGGAGCACTTGACCCAATACCTGGATAACTTAAAGTTTAACGAAACAGATATTGCCTACCTGCGTGAAACTCAAAATTATCCGGAAGAATTCTTGGACTATTTAGCCAACTTCCAATTTAACGGAACCATCCGTTCCATGGTGGAAGGAGAGGTCTGCTTTGCTAATGAGCCTCTGCTTCAAGTCGAAGGCAGTTTGGCTGACTGTCAGCTCATTGAAACCGCCCTCTTGAATATTATTAACTTCCAAACCCTGATTGCTACCAAGGCTTCTCGGATTCGGACCGTGTGTGGTAATGACGCCTTGGCTGAATTTGGAGCGCGCCGGGCCCATGAACTCGATGCTTCCATTTGGGGGGCGCGGGCTGCTTATATCGGTGGTTTTGATTCGACTTCCAATGTCCGAGCTGGGAAGATTCTTGGCGTTCCCGTTTCAGGAACCCACGCCCATGCTATGGTCCAAGCCTACCGGTCTGACTATGAGGCCTTTAAGCACTATGCGGAGTCCCACAAGAATTGCGTCTTCTTAGTAGATACCTATGACGTCTTGAATTCTGGAGTTCCCAATGCCATTCGGGTAGCCCGGGAAATGGGGGATAAAATCAACTTTGTCGGTGTCCGTATCGATAGCGGGGATATTACCTACCTCTCCAAACGCGTTCGTAAGATGCTGGATGAAGCCGGCTATCCGGATGCTATTATCGTGGCTTCCAACGACCTGGATGAAAAAACTATCCTTAATCTCAAAATGCAAGGGGCTAAGGTGGATTCTTGGGGTGTCGGGACTAAGTTAATTACGGCCTATGACCAAGCTTCCTTAGGTGGGGTCTATAAGTTATGTGCCATTGAAGACGAAAAGGGTGACTTGGTGCCAACCATGAAGCTGTCCTCTTCGCCTGAAAAAGTCACCACTCCAGGTAAGAAACAAATTTGGCGGATCACCAATAACTTGGATGGTAAGTCTGAAGGGGACTATGTGACGGTTGAAGATGAAGAGCTTGACACCAGTCAACCCCTCTACATGTTCCATCCTACCTATACTTATATTAATAAGACGGTTGAAGACTTTTCTGCCCGTCCGCTCTTACAAACTGTCTACCAAGATGGCAAACGGGTTTATGACCTGCCAGCTCTAGAAGAGGTCAAGGCCTATGCTGAAGAAAGCTTAGCGGCACTTTGGGACGAATACAAACGGATCCTCAACCCCGAAGCTTACCCGGTTGACTTGTCACAAGAACTCTATGACTTGAAGATGGATAGTATTCACGCCATCCATGAACGGGTCAAAGCTGGGGCCAAAAAGAACCAAGTCAATGCAGATTAGTTCGACCAGCTCCGATTGCAGCAGGAAGATGAGGAGAATAAGACCATGCGACAACAACAAGCAGAGATTATCCAAGCCTTAAAAGTGGCGCCTAGCATCGACAGTGATGATGAAATCGAGCGCAGCCTGACCTTTATTACTGACTACCTCAAGCGCTATCCCTTTCTGAAAACTTTAGTGCTAGGGATCAGTGGGGGGCAGGACTCAACCCTGGCGGGGAAGTTGTGCCAAATGGCCATTGAACAAATCCGCCAAGCGACCCAGGACCAAGCTTATCAGTTTATTGCAGTCACCCTGCCTTATGGCCAACAGTCCGATGCCCAAGATGTCAAGGATGCCCTGGATTTTATCCAGCCTGACCAGGTCCTGGATGTCAATATTAAAGGGGCAGTTGACCAGCAAGTGACCGCCTTAGCGGAAGCGGGACTGGAGCTCTCCGACTTCAACAAGGGAAATATTAAGGCCCGTCAACGGATGGTGGTCCAATATGCCATCGCCGGCCAATGCAGTGGGGTCGTGGTAGGGACTGACCATGCTGCTGAAGCCGTAACTGGTTTTTATACCAAGTTTGGTGACGGAGCCTCTGATATTGTTCCTCTCTGGCGCTTAAACAAGCGTCAAGGCAAACAGTTACTCAAGGCCTTGAATTGTCCACCCCACCTCTATGACAAGGTGCCCACTGCTGACTTAGAAGATGACCGGCCCCAATTGCCGGATGAAGAGGCTTTGGGGGTTTCCTATCCAGCCATTGATGATTATCTGGAAGGTCAAGACGTCAGTGACCAAGACGCTCAAACCATCGAAAACTGGTATCAAAAATCTCAACATAAACGCCACCTGCCGATTAACCTTTATGACACCTGGTGGCGGGAATAATTGGATAAAGAATGAAAGAGGCTGCTGACTAAGGTCAGGGCCTTTTTATTTGTTTGTCAAATTGTGTAAATGAGCATACGTTCTGCTTTTGAATGTTGGCTTTGAAAACCATGGCATCGGTTCGAGCTCTAGGTCTCTCACCTAGCGAGCTTCAAACGGCTAGTACGGCTTTCAGCCTACTATCCGTATTTCACATCGCTTGCTTGTTCATGGTTAAAGCCGAAATTCAAAGCGCCACTTCTGCTCTTGGCTATTCAAACAAATTTTGTTAAATAACTATTCACCAACAGAAAAAGGTAAAGATCTTTTTTCTTGGCTTGGCTAGCCTTCTTCTTTTATTATTTGCTGTTACCGATTTAAAATATCCTTTTCTCCCGCTTTATGGCCCTTATTTTTGTTCAGCCGAGAGGAACTTTAATTTCCTCTTAGTCCATTCTCATGAGATCGCTTTCATTTCCTGAATAAGATATCCCTTTTTAATCAGGGCTGATCAAGAGAAACTCAGGGCATCTTGTATTGCAAAGAAGTGAATTTTTATAGCTGAAAATGATGGCTAATTTTAGAGTGGAAAATCCCACTAACACGGGCTTGGTTGACACTTTCTGAGGGGATTGGCTTTAATGAAGGAGCAGGGAGAATCTTATTTATTCCCTGCTAAAAAGAATGATCCCGGGAGAGGAGGATGCCAGAGGTCACGGCTTATTAAGGAGAGATTGTTAAAAAGCGGCAATCAATGGTAAAATGGTCCTAAGATTCTATTTGAACTATTGAATTTATTGCTGAAGGGATTTTAAAAATGTTAACAGTTTACAATACCTTAACCAAAGCGAAAGAAGAATTTCACCCCATTAATGACGGTAAGGTGAATATGTATGTGTGTGGACCAACTGTCTACAACTATATTCACATCGGTAATGCCCGCAGTATTGTGGCCTTTGACGTGATCCGTCGCTATTTGGAATACCGCGGCTATGAAGTGAACTTTGTCTCTAACTTCACCGACGTTGACGATAAAATTATTAAACGCAGCCAAGAAGAAGGAATCACTAGCCGTGAAGTTGCTGACAAATATATTGCCGCCTACTATGAAGATATTGACAAGCTTAATGTCAAACGGGCGACCCTCAATCCCCGGGTTCTGGAAAATATTGACGCTATTATTGAATTTGTCCAAGACCTGGTGGATAAGGACTATGCCTATGTGGTGGACGGAGATGTCTATTACCGGGCCCGGAGTTTTTCTTCTTACGGCAAATTGAGTGACCAATCCATTGATGACTTAAGAAGCGGTGCCAGCGAGCGTGTGAGTGCCGATGAACAAGGCAAGAAAGAGGATAGCGTGGACTTTGCCCTCTGGAAGGCGGCTAAGGCCGGCGAACCTTCCTGGGATTCCCCATGGGGGGCAGGACGGCCTGGTTGGCATATTGAATGCTCGGTCATGTCTACCCGTTACCTCGCCGATACCTTGGATATTCACGGTGGCGGCGCAGACTTAGTCTTCCCTCACCATGAAAATGAACGGGCCCAATCGGAAGCCCGGACCGGAAAAACCTTTGTGAACTACTGGTTACATAACGGCTTTGTGACTATGGGTGACGACGGGGAAAAGATGAGTAAGTCCTTAGGTAATTTTGTCCTCGCTCATGACCTTTTGAAAGAAGTCGAACCGACCATCGTGCGCTTCTTCCTAGCCAGTGCCCACTACCGGGCTCCGCTCAAGTTCAGCCACAGCAACTTGGAAGAAGCCCAAAGAAACTTGGAACGCTTGCAAACCGCCCATGATAATATCAACTATCGTTTACAAGATGCTAAGGAAAGTCTAGCAGATGATGAGAAAGAATTAGGTGAATTACAGGCCCTGGATGAACATTTTATCCAAGTTATGGATGATGATTTCAATGTTCCTAACGCCTTAACAGTGATTTATGAAGCCCTCAAACGGATTAATATCTATATGGAAGCTCCGCAAGTTTCCCAAGCAGTTCTTGAGGCCTATGACCAACAACTTAGCCAATGGTTAGCTATTATCGGCATTGAATTTCAAGATGCGACTATCCTGGATAGTGAAGTCCAAGCCCTCATTGAAGAAAGAGACCAAGCCCGCTTGGATAAGGACTATGACCGCAGTGATGCCATCCGCCAAGAGTTACTTGACCAAGGGATCATCTTGGATGACACCCCGCAAGGAACCCGTTGGAGAAGAAGTAAATAATGGATAAGAAGGCAGTCAAACAATTAAGCGGCCTGACCCTGGCTTATCTGGGTGACGCCGCCTGGGAAATCCAGGTACGGACCCATCTAGTGGCTAGTGGTCTCACCCGCCCCCATGATCTTCATGAGCGGGCCACCCACTTTGTCAGTGCCAAGGCCCAAGCTAAACTGGTCAAGCACTTGCTGGATAGTCAGGCTTTAACTGAAAGCGAAATTAGTATTTTTAAGCGGGGACGTAACAGCCAAAGTCACAGCTCAGCTAAAAATGCGGATATCCATTCCTACCGGCTAGCGACGGGTTTGGAAGCCTTAATGGGCTACTTATACCTGGTGGATACCGACCGCTTCCAGGCCTTGAGCCAAGCCAGCTTTGCATACTTAGAGGAGGATAAGGATGAGTCCTAAGTCAAAAAAATCGCCAAAAGATTTCGTTTTGGGCTACCATGCGGTCCAAGC